>DATNBZ010000066.1:0-20193 GCA_035607285.1 Blastocatellia bacterium | reverse complement strand
AGACCGTGAATACGATCACGCCCCCGACTACCACAAGGAACAGAAGACGCGGCAAGGTCAACTGTCCGCTCTTAATAACTTTATCTCGTTCTGCCATTTATGATCTCCGATTCTTTAGACGATTATGACCGCAAGCGACGAATCATAGCAACCAGAGTGAAACGTGAAACGTGAAACGTGATTCGTGATGAAGTCCGATTATGCGAATTCACGGATCACGTTTCACGCATCACTCTCCTAGCTCCCGATGCGCATTCTGTAAAAGGACCGCCAGACAAAGACCGTGGATATCAAGAAGAACCCGGCCGCCAGAAGATGGGTGATCATCGGTCCCGCGTCGATCGTGAGCTTGACCGCCAGCTCGACCGCCAGCAACCCGAACAACGTGGTGAACTTGATCACAGGATTCAACGCCACCGACGACGTGTCCTTGAACGGATCTCCCACGGTGTCGCCGACGACTGTCGCGTCATGAAGCGCCGTGCCCTTCTGTTGTAACTCTACTTCCACGATCTTCTTTGCGTTATCCCAGGCGCCTCCGGCATTAGCCATGAAGATCGCCTGATACAAGCCGAAAATCGCAATCGAAATCAGATAGCCGATGAAGAAGAAAGGTTCGAGGAACGCAAAGGCCAGCGTTGAGAAGAACACGGTGAGGAATATGTTGAACATTCCTTTCTGCGCGTACTTGGTGCAAATCTCAACGACCTTCTTGCTGTCCTCTACTGAAGCCTTCTCGACGCTCTCCAGGTTTATGTTTGCTTTGATGTACTCGACTGCGCGATATGCGCCGGTCGTAACCGCTTGCATCGACGCGCCGGTGAACCAGTAGATGATGGCGCCGCCGGTTATCAGCCCAAGCACAAACGGCGCGTGCAGCAGCGACAGGCTTTCGGTGTTCGTGGTCAGCCCGTTCGTTAGCGCCATGATGATCGAGAAGATCATCGTGGTTGCGCCGACCACCGCCGTACCGATCAACACCGGTTTGGCCGTCGCCTTGAAAGTGTTGCCCGCGCCGTCGTTTTCTTCGAGCAGGTGTTTGGCGCGATCAAAGTTGACGTCGATATTGAAGTCCCTCTTAACCTCCTCGACGACGTTTGGCACTTGTTCGATCAGCGACAGTTCGTAGACTGACTGCGCGTTGTCGGTGACCGGTCCGTATGAATCAACCGCGATGGTGACCGGTCCCATCCCAAGGAAACCAAACGCCACCAGACCAAATGCAAACACCGCGGGCGCGAGCATTATCAAGGTTGTTGAACCGGGGATCGCCGCGCCCAGCCCGAGAGTGCTGAAGTAGAAGGCGACCGCCATCAATCCTACGATGCTGATTCCCAGCCAGTACGCGGAGAAGTTCCCGGCGACCAGTCCCGACAGAATGTTGAGTGACGCTCCGCCTTCACGCGAGGACGTTACTACGGCCTTAACGTGACCCGAATTCGTTGACGTGAAAACCTTGACCAGTTCCGGAATCACCGCGCCGGCCAGCGTGCCGCACGAAATGATTATCGCAAGCTTCCACCACAAGGTGCTGTTGCCGCCCAGCGTTGGGATGATCAGGTAGGAGACTATGAATGTGATTACGATCGAGACAACGGACGTCAGCCAAACGAGCGAGGTTAGCGGCGCTTCGAAGTTCATCTCGCTCTTGCCCTGGTAACGCGCCTTCGCGACCGCTTCGTTGACGAAGTAGGAGATCGCGCTGGCGACGATCATCATGATGCGCATTACAAAGATCCAAACCAGCAGTTGCACCTGAATCGTCGGATTGCTCACCGCCAGAAGAATAAACGTAATCAGGGCCACACCAGTCACACCGTAGGTCTCAAATCCGTCCGCGGTTGGTCCGACCGAGTCGCCGGCGTTGTCGCCCGTGCAGTCCGCAATCACTCCCGGGTTACGCGCGTCGTCTTCTTTTATTTTGAAGACGATCTTCATCAGGTCCGAACCGATGTCGGCAATCTTCGTGAAGATGCCGCCCGCAATCCGAAGGGCCGCGGCGCCAAGCGACTCGCCGATGGCGAAGCCAATGAAGCACGGGCCGGCATACGCGGCGGGGATGAACAGGAGAATGCAGAGCATGATGAACAGCTCGACGCTGATCAGCATCATCCCAATGCTCATACCGGCTTTGAGCGGGATCGCGTAAAGCGAATAAGGCTTGCTCTCGAGGCTCGCAAAAGCAGTTCGCGAGTTTGCAAAAGTGTTGACGCGAATGCCGAACCACGCCACACCGTAGCTGCCGCCGATTCCCACCAGGCTGAACAGGAGTATGATGATCACCCGCACCGCTTCAAACTTCAGCAGCAAGCCGAAGTACAAGGCAATGATCACCGCGATGAATGCCTCGAGAATGAGAATGAACTTCCCCTGCGTGACGAGATACGTTTTGCAAGTTTCGTAAATAAGCTCCGAGATTTCCCGCATCGCACTGTGCACCGGGAGGTTCTTCAAGTGCATGTACATGACGAGACCGAAAAGCAGGCCCAGCGCACAGACAACCAGACCGAACAGCAGGAGAGTGTGGCCATCGAATCCAAGGAAGCGCACCTGTGACAAATCGGGCAGCTTCAGATTTGCTTCCCCGCCCGGCTGATGAGGAGTTGCAGGATCGTGGGTCTGAGCTAGAACAAGCGAGGCATTTCCGGTCAGCGCCGCAAGCACAAATGATCCTATCACCAGCGCGCGCGGATGCAGGGTGGCTCTGGCGCCTGCCCATATCCGTTTAGGTGTCGTGACTAGAACAGAAATAGCTTTCATTACGTTTGTATGATTACTCCCTTT
This sequence comes from Blastocatellia bacterium, assembly GCA_035607285.1. Lineage (GTDB taxonomy): Bacteria > Acidobacteriota > Blastocatellia > UBA7656 > UBA7656 > Onstottus_A. Next base: position 17,409 of record DATNBZ010000066.1, on the reverse strand, counting down.
CACCAGTCTGAGGGTCAGTTTCTTGTGGCCTTTCAAGCCAGGCCACACGCGGAAGCAGCCATCACAGAAGCGAAAATGGCGCTTACGGCAAAACAAGGCTTATAGCATATCGCGGAGTTGAACAGCAAGTTTGAGTATCCGTGTAAATCTGCCAAATCCGCGTTATCCGCGGTCTATCGTTCATTGCATGGATAGACCACGGATGACGCGGATTTGACTGGTCCGCACGGATCACGCATCACGGATCACGAATCACTGATCACGCATCACGAATCACGTTTCACGAATCACGTCTCACTCTGATCCTTATCAAATCGCTCAGGAGCGCGTAGGCGGTTTGCTCCACGCCGGGATCCGTTTCAACTATCGCGATCTCGCCCATCAGGTCGGTCTCGAGCACCAGCGCGTTCGATGTTCCGCGAACCGAACCGAGCACGGACGACGCCGACACCTCTTCCGGCGCGACCGTAAGCTTTACTCCGTTGGTTGTTTGTTTGCCTCGCGCAACCAGTCTCAAGGCCATTCCGGCCGTCGCAGCCGACTTCAAGTCTTCAACCTTTATGCCGCGAATCCCCTTGCGATCGACATCTGCCGGCCGCGAGTCTGAATCCATCAACACGTTTGCAAGCGCCACTGCCTTCACTGCCGCGTCCCAGCCATCGATATCGTTGGCGGCGTCGGCTTCCGCGATGCCGCGGCGTTGAGCATCCGCGAGACATTCTTCAAACGATTGGCCGGCTTCCATGCCGGTGAGGATCAGATTTGTGGTGCTGTTGAGAACACCGCTAAAGCCAAGCACTCGCGCGCCGGGCAGGCAGGAATCGACCAGATTGAAGATCGGCGTTCCATCCATCACGATGCCTTCAAATCGAAAGGCGGCTCCGTGGAGCGAAGCCAGCGATTCAAGCTCGCGATAAGCGAATGCGATGGGTCCCTTGTTTGCGGTTACGACGTGTATGCCGCGAGTCAGAGCGCTTCGAATATGGGTGATCGCGGGCTCGCCGTTGTCAGGGTTGAGAGGGGTTGTCTCGAATACGAGGTCGGCATTGCATCTCTCAATCAGGGTTGCCGAATCCCGCACATCGATCGCGTCACGCAGCTCAGTAAGACTACCGCCGCTCTCAACGCAAGCGACTGCTTTTAGCAGCTCGATGCCATCTTTTGAAATGATGCAGCCGTGCCGAGCCGTTGCTATAGCGGTAATGCTAAATCGCAGATCGTACCGTTCGGCGAGCTTCGACTCGCGGAGGTGCAGGATTCGCGCGAACGCGCGAGCGACATTTCCGAAGCCGATGAAAGCGAGTCTCAAGTGCATGCGAGGAGTGAAACGTGAAGCGTGATGCGTGAAACGTGATGCGTGAAACGTGATGCGTATGCGGAGAAGCGGTTTCACGGATCACGCTTCACGGATCACGTTTCACGCATCACGGTTCATTCTTCACAACGCTTCAATAAAGCTGCTGATCAATTCAAGCCCAGCTCGAAGATGATCGGCGTTGGAGCCGAATCCAATCCTCAGGTACTTGCCCATCAGGAATTGTTCGCCAGGTACTATCAGCACGCTCTTTTCCTTCCGCAGCCTTTCGACGAGATCGAGCGAGCCTATCTCCAGGTGATAACGGAGGTATGCGATCGCTCCGGCCTGAGGAGGAACAAACTGAAGATCGGTGGCCGCGGCCCACTCTTCCAAAATCGGATAGTTGGCGTTCAAGATGCCTCGGGTTCGCTTGAGCAGTCTCGCGCGGTTCTCGGGCGTCAGCGCGATCTGCGCAAGCATATCGCTCGCGGGGCCCGGACCTATGGTTGTGTAGTCGTGATAGGACCACGCGTTCGCGACCAACTCGGGTGTGGAGACGATCCATCCGATCCGCAGGCCCGGCAACCCATAAGCCTTCGACAGCCCGCTGGTGACGATCGCCTTTTCGTAGCTCCCCCAGAAGCTCGGTGTGACGTCCCGCTCGAGCTCGGCCCCTCGGTAGACTTCGTCCGCAAGCAGCCACGCGCCGCAGCGCCGCGCCGCCGCGACAATTCGCTCCATCTCCTGCTCGGTAAGAATCGAGCCCGTCGGGTTGTTAGGATTACAAATGGCGATCAGCTTCGTTCGCGGTGAAACGGCGCGCTCGAGCGCATCGAGATCGGGCGCCCATTGCAGTTCTTCAACTAGCGGAAGCGGTTTCAGCTCCGCTCCAAAGCCGCGCACGAGTCCCCAGAGCTGCATGTAGTTGGGCATCATCATTATTACTTCATCGCCCGGTTCGGTCAGCATCCACGCGATGAGAAAGTTCGCTTCCGCCGTGCCCACTGTCGCGATAACGTTCTCTTCGGTTGCCCCTGGATAAATCGCCGCGATTGATCTTCTCAGCTCCGGCGTGCCGTTTGACTGGCTGTAACCGAGCTCGATGTTCAGCAACGCTTCGCGCTGTGAAGGGTCGGGAATCAACTCGCCAATCGTAGCCGGGTGAACGCCGCTTTCAGAAAGGTTGTAGCGAACGAGGTTCTCCCAGGTTGATTGCATCCGCTCCATCTGAAACTGTTCGATTTTCATCGGTCTCTCCAGTCCGACAAACTTCAGTTTGTCGTTTAGCGGCTTTTTTCGAACGAAGGCGACAAACTGAAGTTTGTCGGACGTTAATCTCCTCGCAGGTCTCGTTCAGCATAATCACATATGAGCCGCTCAGGGTCCCGCTCGTTGAACGCATCCTCGTTCAACCATATCTTGATTCGGCCATCGCCTGACTCGCATATTATTTCGTCGTGGCGAACGAAGTGTCCCGTAAGCTGACCAAACTCATTAAAGATGTACGCCGGTATTAAGCTTCGAATCTCCGTAAACGGAATGATCATTCTCGCCTCCGACAAAAATTAGGATGACAGCATAGAGACTGGAGGTTCAGAGTTCAACCTCGGCAGCAGCGTTCAGAGTAGAGCCGCTGCCCAGGGGTACTCTGAACGCCCGGTTGTTGCTGTTCTGATATAATTTTGTTCTTCAAAACTTGGGAGACACGATGAAACTCTTGTCCATGCTTGTTGAAGGTCATAACCGCGCAGGGATCTTAATTGGCGATGAAGTCCTGGATGTGACTGCTTATTGCGAGATCATCGAACAAAAGGGCGAATGGATCGAAGCGGACGGCGACGCCACTCAGTTCCAGCACATCGAAGGCGCTTATCGAGACGCGCTCGATGTTCTGCGGCACGGGTTGACGTGGCGAAACAACATTCTCGCGGCGATTGAATCCGCGCCGACGCTTGCGGGTGAATTGAAGGCGAGTGGCGCGCTGATTCCCCTATCGGCTGCGAGATTGGGGCCGCCGATTGTAGCGCCCGGAAAGATTCTGGCGGTAGGCTTGAACTATGCAGCCCACGCTGCGGAGCAGAACGCAAAGCCGCCGGAGTTCCCGCTGGTGTTTTCGAAAACTGTTACGGCGTTGATCGCTACTCGCGACGAAATCAAATTGCCGCGAGTGAGTGAGATGATCGATTACGAAGCCGAGCTTGCGGTGGTCATCGGCAGGGAGGCGCGGTCGGTCAGCGCAGATCAAGCGATGGAATATGTCGCGGGCTACACGATAATGAACGACGTAACCGCGCGAGATCTTCAAAAGCGAGAACGACAATGGGTCCGCGCGAAAGGGCTCGATACGTTTGCTCCTTGTGGTCCGTGGCTTGTGACGACGGATGAGATTACCGATCCGCACAATCTCGACATCGAACTGGTTGTGAATGGGGAAGTGAGACAGCACTCGAACACAAACGATCTGATATTCAAAATTCCCGAGTTGATCGAGTTCATCTCGGAAGACCTGACCTTGAAGCCTGGCGACATTATTTCTACCGGCACGCCGTCCGGTGTCGGCGTCTACATGAATCCGCCGGTGTTCCTGAAGGACGGGGATCGGATCGACATAACAATAAAAGGGATCGGCGTGCTTAGTAATCCAGTCTCCGGACCAGGCTGAACGAACTCGGCCAAGAGAGGTAAGCAGAAGAGCCCTTCGGCAGCGGGCGTTCAGAGTACCGACTTTAGTCGGGCAGTGCATTCGTTCGTCGATTAGTTCATCAATGACGGCACTGCCCGACTAAGTCGGTACTCTGAACGCCCGCTGCGGAGGTTCTACTCTCAACGCCTGCAAGGCCGCGGCCCGAGTAAAGTTATCGACGAACGAATGCAGGCTAGGGTTTATTTTGTAGAGCGTACCTGGAGCTGTAGCGCCTGTGACCCATAGATGCTACGAGCCAGGGAAGCTGAACTCCTGCGACACGGTGCCGTTAGGGTTTCGCACCTGTAGCTTGTCGCCGGGTTGGATTTTCTTTCCGGCTTTCTTTGCGATCAGCGTGCTCTTCGGGCTCTGATCATCGTTTGCAGTCTTCTGCGCTTCGCCGTTGATCAGTATCACCGCATCGGGATCGAAGTGTTCGCCGACGACGAACAGCTTCTTGCCCGCCACTGACGCGGCGGTGATCGTCGTGAGCGCGCGTGCCTGAGTCACGATGAGAGTGCGGTTGGCAACGAACAGAACACCAACGCGCGAAGACGTGCTGTCGTTAGGCGCTACTGAATAGCTGACCGATCCATTGCCGTTGCCGATGCCATTCGATCCTACGCTAATCCAACCGGCATAGGTGGCGGCCGCCCATCCGCATTCAGAGCCGGCTGTGACCTCGACGCTGCTTGTCCCGCCGCCGGCGTCAAATGACTGGCCTGTCGCGGAGATTGATTCGGCACAACCCGGTGACAAGAGCGGCTGCCACGACGCGTCGAGTTGGAGCCCGTTCGCTATGCCGGAGAGCTTCGTAATATCGCTTCCGTCGGCATTCATCACGAACAGACCGATGCCGTCATCAAAGACAATCTTCGTACCGTCGGGAGACCAGTTGGGATTCTGCCCTGTGGTGTCGGAAAGCCTGACTGGATTACTGCCGTCGGCGTTGACCGTGGCTATCGACACGCTGCAATTGTCGAAGATGTCGCAGTCGTGCAGGCTCGTAAATGCGATCTTCGAGCCGTCGGGCGACCAGACCGGGCCCTGACTATAATCTCCCGATCCGGGAAGCGAAGTTGGGTTGCTGCCGTCAATCCTTATGATTTCCATGCCGAAACCGAAGTCCAGGGAGACCGCTAAAGTCGAGCCGTCGGGAGACCATGCGGGCTGCGAACAACCTTCAGCGATGATCCTCTGGTCGCTGCCGTCCGCGTTCATTACGTAGACGGCATTGCCATAATCGCTACCTGACTCGTAACGAGAAAAGGCGATCTTCATTCCGTCAGGTGACCAGGTGGGGTACCGGTCGTCACGTGACTGAGTCAATCTCGTCTGATTGCTTCCGTCTGCGTTCATCACAAAGATTTCGGCAGCCTTGTCCGATCCATTCCTCCTGACGAATGCGATCTGTGTTCCATCAGGCGACCATGCCGGAGCAGAGTCATTGTGGGCCTCTGTCAGTCGCATTGGATCGCTGCCGTCAGGGTTTGCGGTGAAGATGGCGGAGTCACCTTTCACGGAACTGACGAACGCGATCTTGCCGTTGGCTACCGCTCTTGCGGCAGGTTTGTCGATAAGAGTTGTAATGGTTGCCGCTAGTGTCGTCTGACTCGATGAACGGATGGGTAGGCTCGAACTCATCGAACCGATGAGAGCGAGCGTGATGCTCAGTATTCGAATTGTCATTTTTTGATCCTTCATACGTTTCTCCTTTCTTTATTGAAGCAGCGTCGCGCGGTTCCACTGATACACGCGAGAGTCGCAATCAAAACCTCTAATGACTCAGTTGTTACCTGCTGTTCTTACTGACGCGGCGTGTTTCTGGCTGCCTACAGGCTTCGTGGCGGTGTGAACGTCCGGATGCAGATACGTGCCACGCTCATTGAGCGGTTTGTCTTCCTCTACTCGTATTCGGTAGGCATTAGCATAGGCGTCGTGTCGTACTCCGGTCACTTGCCAGGACACCTTCATGCCCGGGCGTCCGCCGGCGATCTTGAATGTGTTTTCGCTTATCTCCTCCCCGACATATACAGGCGCAAATCCGCCTATGCAGGTAAGCTGGTAGCGAAAATCCTGGTTGAGCGCCCCAAACCAATCCGGCATCGTAACAACCGTCTCTCCGTTTTCGTCGAGTACCGCAACTCCATCGTAGATGTTTTTCATATCGGGAGATTCAACGAACGAGTGGTAAAGGTACTTGTTGGCAGGATCGAGGGGATGATCGATCTTGAAGGAACCGCCGCCTTTGGTCAGGTTGCCGGTGATGGTGGCATTGCCGACGACGTGAAGCTTTGCAGTAGGAGCAGAGGTTCCGATGCCGACGCTGGCATTGTCGCCGAGGACCACGGAATTGCTCTGAGTCACGGAAGCGTTGGCTCCGATGGCGGTGGCATTAGTGATTCCGGCGGCTCCGTTGGCATAGAAGCCGATGAAGGTATTGTTGTCTTCGACAGTGTTGGATCTGCCGGCCTGCTGTCCGAAAAATGAGTTGCCGTGACCTGTCGTATTTCTGGGGCCAGCTCGGCCTCCGAAGAACGCGTTGTTCCCGCCCGACGTATTGAGTCGGCCAGCCTCCGCCCCGAAAACCGCATTGAACGAGCCAGTATTAAGAGAGCCGACGCTTATCCCGAAAAAAGAGTTGAAACCGCCGCCTCTGTTAGTTCGACCGGCGTCCACCCCGAAATACGAGTTGCCGGAGCCGGGCCCGTTGTTGAAGCCGGCATGTCGCCCGAAGAAGGAATTGTTGTTACCCGTCGTGTTGGATTTTCCGGCCTCTCGCCCGAAGAATGAGTTGCCGCTGCCGCGGCTCTGTTCTCCGGCCGCGATTCCGAAGAAAGAGTTGTCATTGCCGGCTAAGTTATCCGCGCCTGCGCGGAACCCAAAGAACGAATTTGCCGCGCCCGTCGTGTTAAGCAAACCAGCACCGGCTCCAAAGAACGAGTTGCCGCTGCCGGTGCTGCTCTTTCCGGCGTCCGCCCCAAAAAAGGAGTTGTTGGCGCTCGCTACGCCATTCTGGCCGGCATTCTCGCCGAAATAGGAGTTCCTGGTTCCAGTGGTGTTAGAAGCGCCGGCATTGTACCCAAAGTAAGAATTAGCAGTTCCGGTAGTAGTGGACCGGCCGGCAAAGAGCCCGCAGGCGGTATTCTCGCTCTGGCTGCCGGCCTGAGAAGAACCGGCTATGCCTGCCGGGTTGGATAGCGCTGCTATTGGCCCGGTGGTTACTGAGGTTGTTTGTGCGCGTGCATGCCGTGGGAGAGTCCCCCCGCACAACCATGCCGATATCACAACTACGATAAGCAAATAGATACGAAGCTTGTTCATATTTTCTCCTGTGTATTTCGATCTGGTTTCTTGATTCATGCTCCATCTACACACGCGAGAATTGTGAAGAAAACCTCTAACCGCCGGGATGAACCTGTTCACCGCCAGGCTCTTTTGGAGTGCGGCGCGGTCTGTGCGTACGCGCCGCTTTGGCTCTTGGTGGCGATTCAAAGCAGCCAAAGCGGCGCGTACGCACAGACCGCGCCGCACTCCAAAGAAAGCCGCGCCGGTTTCCTCGTCGACCAACACAGCTTTAGGACATCACTACCGGACCTACCTCTTGGCGAACCTCAACATTGAAAGGTGCTATAATCCGACCGCCAAAGTTACGTTCCATACGAAGGGCTGTAATGACGGCATCCTCGCCAAACGAAGTAACTCAGTCGCTCCTGGATTGGAGCGAAGGGGATAAGGCGGCCATTGACAGGTTGATGCCGGTGGTCTATGACGAACTGCGCAAGCTGGCTCATTACCACATGGGCCGGGAGCGTCGCGGGCACACGCTGCAAACCTCAGCTCTTGTAAACGAGGCTTATCTGCGGCTTATCGATCAGAAAAGTGTACAGTGGCGAAACCGCGCTCACTTCTTCGGCATAGCGTCGCAGATGATGCGGCGAATCCTGGTTGATCACGCTCGCTCTCGCCAATATGCCAAGCGCGGAGGCGGGGCGCATCGGGTGTCGCTTGATGAAGCTCTGCTTGTCTGTGAGGAGCGAGTTGCCGAAGTGGTGGCGCTTGATGATGCGCTGACTTCGCTGGCGGTGATCGACAAGAGAAAGAGCCAGATAGTCGAAATGCGATTCTTCGGCGGCCTGAGCATTGACGAGACGGCAGAGGTTTTGGGAGTTTCACCCGGCACTGTAATGCGAGACTGGACGCTGGCCAAAGCCTGGTTGCACCGCGAGATCAGCAAAGAAGATCACGATGAACGCGGAACGGTGGAAACAAGTAGATAGGATCTTTCATGCGGCGCTCGAGCGCGAGGCCGGCAGGCGAGCCGACTTCGTGGACCAGGCCTGTGCCGGCGATGAGACCTTGCGTAAGGAAGTTCAGTCCCTGATTGCATCACACGAACGCGCTGGCGGCTTTATTGAAACCCCAGCCGCTGATCTTGCAGCGGAGCTGCTCGTCGAGAATCAAACCAGGTTAAAGGGGTTGACCGTTGGTCCGTATGAGATCGTGAGTTTACTGGGCGCAGGCGGCATGGGCGAAGTCTATCTCGCCCGAGACACGCGCCTGGGCCGGCGAGTCGCGCTCAAGTTGCTGCCGGCACAAGCGACACTAAACGAAGACCGATTGCATCGCTTCGAGCGCGAGGCCCGGGCTGCTTCCGCGCTCAATCACCCAAACATCATCACCATTCACGAGGTCGGACACTCAGATGGCGCTCACTTCATCGTCACCGAATTCATTGAAGGTAACACGCTGCGCCAGCAGTTGGATGGAGCGAGGATGAAACTGCGCGAAGCGCTCGATGTCGCAATTCAAGTTGGAAGCGCACTCGAAGCGGCTCATAGAGTGGGGATAGTTCATAGGGACATCAAGCCTGAAAACATCATGCGGCGGCCAGATGGTCTGGTCAAAGTCCTGGACTTCGGGCTCGCCAAATTGACTCGGACGGGGTTGCAAGCGGCCGGCGCCGAAGCCTCAATCAGGCCCAGAACCGAGACGGAATCCGGGCTGGTGATCGGTACCGTCACGTATATGTCGCCCGAGCAGGCGCGAGGACTTCCTGTAGATGCTCGAAGCGACATCTTCAGCCTGGGCATCGTGATCTACGAGATGGTCGCCGGCCGTCCCCCGTTTAGTGGCACGACAACGAGCGATGTAATCGTCTCGATTCTGGAGAAGGACCCGCCGCCGCTCGTCCAGTACGCGGTTGAAGTCCCAACCGAAATGGAGCAGATAGTTAAAAAAGCGCTGACCAAGAATCTGGAAGGACGCTATCAGAGCGCCAGGGATTTGCTGCTTGATCTGAGAAGACTAACGCGGTCCCTCCGGCTAGTCACTGAACAGAACGCTGCAGAAACAAGAGAATCTGAAGAACCAGCGACAACAACGGCGGATGGCTTTCGGCTAAACGTTTCAACCGATGAGCCATTGATTATTCGAACCCACGACGTAAGCTCGGTGCGCGCCACATCGAGCGCCGAGTATCTCGTCGGCGAAATCAGGAAGCACAAGCGAGCTGCAGCGCTTGGTGCGCTCGCACTGGTAATCGCGGTGGCCGGCGCGCTTCTTTTCTTATCGACGAACAAGTCGAAACCAGTTGCTTCAAGCTCGGCGGTGAAGACGATCGCGGTGCTGCCGTTCAGGCCTTTGGTCTCAGATAGCCGCAATGAATCGCTTGAGCTGGGAATGGCTGACACTCTGATAAACAAGCTGAGCGGCATCCGTGAGCTCATCGTGCGGCCACTCAGCGACGTTCGCCGGTATATTAGACTTGATCAAGGCCCGATAGCCGCCGGGCGAGAGCTTGGCGTGAACTATGTGCTTGAAGGCAATCTCCAGATGGAAGGAAACAGGACGCGTGCGACAATGCGGTTGTTGAGCATGAAGGATGGGTCGGCGGTCTGGACTGGCAAGTGCGACGAGCAGTGCAGCAACGTATTCGAGTTGCAGGACGCGATCGCCGAGCGCATAGCGGTCGCGCTTGCGCTAAAACTGAGCGGCGAAGAGGAGAAGCAACTGGCCAAGCATTACACTGAAAGCCCCGAGGCCTATCAGTTTTACACTTTGGGCGTGGCCGAACCGGATAGGATGAAGAAAGTTGAGTATTTCGAGCGGGCGATCGAGATAGACCCGAACTACGCGCTGGCTTATAGAGCGATATGGGGAGTCTACTTCACCAACGGAAGCAAGGGCTTAAGGGTTTCAAAGGAGGAAAGGCAAAAGGCTGAGCGCGACCTGCTGAAGGCAGCCCAGCTTGATGAGACGCTTCCGGAAGTTCACGCCTCGCTGGGCAATCTTAGAAAGTATTATTGGGACTGGGCGGGCGCGGAGAAAGAATATGAACGCGCCCTGGAGCTTGACCCGAACTCTCTTCTGGCAAACATGGCCTACTACTCTTTTCTGTTGGACATAGGGCGGCCAGACGAAGCCCTGCCATATGCAAAAAGGGTCGATCAGCTTGTCCCAGGCACTACCGATATCACGTCATATACTCCTACCAATCCGAGTGATTCACACGAGGCCTATGTTTACCTGCATAAACATGAGTATGACAAGGCGATAAAGCTGTGGTTGAGGAGGAAAAAATCGGATGAGCCTTTAGGGAGTTTTGAACTTGCCGAAGCTTACCTGGCAAGCGGTATGTATCCTGAAGCCATCGCCGAGATGCAAAAGGCCGTGGCTGACGATAAAGCGCCCGAGCGATGGGATAGACTGCCGATACTGGCCTTTGCTTATGCTGTCGCGGGCAGGCGCGACGACGCGTTGAAGATACTCGAAGAGCAGAAACGATTGGCAAAACAAGAATACATCTCTCCCTATAATTTCGCGATAATTTATACCGGGCTTGGCGATAAAGATAAGGCATTCCAGTACCTCAACGAAGCCTTCGATGAGCACGCGCAGCCCTTGTACCTTTTTCCACATCGACCTATGTTCGACAGCCTACATCCAGACCCGCGATACACTGAGCTCTTGCGGAAGATGAACCTCGCGCACGCGGAAGGTCGAAGGAGTCGGCTACATTCAAGAAAGGTGGGTAGTGGGGTATTAGCGTGTTGCCAGCAAGCAGTCCCCTGCGTCCTCAGCGATTTTCCTGCTCAGTGGCTCGGAATCAACCGCAGAGGACGCCGAGGACGCAGAGGAGAAACGCGAATGTGGCGAGCAACACACTATCACCCCACTGCCGAAAGGTGGGCTGTCTCAATCCAGCTATTTGGCTTCGATGATCTCCACGCGCTCCATCTTGTCGCCGCGCGCGATTCGATTGACCACGTCCATTCCTTCAATAACCTGGCCGAAGATCGTGTAGCCGCCGTCGAGGTGAGGTTGAGGTGAGTGTGTGATGAAAAACTGACTGCCGCCGGTGTCCTTGCCTGAGAGCGCCATGCCTACCGTGCCCGTCCCGTATTGTCGAAGATTGATCTCGTCGCGAATCTGATAACCCGGACCGCCGTTCTGATCGCCGCGCGGATCGCCGCCTTGAATTACAAAGTTGGGAACCACTCTTACAAAAGCCAGGTCGTTGTAGAATCCGCTGCGCGCCAGCTTGATGAAGTTGTCGACGGTCATCGGCGCATCAGCGGCAAACAGTTCGATGCGAATGTCACCTTTTTTGGTGTGAATCAGGGCAACCGGGTTCTTCAGGGATTCGCTGATCTCGGCGATGTGCCGCCAATAAGCGCGATCGTGCCCGGTTGTTACTTTGCCGATTTGAAGAGGCCTTATGGTCGCCACGTCGGTTGGCGTTGCGCGCAGCAAATCCGTGGCTTTCAGTCTGACAACGTAATCTGGATCGCCTTCCGTGTCCGACAGCACCTGGATGTTCATCGGATGCTTGAGCTTGTCCACCGCTTCAACGATAGCGATTCGCGATTCATTGATCTTATCCGCGCGCGCTGCCTTGTATGCCTCGAACAGCGCGGCAATCACCGCATCGGATGTGTCGCCCAGATTGCCGAGGAGTGTTGCCGAAGTGGTTCGCACAAAAACGTCGGAGGTTTTTAGTTGCTCGAGCAGTATGCCTTTGAGGCCCTCCACTTTCGCCTGAGCCATCGCATCCAGGAGGCCCGGCACCGCGCGACTGTCGGGTTTGCCGTAGGACTTGCCGGCGAAAAGATCGAGCAGTTCGGCTTTCGCGCGCTCAGTTGCGAGCTGTCCCAGTCCCTGGCCGTAAAAGGACATCGCTTTCCAGTCTTCGGCGGTGAGCTTTGCCGCCGGCGGCGTATCAAAGAATGCCTGCTCGCCAAATTTTGCAATCGCGATTTCGACTTCACCGTTGGCGCCCACTTTCCCATCCGCCAACCTGAGCGCCTTGAGAAAGGGAAGCGCGCGATCGTCCTTGATGTTGCCCAGAGCTGTTGCAATCAGCAAGAGCAGATTCTGTTGCGTCGGCACGCCCAGCTTAGGCCGGTCAAACGAGCGATAGCCGTTAAGCAGCGTATTGCCTAACGTCATTAGCGGATCAACTGAACGCGCCTGGCCAATTGATCCCAGCGCGGTGATCGAGCTTGCGACGACGCGCTCATCTTTGTCGGCAAGCAGTCGAGCCAGAGGATCAATCGCTTGCGTAGCCTTCGCTACGCCGAGCGCGCGCGCCGCATACGCTCGAACGAGAGCGTCCTTGTCTTCAAGCAACGGCAGCAGAGCAGGCGCGGCTGCGGAGATGCCCTCCCGTATTCGAGCGAGCGCGTTCGCCGCCTGCCACCTAAGGTCCGAGTCGGGAGAGCGAAGTTGCGCGGAGATTGCTTCAACCGTCGAGGGCTGCTTGATTCTGAGGAGCGCGGTGAGCGCCATCGACGCAACCAGTTTAGAGTCGCTCGAAACGGCTTCACCGGGCGGGGGAAGCAGGCGAACGATCGCATCTGTAATGCCCTTCACACCGTAGTTACCGAGCGCGGCGATCGCGAGCTTGTTGGAACCGATCTTACCAAGCGCTTCAACGGCGCGCGCTCTCACAATCGGCGATCGTTCGAGGGTGGGATCCAGACGCTCTAACAGGGCGGATACCGCGTGTTGATTCTGAATTTGCCCAAGTGAAAACGCGGCCAGCGCTCGCATTTCAGGATCGCGGTTCTCGGAGTTCTTGTCGCTGCTGAGAATGTCCATAAGCGGGGCGAGCCCGCTCGGGTACCCGATTCGGCCGATCGCGAGAATGGCTCTTCTACGGGCGCCGCCGTGCGGCGGGAGAAGCATCTCGACCAGATCATTGTTGATTGTTCGCTCGTCTTCGTGTTGGATTATTTTTGGATAGAGTATGCGCTGGGTGCGGTCGCGCTTGAGCGTGGGTTTGCCGCTTGAAACGGTAGCCGGAGGAAGCTGCGCTGAGGAAGTCACGCCGAGCAGCAACAAGCCGAGCGCCGCACACATAACCCGAGTCCGCATTGATGTAGCATAGACTTTAAGCTGCGGGTTCTTCAACAGCGGAGTAGTGTTCGGTTATTGAGTTGCTGACTTGTAACGTGTGGCCAGTCGTCCGCGTGCTTTGCGTTCCTTCGCGTGCTTGGCGGTTCTTTGCGTCTTTGCGCTGAGTATTGTGTATTGAATGAGTAAGAATAAATACTCAGCGCAAAGCCGCAAAGGACCGCAAAGCACGCGAAGGCGCAAAGGACCGCAAAGCACGCGAAGGCGGCTATCCGAATTGTGCGAGCTTCTGTGACAAGTCAATTCGCGTGGCGCGGCAGAGACTTCCACCATCGAAGAATGGGACTTCAGTGACCTCGCGGGTTGCGTAAGGCGGAGGTTCAATCGACATCAAGTCTTCAAGCCCTTCCGCTTCCGTCTCGCACAGTAGTAGACCCGCAAGGTCGCCGTCGAACACATCAATGGAAAACACGCGCCCGAGATAGAGGTGATAGTAGCGGGTCTTCGTCAGGCGATCTCCCGCGAGCTGGTTTAGAAGCTCGTATTCTTCATCGGATAAAAGGATTCGGCTGATCGTACGGAAATACGGCGAAGGTGACTCGAACTTTTTTGTCAGTTTGATTACGCGCCGCCGGGTATCCGAATCGGTCAGGATTCTCAATCGCAGTCTTGTGCCTCGAATGTAATTGTCCTCAAAGGTCTTCGAGTAGGCTTCGACTGCAGCACGCCAATCAGAATCGGGAGAAACTAGAAATCGTCTTTCGTACTCGACGCGGGAGTATTTTAGTTCGAGATCGGCGTCCATCGTGGTTTGTGTGGATCGTAACAGACGCTTCGCCGGCGCACGCCTGTGAATCATTTAGCTGCTGCAAATCATTTCGCCGCGGCGGCAAATCATGTAGGGGCGGCCCTCCGTGGCCGCCCCTCATTACGTATCAGCATTGTCTGCCCTTACGAAATTGTCTGCCCTTACGACGGAGGGGCGGCCACGGAGGACCGCCCCTACAGGTCTGCTGGAGGCTTTGATCTATTTATTGGCGGGCTGCTCCTGATTTGGCGGCGAACTGCTGCGGCCGGGAAAGCGCTTCGAGATGTCATTGAATATCACGAAGCCCATGAGGAGCATCAGCATTACCAGGCCGACTTGCATCATTCGTTCTTTTATTCTCAGGCTCAACGGCAACCCAAACGCCCCGAGCACTGCTTCAATAAGGAGCATGAAGATCAGACCGCCATCCAGCACCGGTATCGGCAGCAAGTTGAACACACCGAGGTTCAGCGACAACAATCCCGTCAGCCGAAGCACGTCTCTCCAGCCTTGCTGAGCCGCCTGACCGGCAATCTGGGCAATGCCAATCGGGCCGGTAAACGTGTCACGAGGCGAGCGCTTGCCCGAGAATACTTGCGCGAGCGCCGTCTTCGTCAATTGGATTATTCGCACGTTCTCATCGACGGAGAATTTGAGCGCCGCCGGCAGCGACAATCGTTGATTCACCGTCTCCACGCTGATCCCCTGCTGGAAGCCCAATCGCAGCTCGCCCTGGTCCATCCTCGGAGTCGCTGTAACGTCGACGGGCTCGCCGCCGCGATTGATAGTTAGCGTCACCGGTTTGTCAGGGCTGTTGCGGATCTGACGAATTACTTCCGCCGATCCAAACTCGCTCTGTTCAACGGGGAGGCCGTTCACAGCGGCAATGAGATCGCCCGGCTTAAGACCCGCTTCCGCAGCGGGGCTGCCAGGTGTAACAATCGCAACCGTTATTCGCTCTTCTGCCGGTTTGAGTCCCGAATATCCAATCTTTTCCAAATCGAGCGTGCGAGAATCAACGTGCAAGCCGACCTGTTTGGTGGTGGAATCGCGTTTGACGATCAACGGCACGTCCTGTTCGGGACGCACCGCTATGTAATCGAGGACATCTTGCCAGGTGGGGTTGTCTATGCCGTCTATTTGTTGAATCAGATCATCCGGCTGCAAGCCGGCCTGGGCTGCCGGCGAATTGCGCTCGACGCCGCGAATGATTGCAGGCTTGTCCAGGAAGGCCGCCACTTCGTGATGAGCCATTGCCATCGCTGCCGGTATTGCCAGCGCGGTCAAAATGTTCATCGCCGGACCGGCTACCGCGACACAGAGGCGCTGCCACTTCGGCTTGGACATGAACTCATAAGGCGCGCCGGTTCGTTGTTCGTCCAGGTTCTCGCCGGCCATCTTGACGTAGCCGCCCAATGGAATCAGGCTCACACGATAGTCCGTGTCGCCCTTCTTGACGCCCCAAAGCCGTTTGCCAAATCCAACGCTGAATACGTCGACTCTAATGCCGAAGAACTTCGCGACGATGAAGTGACCGAACTCGTGAATGACGATCATCCCGCCGAGCACGATTACGAATACGATTATTGTTTGTAATAGACTTCCCAAGACGGTCTCCTCCTCGGGCAAATCTCGCCCGCTATTCCCTGTCGTTAGCTAGTGAATCTATCGAGCCTCAACGTTATTCAAGTCTATAGCAGCGGGCTCACAGTGTCTACAGCGCGGTGCAATGGGAGTTAGAACAAGATTGACATCCCGTATAGCCTCGCTATACGCTGGATGTGTTGATTAAGAGCTTCCGGCACAAAGGCATCGAGCGGTTCTTCAAAGCCGGATCCAAAGCAGGTATCCAGCCGAAGCATGCCACGAAGCTACGCAAGCAACTTTTTGCCCTCGACAATGCGAAGCGACCGGAGGATCTGAACGCTCCCGGGTGGAGGCTACACCCGTTACAACATGATCTAACGGGCCACTGGTCGGTCGATGTGAGTGGCAATTGGCGTCTGACATTCAGCTTTGAGGGCGAAGACGCCATTTTGGTCGACTATCAGGATTATCACTGAGGTATTTTATGCGGATGTTCAATCCACCCCATCCAGGCACGGTACTGAGGGATTATTTAGGCAGTGTTCCGGTGACGGCTGCTGCCAGGCATTTGGGAATCACGCGTGCCGCGCTTTCGCGCATCCTGAATGGAAGCGCGGGAATTTCGGCTGAGATGGCATTGCGTCTCTCCGAAGCTCTTGGTACGAGTCCCGAATTGTGGACGGGCATGCAAGCTCAGTACGACCTGTGGCAGGCGTCAAAGAAGCGGCGTCGAAAACTCGCGCGCTTGTTGGCAGCGTAGCCAGCTACCCAACCTCGAAGAACTGCTGTTCACTCGCTTGTGTGATCGTTTGTGAGGAGCTGCTGATAGACTTCACGGAATAGAATCTGGGCTGATCGGAAAGACCATAGCTTACCCAAGTTGCTTCTCTCTCTTTTGTCGTCTCTTGACTTCTTCTTTGAGAGCGTTCTTTTCGGCGTCTATATCGATGATCTTATCGAACCTCGTCTGAGACGGTGTGGCTACCCTCCCTTCCTTCTGAATCGCTGCTTTCTGCCTCTGAAACTTCCAAGCCATGGCTGGACGCCCTTCCTCCTGCAGCCGCTTAATTAATCCTTCCAGCAAGTATTTTTTTTCAATCGTGTCCTGGCTCGTTCAACCGTAAATCCGCGGCGACCTTCGATCAAGGCATCGAGTCGCTTGATCTCAAGTTGCACCAAGTCAATGTCGCTAGATGAAAGTTGCTCTTCCGTGGGCACCTTCGCTTGTGCCCTTCTTACATGGAGTTGCCGTTTATGTTGAAGCCGCACGACGATCTTTGCGGCGATCTCCTCCGGATCAAGTTCTGTCGCGTCGAGGACTCCATCAATTGAGTAAAGCCAAGTGATGGCTGAGTCATCGAGCCGAATAAGCATGATTGACTCGTCCTCTTTTTTCTTGATTAGGTCGCGAATCGCTCGCCATTCAAGGCCAGGCCATTCTTTGCGCTCGTAGTCGCGACACAAAAACACAACTATTAGTTCCGACTGATCGTGATAGAGACTCTGTAGGTACGTATCTAAATTCGGTCGCGCGAATTCAGCTCGATAAGACTCATCGTACAAAACACGCTCTTGATCTAATTCACGTGCAAGACATGCTGCAACTCGTGATACCAATCTTCGGTGTTCCCCCGGAAAGGAAAGCGCTACGAGGAATCGTTTTTCCTATACGAATGC
>DATNBZ010000044.1:0-3553 GCA_035607285.1 Blastocatellia bacterium | reverse complement strand
CATTTCCTTCGAAACAACTGGCGGATCAATTCATGATTCATCTCGTGGAAGCGGGCGAGCATCCGATCTGCTCGACTGTGGCGCTTGAAGGTCGCGGTGATTGGACCCGAGTGTTTGTTGGATTGTTCACGACGAGCGAATCGGCTCGCCGATACGGCCAGCGGTTGATCGCTGCAGGACGAGTCACCGAATTTCTGGTGACAAGGGCTGAACTCAGTCAACAAGCCACGAGGCCGCGCCGAGTCGTCCAAGTCGATGCACAGTCTTCAAGCGATGCCGCGCCGGTTAATTCGAAAACGAGCATAGAAAATATCCCGCCTCCAAACGCGAAAGTCATCGCGCAGAGCGCGACGGTCTGCGATAGTGGCGATTCTACTCGCGAGGACCAAGCCGAATGTTCTGAAACGCCTCTGCCTGTCTTGGCGAGCAAAGCATTCGAATTCTCACCGACTTTCGATATCAAACGGGTACCGATGCCGGATCCGGTGAGTCTCGCGATGACAATGGTGACTGGGGGAAGGTTACTGGCGAATCGGCCTCAAGGTGGGTTGTGGCTGACGGGAGACACGGCCGAGGGAATGGCTCGGTTGCGATGGATGGTAGGCGAAGATAACGAGCAGTTGATCCGCCTGGACCCTGGAGGACGTGTATGGATAGATAAGAAAGCGCTGGCAGTGCTTGCGGGGCTGGATGGTGATCGAGTAGACGATGCGCTCGGCGCCGCCAAGTTTATCTCTTCAAACGAGGGGCTGCTGCTGATCGCGGAGCTATCGCAGGTATCCCACCATTATCGTTTGCACATCGGCGCGCAAGTTCCGACTTTGGGGAAGACATTGACTATCGGCGGCAGCGTGAATCTGGATAACAATTTTGACAGCCGCATAAATCCATACAGACGCGATGGCAAGAAGCTCGATCAAGAGCGCCCGCCGGAAGGATTTGATTCGCTGGTTGCGTTAAATCCCGTGGCGCGTTGGTACAACCTGACGACGAAGGATTGGGTCCCGTCAGGTGAAATCGCATTCCACGAACTTGCCGAAGCCTATGCCAAAGTGGAACTCGGTCTCGACTATCTCTTGCAGGGCGCGCGGCCCGGCGCTCACGCGATAGCGCTTGAGCGGGAACGTCTATTGAAAACTCAGAGGCCGCAGGATGATGTCGTATTGACCGCAGGTTCTAATCGAGTGTTGAGAAGCCAGGAAGAGATTCGTTTGTTTTTTGCGGATAACAAAGAGGGCATCAGCCAGCGATAGGAACGGATTTTCAGGCCTTTGTCGAACCTCTGTCGGACTTTACAGTTCCTCAGTCCGTGTGATAAGTTTTTGCGGTTCAATGAGAACGAAGAAGTTCGAGCTCGCGGAGGAGAAGAGTAACAGTGGCATTGGCAAAGGAAGCAAAGACCGAAACGATCGGTCAATACAAAACGCACGCGACTGACACCGGCTCGCCCGAAGTTCAGGTCGCGCTGCTCACGCAGCGGATTAACGGCCTGATGGATCACTTCAAAACCCACGTCAAGGACAACCATTCGCGGCGAGGTCTGTTGAAGATGGTAAGTCAGCGTCGCCGCCTGTTGGATTATTTGAGGCGGAAGAACTCCGACCGTTACCGAGAAGTCATCAATCGTCTGGGTATAAGAAAATAGAGATCACCTCAGCGAAAGGCCGGAGCCAGGGGCAGCCGCTTAGTGCGGTCCGGTCAGTTGTCGGTTCTCTGGCGCGCAATCGCGGATGTTCGATAGAACACACTCTGCGCGCCACGTACAGTTCAGACAAAATCAGTTCACCGATGGCCACGGGAGCGAGCCGGCAGGCTTTGCCGCTCACCGTGGCCTCGTCGTTTTATGACAATCGAAGCAACACACACACCGCTGGCAGAACGTAGACTGCCAGCTCAGGATTTCAGTTACTGCAACAGCGCGCCACGATTTGAGCCGCGGGCGGTACGTAAACAGACTGTGGCTCTCAGACAAAAGCGGAGAGGCGCCGAGCGGAGAGAAGGAGAAAGATATGGAGTTGAGGCAATCAGTTCAGCTAGGGGGAATAGAATTTTCGATAGAGACTGGCAAAGTCGCCAAGCAGGCAGACGGCGCGGTGATAGTTCGTTACGGAGACACGATGGTTCTTGTGGCCGCGGTCGGATCGAAGCCACGCGAGGGAATAGATTTTTTCCCGCTCACGGTTGAGTACCGCGAGTACGGCTACGCGGCCGGGCGCATTCCCGGCAATTACTTTCGGCGTGAAGGACGCCCTTCCGAAAAAGAAACACTCACTTCGAGATTGATCGACCGGCCCATTCGGCCATTGTTCACAAAGGGATACAACAGCGAAACACAGGTCATAGCCTTTGTCCTTTCAGCCGATGAGAACTATGACTCAGACGTTCTTGCGTTAACCGGAGCTTCGGCCGCGTTGTATCTTTCGGACATCCCACTAGAGACACCGATCGCAGGCGTTCGCGTTGGATTGATCGAAGATCGGTTCGTCGTCAATCCAACCTATGATCAAACACGAGCTTCGGCGTTGAACCTGATCGTCGCGGGATCAGAGGAAGCAATCGTGATGGTGGAAGCGGGCGCAAGCGAAGTTGCCGAAGACGTGATGGTCGAAGCGCTAATGTTCGGCCACAACGAAATCAAGAAATTGTGCCGGCTTCAGAAGGACATGTATCAGAAGCTGGGCATCTCGAAGCGCGAAGTTATCAAACCGGAACTCGATGAGCCGATGCTGGCAGAGATCGAAGCCAAGATCACGGACGGCTTGCGTGATTCGCTGGACACAACTAAACACGGCAAGCTTGAAAGCTATGCGCTCGTGGACAAGCTCAAAGAAGAAACCGTTGCGGCGTATCCCGAAGAAGACCCGGCCAAACGAACGATGGCCGGAAAGATCTTCAATCATCTAAAAGAGAAAATTTTCCGCGAGGACATCCTGAATCGACGTCACAGGCCCGACGGACGCCGGTTCAATCAGATTCGTCCGATCTCGATCGAAGTCGGCTGGCTTCCGCGGGCGCACGGATCAGCATTGTTTACACGCGGTGAAACTCAGGCAATCGTCACCGCCACGCTCGGCACCAGCGAAGACATCCAGTACATGGACGATCTGGAAAAAGGCGAGATCAAACGCCGTTTCCTGCTCGCCTATAACTTCCCGCATTTCTCGGTTGGCGAGACCGGCCGCTCGGGCGGGACAAGCCGCCGCGAATATGGCCACGGAGCGCTCGCTCGCAGGGCGCTCGAACCGTTGCTTCCAGCCGAAGCCGATTGGCCGTATATCATGCGCGTTGTGTCTGATATTACCGAATCGAACGGGTCCAGTTCGATGGCTTCGGTGTGTGGAGGCTCGCTCGCGTTGATGGACGCGGGCGTGCCGATGAAAGCTCCGGTTGCCGGCGTTGCGATGGGGTTGGTGATGGAAGGCAATAAGTACGCGATCCTCACCGACATAGCCGGCGCCGAAGATCATTACGGCGACATGGATTTCAAAGTCACCGGGACTCGCACAGGGATTACCGCGCTTCAGATGGACATCAAGGTCACGGGAATCAACGC
>DATNBZ010000033.1:0-15043 GCA_035607285.1 Blastocatellia bacterium | reverse complement strand
TCGCGTTCAACCCGCGAGTCTTCTCATCGAAACGCAGCTTCAAATACTCGGGCACCGACCGCGCACGCGAACCGTAATAGAACGGCATCATAAAAACGCCGACGAACACCATCGCTGGAATCGCGCCGACCCAGTAGAAGTGGGCAGTGGCGATGCCGTATTTCGCGCCCGACGCTCCCATGCCGATCACTTCCTGCGCGCCGAGATTTGCCGAGATAAACGCGAGCCCGGTGATCCACGCGGGAATCGAGCGCCCGGACAAAAAGAAGTCCGTGCTGGTTTTCATGTAGCGCTTCAATGCGAAGCCGATGCCCAGCACAAACACGAAGTACACCAGCATGATGATCCAATCGATTGCTGTCAGGTTCATATCCTGAGCCTCCTGAAACGAGTTGGGACTTCAAGCTAAGACTTAATCAAGAACTGCGAATGCCTTCGGATCTAAAACAAAACTTGCGCGAACGTGAGGATTGAAGCGCCGATCTAGTTGCTTGTAACAAAGGTTTCGATAGCGATTAAGGGCACTCCTGTATGGGCGGTCCTCCTTAGAACACCCGACGCCGCGAGCTTTGCGGTACTTTGCGAGCTTTGCGCAAGGAATCCGCTCGAGAAAAAAAGATACGTTGAACGCAAAGCTCGCAAAGTACCGCAAAGCTCGCAAAGCGGTTTCTTCACCGTATCGGCTCGTTAATACGAGCATTACTAACTCCGTGGCCGCCCCTTAGTGAGGAAGCACCTCCTCGAAGGAGGGGCGGCCACGGAGGACCGCCCATACAGGACTGGCGAATTCTTCGGTACACTCCACTAGTTGGAAATCGCACTATACATCTTGCGGGTATTGGTTGTCAGCCGATCGGCACCGAACCGATGCGTTCCCCGGTTACGCCTCCGAGGACGGCGCTCAACCAACCCAACCAGTCGCAGCGCGCGATGTACTTCCGGGTTGCGCATGAACCAGCGCCAGACGTTTCCGCTGCGCAGATTCTCCGCGCTCAGCAGCGTGATACCTTGATTGATGCCGATCACATCCGTGTCTACCCACCCCGTGGCTGGATTGAACGCATCGACAAATCCGTAGCGGCCCCAGACGCGCTCGCCAAATTTCTCTTTCATCGCGCGCAACGCCGTAAGGCAGATGTCCGGCGTGAACATCAAGGAGCCGCCCGCGGCCGAAGGCGCCACCGTTCCGTCGATGGCCGCATCGCGAGGAGGACCGCCCCATGCCACGTATCCGCCGGCGCTATCGCTTGCGGTGATGCCCCAGATGTTTTCAGAGTAGCCGGGAAACTCTTTTGCCAGGTCGATGCAAAAAGCTCGATGGGCCCGTGTGGCTTTGATCGAGTTTTCGAAGTAATCGACGTAAGGAGGCCGGCTCTCTCTTCTGCCGCGATAATCAACCCACGCCTGCGAATACTGATGGATGAACAGCGGCGGCGCGCCTGCGAGATACGTGTAGCCTGCATAACTAATCCAGTCTCGCCGCCACGCTTGCCACGCTCGCGGTGTGATCGGGTGCGCCTGCGAGCCGATGGCCAGCAGATAAAGGATCGTCTCCTCGCTGTAGTCGTTCCACAAAGAGGGAAGAAACCCATTCTCCGGCTTCCAGCCGTGCGTCAGAAAAGCCGGGTGTCCGTTCTGCATCCATTGAAAATCGACGCGCTCGAAAACCGTCGTCGCGAGCCGCACAATCTCGGCATCGTCGTGAAAAGCCTGGCGCGCGGTGAGCATTCCGGCTAACAGCAGCGCGGTATCGATCGATGAGACTTCGCTGTTCCACTTGCGCTCGCCTGTTCGAGCATCCATCCAATGATAGAACCAGCCATGAAAATTGATGGCGCGCTCGGCGAAGAAGCGAAGGGTTGCGCGCGCGCGATCGCGAGCCTCGCGTGGATCGACCCATCTACGTTGAGCGGCGATGCACACAGCCGTAAGACCGAATCCGGTAGCGGCGATACTGGCTACGTCGCGGTGCGTTTGATCCATTGCGGACGCATCGGCTCGGGCGCGATCCAGCACCAGCCCGGTGTTGGGATCGGCTTGCTCCCAGAAGTAACGAAACGCGCGGCGCGAGAGCTCTTCAAGAAATGCTTCGTCTGGTCGAGATAGCGATTGATGAGCGTAGGCGGCGGCATTGCCGAGACTATTAGTAATGAGAACGAGAAGGAAAAGCGAAAGGAGGCGACGGCCAAACGGAATTGCAATTTGGTAATTGGAAATTGGGAATCTCAAATTGCTCCGCGTGGCTCGGGCCCGTGCGTTTGATCTCTAGTGAGCAATTCTAAAACTCGTCTCGAGGCCGTCAGCCGAGTTCGGTCCGACGAAGACCTTGATCTCGCCCGGCTCGACTACGAATCGCATATCGCGATTGTAGAAACCCAGGTGCTCCGGGGCCAGAATGAACTCGACCTGTTTCTTCTGAGCAGGCTGCAGTGTGATTCGTTCAAAGCCTTTCAGTTCCCTCACCGGCCGCGTGACGCTCGCGGCGATGCGCCTGATGTAAAGCTGAACTACCTCATCGCCCGTTCGATTGCCGGTGTTCTCGACTTCAACCGTCACCGCAATCCGGGCGTCCGGTTTGATACTCGAAGCTCCAACGCGCAGGTTCGAAATTCGAAAGCGCGTATAACTCAACCCGAAACCGAACGGGAACAGAGGCGTGACCGGCGCATCGAGATACCCGGACGTGTATTTGTTTTTTGGATCCGGCGGCCGGCCGGTGTTCGTGTGGTTGTAATAGAGCGGCACCTGGCCCACCTCTCGAGGGAAAGTCACCGGCAGCTTCCCTCCGGGATTTACATCACCGAACAGAACATCGGCGATTGCGTTGCCGGCTTGCACACCCGCGAACCATGTTTCCAGAATCGCCGTAGAGTGTTCGGCTACCCAGTTGATCGTAAGTGGCCGGCCATTCATCAAGACTACAACTGTCGGTTTGCCGGTGGCGACTATCGCTCTTATCAAATCCGACTGGCGCCCGGGCAGATCGAGAGAAGCTCGCGAAGCCGCCTCGCCCGACATTTCAGCGGACTCGCCCAATGTGATGACCGTCACGTCGGACTCGCTCGCAGCGCGGACCGCCTCGTCCAACAGCCGCCGCTCGGCCGGCGCATCGATACCATTGCTTGCGACGTTGCACCCTGGCGCATAATTGATCTTTGTTTTGGGTGATAGTTTCGCGCGAATGCCCGCAAGCACAGTCACGGCGTCTTCCTTCCTGCCGTCGCCGGACCACGAACCCAGCATATCGAGTTGATTGTCAGCCAACGGTCCGATCACCGCGATAGAGTGAATCCCTTTGTTTATCGGCAAGACGTCTCGCTCGTTCTTGAGCAGCACAATCGAGCGAGCGGCAACCTCTCGCGCGGCTTCAATATTAGCTCGACTCATTATTGCTGCTTGTTCGCGAGCTTCGTCGGTGTAGGGTTTTTCGAACAGGCCAAGCCGAAACTTGATTCGCAAGACCCGGCGCACGGCTTCATCGATAACGGCCAGTGAGAGCTTGCCCTCTCGAACGAGTTGCGGCGCGTATTTCCCGTAGAGGCGGCTGACCATTTCCATGTCCACCCCCGCGCTCAGTGCAGCGCGAGCCGCCTCTGCTTCATCCGCAGCGAGCCCGTGATTGATCAACTCGCTGACCGACGTATAATCGCTGACGACGAAACCGTCGAATTTCCATTCCTTGCGCAGCACGGTTGTCAGCGTGTAGGGATTCGCGGAAGTCGGCACGCCGTTCAGGTCGTTGAACGCGCTCATGAAGGTTCCGACGCCGGCGTCGAGCGCGGCCTTGAAAGGCGGAAAGTAAGTCTCTCGCAAGGCGCGCTCGGACACGTCCGTCGTATTGTAATCGCGGCCACC
The DNA here is from genome assembly GCA_035607285.1 of Blastocatellia bacterium. Taxonomy (GTDB): domain Bacteria; phylum Acidobacteriota; class Blastocatellia; order UBA7656; family UBA7656; genus Onstottus_A. The sequence continues at coordinate 11,188 of DATNBZ010000033.1, read as the reverse complement.
TTCAGCGGCGCCGTAGGCGACCCAGTGCTTTGCGCACGCGACTATTCTGTCGGCCGCGCTGTAGTCGCGGCCTTGAAATCCGCGCACTCGAGCACGGGCCATCGCGGCGCCCAGGTAAGGGTCTTCGCCGGCGCCTTCGCTGATGCGACCCCATCGCGGATCGCGAGCGATGTCCACCATCGGCGCGAACGTCCAGCGCACGCCAGACGCGGCGGCTTCGGAGGCGGCAATCGACGCCGAGCGCTCTGCGGTAAGCGGGTCCCAGCTTGCCGCTTCGCCAAGCGAGATGGGAAAGATCGTGCGATAGCCGTGAATAACGTCGAAGCCGAAGAGCATCGGGATCTTCAATCGCGACTGCTCGACGGCGAGGCGCTGCAATTCGTTAGTGCGTTTTGCGCCGCGCACGTTGAGCGTCGAGCCGAGCAGGCCCTTGCGAATCATCTCGAGATGCTCGGGTCGATAGTTGCCGTTGGCTTCGCCGTCGAGGATCTGGAGCTGGCCGAGCTTCTCCTCGAGGGTCATTTGCTTGAGCAAGGCATCGATCTTTCGTTCTACGTCGGACTTCTGTAGAGAAGCCGCGGTTGAAGCGAAGCCACACGCGCAAAGCAAAAGGACGAGGATCGCAAATTTGAGATTTGAGATTTGAGATTTGAAATGTGAGATTTGAAATTTGAAATATGAGATTGGAGATTTGAAATGTGAGATTTCAGATTTGAGATTTGAAATTTGCGATTTGACATCTGAAATTTGAAATCTGAAATCTGAGATTTGAGATTTGAAATGAAATGCAGCGTGAATCAAGCGCACTCGCCAAACATCACCCGTCAGATTTTTGTGTTTGAACTTACCCATCTCGGTCGCACTTAGGGGCGGCCCTAAGTCGCCGCCCTGTTCATCGGTTGCCATGTAGGGGCGGCCCTCCGTGGCCGCCCCTCGTTACTTGCGGCGCTATGTGGACGGAAGAGGGGCGGCCACGGAGGGCCGCCCCTACATGGAGCGATTCAATCATACTCTCAGCTAGAATGCTTTCACCTAGAAGCTGAATCGCGCCTGCAGCTCGACGACGCGACCCGAGAGACCGCGCAGCGACCGGCCGAAGTTCGGGTCCGTCACAAACGCTCCGTTGTCGAAGAACTGTATCGGCGCCAGGTTGAGCTGGTTGAACGCATTGAAGAAGTTCGCTCGCAGCTCGAGCTTAGCGCCTTCGCCAAGAGCGGGAAGTTTACCAAAACCAAAAGACTTGACCAGGCTCAGATCGACCGATGAGTATCGCGGGCCGCGAAACGAGTTTCGCCCGATGCCGGGAGGGTTGAGAGTAATGTCAGGTGGATTACCCGCGACGGTCGTGTCGAAGAACGCCGCGCCGCCGCCCGGAAAGTTACTGCCGGTCAGAAACGCGTCGTTGCTGGTGTCGTCTCCCGCGCCGCCGAAATAGCGCACCGGGCGAATAGGTCCGAAGAACTTTCCGCTGGGCTGCCGAAGCGCCGGACCTATCTTCGGGGTCCACGGGAATCCCGAATGCGCCGTCCACACCCCGTTGATTTCCCACCCGCCCAGAACGTTTCCTACCCAGTCCTTCCGCTCTCGAAAGATCGGCAGGTCCCACGTTCCGGAAAAAATAAAGTTGTGCCGGGCGTCGAAGTCCGAAGGTCCGCGCTCGGTCCTCTGATCGGAGGGAAAGGTCTGGTTGGTGGTCGCGCCGGGTCCCTCGTAAGAGAGCGTGTCGATGCTCTTGGCGAACCGGTACACCGCATCGAACGTGAACCCGTGTGAAAGCGTATGCGTGAGCCGCGCGATCAACGCGTTGTAGTTCGCATTACCATCTGGAATCGGGAAGAAAACCGGGTCAAAGCTCGAGTTGCTTTTCTGAACGAGAGTCAGGTCGGCGATGCGAATCAGCTTGTGGCCGCTGCTTCCCTGGTAAGTAAGCGCGCCGATGAAATGAGCGCTGATCTGGTACTCGGTATCCAGCGAATAGCTGTACACATAAGCGTTCGGCATATTCGGTTCGGCGCCCCAGATTTCTACGGTGTTGTTGAGCACGCCGCCGGTCACCGGGTCGAGCCCCTGGGCCAGAAGCGGATTGCGAGGATAACTGAACGGCGAATTTGTCGCGCCAAGCGCAAACAAAATCTTGCCGCCCACGAAAGGCGTTCCGAAATCACTGGAGGCGGTCCCACAGCAGATGTTATTGCGGGCGAAGAACGGCGGATTGCCGGCGGTGTTTCCAAACAGCACCTCGGGAATCCGGTTGTAGGCGACGCCGACTCCTCCGCGTACGACGAGCTTGCTGATCGCGCCCGGGCTCCACGCGAAGCCAAACCGCGGCGCGAGATTGTTGTAGTCGGTATTGGTGAGCGAGCTCAGGAGGCTGATCTTTGACATATCCAACCTGCCCGCCGGGAATGCCAGATTGGTTATGCGGCCGCGCTTCTCTCTCAATGGAGTGAATATCTCATAACGCAATCCGAGGTTCAGCGTCAGGTTGGGCTTCACTTTCCAGTCGTCCTGGAAAAAGAAGCCGAAGTCGCCGGTTCGAAAGTAACGTTGCGCGTCCGCGGGCAAACCGGTTATCGGATCGGTGTTTATCGACTCGAAGATCGGCGTCTCATTGGCGAGATTGAAGAGTCCCGAGAATGAGTAGAGGGGCCGGGAGCCGCCGACAAGGCTGTTGTTGTTGAGTTCCCTGCGAGCTTCGACACCGAACTTCAGCCCGTGGTTGCCGGCTACTTTGCTGAGCGTGTCGCGGGCCTCGATCGTGGTCTGCGCGAAGATGCCGGGCGTAGTCTCAGAGCGCGGGGCCCCGAACCTGATTCGCTCGCCGGGCGGGGTCAACGTCATACCCTCGACCTCGATCCGGGGAATGCCGAAGTTCGTGCCGGCGGTATCGACGACCTGGTTGTCGGCGAATCTCGTGAAGTTCGCGCGCGCTTCGTTCAGCAACGTCGGCGATATTGTCCGTATCCACGAAATAGTCGCCGCGGAATTGAATGGCTTGAACGCCAGGTCTCCAAGCGGACGCCCCTGCGAATCCTGATCGGCATTCAGATTATCGAGCTTTGTGAAGTAGCCGCTCACCGCAACTTGATTATTGGCGTTCACGTTGAAGTCAACGCGAGCGTTGTACTGGTTGCCATGGCTCTGTCGGGGAACGCTTATCAGCGCGAGTTCGATATCGGGAACATTGTCGAGGCCGCCGCCACTGGGATTACCGAGGCTGACATACTGTCCGGTGGCGCCGGTGAGCGAACCGATGTCCAGCCGGCCGTTTATCACTTTGCAGGTAGCGAAATTGGCGCACGTTGCCGGAAGCAAGCTGATGATGCGAGGCTCAATGCCTGTTGTTCCGAACACCTTTGCCATCAGGCTTCCCGGCCGCTGATTGATGACGGCCTGGCGGAACTCGGGAGTCTCAACAAACTTACTCACAGGATTGTTTGTGTTTTCGCGCGCGCCTTCATAAGAGAAAAAGAAGAACAGCTTGTCCTTAATGATGGGACCGCCGATGCTTCCGCCAAACTGACGGAAGCGCCGCTGAACGCGCTGGCGCGGGCCCCCAAAAATATCGCCAAACTTGTTGAACGCGTTGAGCGACGGCTCATCGTACTTGAACAAAGCGCTGCCGTGCAGTTGGTTGGTTCCGTTTTGCGAAACCACTTGAATCTGGGCGCCGGTATTTCGGCCGTACTCGGCAGAATAGGTGCTCGCAAGCACGCGCATCTCTTTCACCGATTCCTGGTTCGGTGTAACGACCGCGGCGCCGCCGAAGCCCAGGCTGTTGACGCTGACACCGTCGATCTGAAAATTGTTTGCTGAAACGCGCTGTCCGTTCGCGCTTATCTGAACCTGATTCTCAGTCTGAAAGATCGAGCTGTTTGAGCCGCCCGGCCCCTGGCCGTTTGGGAAAGAAACCGCGTTCCCGCTCCCGTCGCGCGCGCCGTCTCCGATGATCCCCGGAGTCAAGCGTATTAATTCGTACGGATCGCGGCCTGCTTGCGGTATCCGCTGTATCTCGCGAGTAGTGATGCCGCGATCGATGTTTGCGTTTTCGGTTTGAATCGTGCCGGTCGTTTCGCCCGCATTGACTGTGACGGATTCCGAGACCGGTCCGGTTTCGAGAACGATGGTCAGCCCTTGCGGCGCCTCGGCGGCGACACTGACGTTCTCGACAACCCTCTTCTTGAAACCTGCTGATTCGACGGTAACCGTGTACTTGCCCGGCGGGAGTCCACTGACGCGAAAGAAGCCTTCATCGCCTGTCACCGTCTGTTGCGCTTTGCCGGTCTCGTTGCTTGTGACGGTAACGTTAGCGCCCGAAACAAGCGCACCGGTCGCGTCCTTAACAGTGCCCTCGATGCTCGCCTTGAATTGAGCGGCCGCGGTGCTCTCGAGTGCAGTCACGATCAGCGCGCACACGATTGCGCAGATAAAACGTCCGGGGATCCTTCTCATTATCTGTCCTCCATGGGCGGAATGTGGCTGGTGAGTTTCGCGATGACAGCGACTGGACCACGGGAACGCCGGGAGGAACGACCACTAATTCAGTTATCTGTCATCCAGCGCGAGTTCGGTGGGATACTCTCGAATACGTCCGGGAACATTCTTGGCTTCGCTTGCGCCGGTGTCAAGCGTCGCCGCGTAGCGTTCGGATCCTGCGTTGCTCAATAACCTCCGCGCGCTTTGCGGTCCTTTGCGTCTTTGCGTTGAGTATTTGGTATTGAAGGACCAAGACCGAATACTCAGCGCAAAGACGCAAAGGACCGCAAAGCACGCGAAGGACTACCACACGTTACAAGTCAACAACTCTCAGTACAGGAACATCGGCTTGCCAAGCACGCGGCGAATTTTTGGAAGATAGCGCTCGGAGTCATACAACTCGTCCACGTCGACTCGCTTGACCGCGCTGGTGATCATGCTGATCGGCACGTGTGTGTAATTACCATCTCGCAACGCGCACATACGCCCGCTCGCGCCGTCGACGATCAGGTCCATCGCCATATTAGCGTAGTTTACGGAAACCATGAGATCGACGGCGTCGGGCGCGCCCGAACGCATCAAGTAAGCGATCTGCTGATACACAATGTCTTCACCGGTGAGCCTCTTGAGCTCTTCACCGACGACCAAACCGATCCCGCCCAGTTTGCGATGGCCAAAGGCATCGGCCTCGCCGGTCTCGACGATGCTGCCGCCGATCATGTGGGCCCCTTCGCTGATGGTCACCATCGCATAGTTGCTGGGATTACTCCGCTTGTCCTGCATGACGAGTTCGGCCAAACGTTCAGGATCGAAAGGCACTTCCGAAATCAGGGCGCGATCGACGCCGGCCAGATACGAGCTGATCAGGCTCGTCTCGCCGCTGTTGCGCCCGAACAACTCGATTACGGCGATGCGTTCGTGCGAGCCGCAACTGGTTCGGAGCTGATGGATGAACTGCACGCTGCGAGTGACTGCCGTGCTGAACCCGATGCAGTAGTCCGTGCCGAACACGTCATTGTCCATCGTCTTGGGTATCGCGACGACTTCAACGCCTTCGCGATGCAATCGCTCGCCGTAGCTGAGCGTGTCGTCACCGCCGATGGGCACGAGTATCTCAATGCCGAGATTCTCGAGATTTTTCAGCACGTGAGGCGTGAAGTCTTTTGCGTGTTGTTCGGGTTCGGGAATGCCGGCTTCGCGCAGGAAATCGGGTATATCTTTGGGCTTTACTTTAGAGGGATTCGTTCGGCTTGTGTGAAGAATCGTACCTCCGGTGCGATCTATCGTGCGCACGACCTGCTTGTCGAGCGGTATCAAATGCCTGCTGAAGCTCTCCGGTTCATTGGAGTTGAAGTGAAGCAGCCCGCCCCATCCCCGTCGAATGCCAACAACTTCGTAGCCTGCTTCTATTGCGCGATAAACGACGGCCTTTATGCATGGGTTCAACCCCGGCACGTCGCCGCCGCCGGTCAGGATTCCGATAGTCTTAGCCACAACCGCTTCTCCCTTGAATTATTCGTTCACAAAAAGACTACCTTACTCGGGCGAGATCGAAAACCGGCGCCTGCGGCTGCTACCGGGGACTCCCGCGCGAAGGTAATTACTTCATCAGTCTTTTAGTGGCGTTGATCTCGAAAAAAGGAACCGCTGATTTCCGCCGACGTTGTTTCGCTGATCTGCGCAGATCTGCGAACCGAAGGCAGCGTGAATCAGCGGTTCCTTCTCTGGTACGAACTGGACAATCAATAGCCGCGCGTTCCGCCGTCTCATTCGCTTCTGTTATACTTTCAAACTTATGTATACGGAGTTATTCGAGACTATCTACCCCATCAACACGCCGAAGAAAGAAAAGGGCGTGGTCGTTACCGCCGTTGATCCGTTCGGGCTCGGCGACGAAACCGGAATCGAACCCGGCGACCGGATATTGAAGGTCAACGGGCGCGTGCTTGCTGACTTTATCGACTTTCAGTTTTACACCGGAAGTGAAGATCAGGTGCGACTGGACATCGTCAAAAAGTCAGGCGAGCTGACCGGCCTGGATGTCGAGATAGGCGAGGGCGAAGTCTGGGGGCTCGACTTCGAGTATTTCTCTCCACGACAGTGCGCCAACGACTGCATTTTTTGTTTCTGCAATCAGAACCCAAAAGGGTCCCGCGAATCGTTGTTCTTCAAGGACGAAGATACCAGGCTGTCATTCCTCCACGGCAACTACACCACGATGTCTTCGATCTCGAAGCTCGAGATGGATCGCATAATCGAACAGCGGCTTTCGCCTCAATATGTTTCCGTGCACGCCACGGATCCGGAAGTGCGCCGCTATCTTCTGGGCCGGAAGCGACCCGACGACGTGCTTGCCAAAATGCGATACCTGGCGGAACACGATGTTGATCTGCACGCTCAGATAGTTCTGTGCCCTGATATCAACGACGGCGCGGTGCTTCGGAGGACGGTTTACGATCTTGCGAAGCTCTATCCACAACTTCGTTCAGTCGCAATAGTCCCTGTCGTTTTCACGAAGCTTCACAACTACCACGATCGGCTTACCGAGGTGTCCAATGAATTCTGCAGAAAGCTGATAAAGGAGGTTCGCTCGTGGCAGCGCGAATTCCGAAAGCGCTTCGGAACGACTTTTGTGTTTTTAGCCGACGAGTTTTATTTGCGAGCGGGGGCGCCGCTACCGGGACGTGCGCACTATGGCGACTATCCTCAGATTGAAGACGGCGTCGGAATGGTTCGCCGCTTCGTGACAGATGCAACAAAGACGCTTCGCGGCGAAGCCTCCGATCTCGGACTTAAGCCGGGACGATTGAGGGGAACCGTAGCGACCGGCGAATTGTTTTATCCGATACTCTCTCGCTACGTGAACGAGCTGAACGAAAGATTCAAGACAAGGCTGAAGGTAATCGGTCTGCGAAACCAGTTCTTTGGCGAGGAGGTAACCGTAGCCGGCCTGCTGTCAGGAGGCGACGTGTTAAAGGCTCGTCGAGAGATCGAGGGCGACTTCCTTATCGTGCCGGAGCAAGCTTGTTTGAAATCCAGTCATATTTTCCTGGACGACCTGACCATCGAAGATTTGGAACGTGAGCTTCAAGTGCCTGTCAGGCACGGCGGCCCTTCGCTTCTGACCATGCTGACGGCTGGGCACGCGGCCGCACGATCCGGCGGATTGGAACTGGGAAGGCGGCCGGTTGAAAAAGAGACACCGGCGAGCACATCCTCAGCCGCTCGATGATGAGCGATCAATGTCTCAGGGCTCGAACGCAATCGCACCACTCTGTGATTTCCAATTTTTCGTAGATTGCTTCCAGAATCTCGGAAGTAACCGGCTCGTTCAATGACTGCTCTTTCAACTAAGAGCTTGCTCGAGTGAGACTTGAGTGAAAGCGGGTCTCGCGGTACCGAGATTGCTTATCCTACAAGCGCACATCCTTAGAATCTCTACCATTCTGTTCTGAACTTGGGGAGAGGTCGTCACTCGGGCACAGTGACGACCTCCAATTTTTTTGTCTCGCCGAATCGTTCACCGCTTTTCCCCTCGACGCGTCTGTGAGTCTCGTGCGCGCAACTCATTTGGGACAGCTCTGAGTCAGATTTTCTCGCTCATGAGACGTTGGACGTAAGATTGTCTTACAGGTCTTCGATCCTTAGTTTTGTGTCTGCGTTTTTCCAGGCCGCTTCAAATTCCATTCCCGCAAAATCAGAGGCGAGCTTCTTACCCTGAGCCTTCAGACTCTCGCGCAAGCCAAACAACGCGCGGCCGTTGCGAGCGTGTTTCTGAAGTTCCGCTCGAAACACCTTCTCGGCTTCGGCATATTCTCCGCTAAGAATCAGAACGGCTCCGAGCGATTCTCTGACTGGAATATACCAATCCTCCGGTTCGTCGTAATTGAGCGAGTCTTCAAGCTCAACCGCTTTCTTCAACGACGCGATAGATGATCGTTTGTCGCCTTTCGCCAAAACGATCCTGGCGCGAAGAACGCCTTCGGCGATCCCAAAAACAGTGCCGGCTTTATTAAAGCCCCCATACATCGCATTCGGTGGAAAGGCTTTCACCGCGGACGCCACTTGCTGCTGTTCTTTCTCGGCGCCATCGAGATTGCCGGTCGATGCATACGCCATCGCGCGAGCGAAATGCCAAAGCGCACTTGTATACACCAGCTTCGAATCCGGCTGCGGAGATTTTAGAATCTCATCCCACCGGCGAAAGCGGACCATCATCAGTGTGGGCGTTGGAGTAAACGCGTCGAGCATCGGCAGCATTGCTTCGATCATCGGGCCGCCCTCTCGAATATAACCTCCCAGGTGCTCGTTGAGTTGATCGGCCGCCCGCTTCGCATCCTGATAACGTCCCTGCATGCTGCTGGCTACGGCGAGAAAATGCAGGTTGTGGCTGTAGTACATCATCGGGTACATGCCCTGCTCGCCGGTGGCCTTGAAATACTGGCGGTCAGCTTCTGCCGCGTAAGCATTGCTCCGCGCGGCGGCTTCGTAATAGCCGGTTCGAATATCGATGTGAGCAGGCATATGAACGAGATGGCCGGCGGCCGGCGCCAGCACCTTTAACCGTTGCGCGCTGGGGAGCGCCCACTCCGGATGCTGCGATGCTTCGACCGCGTGGATGTAATAGTGGTTAGCACCGAGATGGTCGGGATTGCGCCGCAGCACCGACTCCAGAACTGCGACCATCTCCTCAGTGCCCTCCGCCGGCTTTCCATTGCTCGACCAGAACTGCCACGGCCGCAAATCCATCAGGCTCTCAGCGTAGAGCGTAGCCGCATCCAGATCGTCCGGGAATCTCCGAGCTACGTCTGCCATCGCATTCTTATAAGCGACGTCGAGCTTCCTCAGGTCGGCCTTTGAATCGTTCGAGTATCTCGTGGTGAGAGCGTCGATGTAGGCGCGCTCAGGTTCTGAAGCTCCCGATGCCAAAGAGCGCGCCTTTTGAATTGCTTCATAGGCGGCTTTCTCGTGCTCGGCGTCCACGGGCAGATTGATATTCGGTCCAAGCGCAAGCGCGACCCCCCAATGCGCCATCGCGAGCCTGGGATCGAGCTCGGCTGCACGTTTGAACGAGCGAATAGCTTCGTCGTGATTGAAGCCGTACACCAGAGCGAGCCCCTGATTGAAAAACTGCTGCGCCTGCTGGTTGGTGGTAGAAACCGGATGATTCACCTCGCCCAGCCCCGGGATCAGCGCGGCGGGTTTTGCGTCGCTGGAGGAATGACGGCCGTGTTGAGCCGGCACTCCAATGGAGAGCAACAACACCGTGGATACGATCAAGAGGAGTTTCATAAACAAGCTTCGCCTTTCGTTGCAGCGGGGAGAGTCGACAGACGACACCTCAATTACTAGATTGGCTATTCGGCCGATGTCGGCTGATGTCAGCTTCGGAACTATGGCTAAAAGATAACGTCGAAATCAAGTCTCAGCCGGCGTCTATGACTTCCGAAGAAGAAACCATAAGCCGGATCGTCGACGTTGGAATGCACTTGAAGCGGGTTGAAATGATTTGTAACGTTGAATCCGCTGACCGAAAATCGCAGCGCATACTTGTCATTGATTTTGAAATCCTTCGACACGCGCGAATCCAGGGACAGGAAATCCGGGAAGCGAGCCTGATTGGGAACACCGACATAGTTCTGCAGCACGTCCGTCGATGCGTAAGGAAATCCGTTTCGCCACTCGATCATCGGCGCAATCCGCATCTTCCAGGGCAACCGCACTACGCCCCAGGCAAGAAAGCGATTTGGCAAATCGCCCGACAGGTTGGTGAATGTATTTGGCCTCACAACCGGAAAAGGAAAATTGCCTAAGTAGTTATTGAACTCGTTGATGTCGCCTCGCGAGCGGCTGTGCACGTACGAAAAGAACATCTGCTGATCGTCTTTCAACGTAAGGCGCGCCGTCAGCTCCAGTTGCCGATATCCCGTCTTGCCGCCGCCGCCCAGCACCAGCGCGTCTCTGTCCTGCACGACTTTTGGAGTAAAGATCACCACGCCAAATGAGTTGCTCTGAAGATAGTTCGCGCGAACTCGCAACATCCTGTTTACCGGATGCTCGATCTCGACGTTCCAGGTTTCGCTGTAAGGCGCGAAGTTCCCGGTGTTTCCCTTATTGAACACGAAGGGAAACTTTCTCGCTTCGGCGCGGTCGGTGATGTTGTAAATCTGACGCGGCCCATCGATGATCGAGCCGTCCGGACCGAAGGCTGTGATCACTTGCTGTGGATACGCATAGAACGCGAACACGCTTAGAGGGACTCGATCGTAGAACAATCCGAATCCGCCCCGAACAACTGTCTGCTGATTCGCGAAAGGTGTCCATGCGAGCCCGACGCGCGGCGCCACGCGCGTCGTCTCTGTGATTCCCTGTCGCTCAAACCGCATACCCACGTCCAAGGCAAGCCTGCTGTTTACGATCCAGTGATCCTGGCCAAAGAAACCGGTTTCCAGGTCTTTGAGGTCAAATGGACTCCCCTGGATCCAGTCGATGCGTTTCACCAACTGTCCCGCGGTGTTCTCTATATCGACAGGCCGCGCGTCGAAGTCGCCGCGATTGGTAGTCCTGGCTACGGATGATCCGAACTTAAGATTGTGAGCGCCATACAGGTTAATCGGAGAGAGCGAGTACGTTTCGATCCATTCCGCTCGCGACGCTCGGCGATCCTGCTCGCTGAAATAATTTCCTGAATTGCCGGCCGGCGCCAGGACCA
>DATNBZ010000125.1:0-56414 GCA_035607285.1 Blastocatellia bacterium | reverse complement strand
TTCAACGACCTCGACGGCCAAAATAAAGATAAAGATCCCGTGGTGATCATCAGTGAAACTCTCGCACAGCGCATGTTCCCCAATCAGGATGCTATTAACCGGCATGTCTATTGGACGGATCCCGTGCTGAAATTCGCCCCGTGTTTCAGTGCCGCCCCGCACCGCATCATCGGCGTCACCGCCGATATTGACGACATACACGTCGTTCCCGAGCCCATCCTTACCATCTATAGCTCTTTTGAAGAAGGGCTAATGTTTGGCGGCCGCCTTTTCATCCATACCGATGCGGATCCTTATTCGCTGGTCACGCCGGCCACGCGGATCATTCGCGACATGTCCGTCGATCAGCCCGTTGAGCGTGCTGCCACCCTCGAGGACGTCCGAGCGGAAGTGCTAACGCCGGACCGCTTGAACTCGCTGGTGTTTGGCGTGTTCGCTGTCGTCGCGTTATCGATTGCCTTGATTGGCGTCGCAGGCGTACTCGCATTTTCGGTCAGCTCGCGGACGCGCGAATTCGGCATCCGGCTTGCGCTGGGCTCGCAACCGCGGGATCTCCTGCGCGGCATCATCGCAGAAGGCGTCGTGATGGCTGTTGCCGGCGTCATCGCAGGCGCGGCATTCGGGTTCGTGATGGCGCGTTTGGCGCGCAGCTATTTCCTCGACGTGAAGATGCCAGGTGTATTGCCCGTAGTTTTTTCTGCGTTAGTGCTGCTGACGGCAGCGATTGTCGCGTCATCGGTGCCGGCCTTGCGCGCTGCGCGCACCGACGTCATGAAGGCTCTTCGCGCTGAGTGAAATGCGGCTCGGCGCCAACGGCGTCCTCTGCGGTTGATCCTCACCCACTGATTAAGAAAACCGCAGAGGACGCCGAGGACGCAGAGTTACTGGGTTGCCGCCAACACCTAATACCCACTCCCATCCTCTTGACTGGTGAATAGCGCGGTGATACTTTCGCGACGCTGCTAACAGTGAATTTCTTCCTATCTTTTCACCAGTGGAATCACACGAGGTTGCTATGAAACTCATCAACATCAACCTGAATGCATCGAGCAAGCGCGTTGCCTTTCGCTTGTTGGTTTTCACATCAGTTGTTGCGGCTCTGGCCGTGATCGCGTTCGGACAGAACGGCAAGCTGAGGCCTGAAGAAGTCGCTCTGAAGAACCTGCAATGGCGTTCAATCGGTCCCGCTAACATGGGCGGACGCATCGACGACTTCGCGGTTGTCGACGGCAACGCCTCGACCTTCTATGTAGGAGCCGCGACCGGCGGCGTATGGAAAACCACAAACGCCGGCACGACCTTCGAGCCGATCTTCGACGAGCAGGGATCGACGTCGATCGGCGACATCTGCATAGCGCCCTCGGACCCGAATATCATCTGGGTCGGTACCGGCGAGCCGAATAATCGACAAAGTTCGTCGTGGGGCGACGGTATCTATCGTTCGCTCGACGGCGGCAAGACCTGGCAGAACATGGGGCTCAGGGATTCGAAGCATATTGGCCGGGTCGTTATCGACTCGCGCGATCCAAACATCGTTTACGTCGCGGTAGTCGGCCACCTGTGGGGGCCAAATCGCGAACGCGGAGTCTACAAGACAACCGATGGCGGCAAGACGTGGTCTCAATCGCTGTTTATCAACGAAGACACCGGCGTAATCGATATCGCAATCGATCCGCAGAGTCCCGGAACTCTTTACGCCGCGGCTTATCAACGGCGACGAGTTCCCTGGGGCTTCAACGGCGGCGGTCCGGGCAGCGGGCTCTACAAAACAATTGACGGCGGCGCGACGTGGAAGAAGCTGACTAAAGACCTGCCCGAGGGCGGTAACATCGGTCGCATTGGCATCGACATCTACCGCGCGAACCCGAACATCGTCTACGCGATCATCGAAAACGCCAAGGGCGGAGTCTTCCGTTCCGAAGACCGCGGCGAGACCTGGAAGAAGATGAGCGATCTGGATTCGCGAGCGATGTACTACAGCCAGATTCGGATCGATCCGAACAACGATCAGCGCATTTGGCAGTGCGCGGCCAATATGTTTATCTCCGAGGACGGCGGCAAGACGTGGGTTCAAAATATCGTCACGCGCATCCACGGCGACTATCACGGATTGTGGATTGACCCGTCGAATTCGAACCACATGCTAGCGGGTTCCGACGGCGGCATCCATCAGTCGTATGATCGCGGCCGCTCGTGGGACTACCTAAACACGATACCGCTCGGGCAGTTCTATGAGATCTCGCTCGACAACAGAAAGCCTTACATGGTTTACGGCGGGCTCCAGGACAATGGAAGCTGGGCAGGACCCAGCGGCACGCTCAACACTGAAGGCATCACCAACGACGACTGGATTCGCACCGGCGGCGGAGATGGGTTCTACTCAGTCGTTGACCCGACCGACCCGGATACTATTTACGTCGAATCGCAGGACGGGAATGTTGCGCGCCTCGAGCTCAAGACCGGCGAGCGGCGCAACATCAGGCCCGAACCCGCGGCAGGCGAGAAGCCTTATCGCTTCGATTGGAATTCGCCGATACTGATTTCGCCCTTCAACAACCGCACGATTTATTACGGCGGGAATCGTGTTTTCAAATCGACCGATCGGGGCGACTCGTGGAGTCGAAGCGAGGATCTTTCCAAGGATCAGGACCGCGAGAAGCTTCAGATCATGGGTGTGCTTCCCGATAAGAACATGCTCTCGCGGCACGACGGAGTGCAGACTTTCGGTCAGGTCGTCACGGTTGCCGAGTCGCCGATCAAAGAAGGTTTGCTCTACGCCGGCACGGACGACGGTAATCTCCAGGTCTCTCGAGACGGCGGCAAAACCTGGAAGAACATAACCGCCAAGGTTCCCGGCCTGCCAAAGAACACTTATGTAAGCCGGGTTGTTCCGTCGCGTTTCGCGGAAGGCATGGTATATGCGACGTTCGACGGACACCGTGGTGACGATTACAACACATACGTCTTCGTGTCTTCCGACTACGGCGAGAGCTGGAAGTCGCTGAAGAACGATCTGCCGGCGGGTGTTACCTGTCGAGTGATACGCGAGCATCCCCGCAATCAGAATCTGCTCTTCCTGGGAACCGAGTTCGGTGCGTTTGCGTCGCTCGATCGCGGGGCTCACTGGTCGCGGCTGAAAGGCAACCTGCCGATGGTTCGGGTTGACGATATTCAGATTCATCCCCGCGACAACGATCTGGTGCTTGGGACTCACGGCCGTTCGGTTTGGGTCCTGGACAACATCAGCGCGCTGGAGAAAATGTCGGACGCGGTTATGTCATCTGACCTGGCGGCCTTTGAGGGTCCCACCGCAACCGAGTTCCGGCTCTACAATCGCAAAGGTAATACGGGTCACAAGTGGTTTGAATCGGCGAACCCGCCTTACGGCGCGATGATCGATTACTATCTGCACGCCAAGCCGGATGGCAACGTGCGCATAACGATAACCGACAAGAGCGGCAAGCTGGTGCGCGAGCTGACTGGTCCAAAGGAAGCGGGCGTTAATCGAGTGGTGTGGGACCTCAGGTTGGCCGGGCCTAACCAGGCTGGTCTCGGCGCCGGCGGGCGTGGAGGTGGCGGTGGCGCCGGTGCAGGACGCGGCGGCGGTGGTGGCGGCCGTGGAGGAGGAGCCGGTGCGGGGCAGCAACAGCAAGCCGGGCAACCGGCGACCGCAGAGCAAGGAGCCGCTGGAGCAGCGGGCCAGGAGCAACCAGGCGCACAAGCAGCCGCGGCGCAGTTTGGTGGCGGCGGCGGAGGCCCGTTCGGTGGCGGCCGCGGACCCCGCGTCCCTCCCGGTGAATACAGCGTCAAAATCTCGGTTGGCGGCAAAGACGCTACGACCACCGTGCACGTTCAGGAAGATCCACGCATACAGATGTCCGAAGCCGATCGAGCGAAATGGAGCGATGCGCTCATGAGAGCATACGAGCTTCAGAAGTCGGCCGGCGCCGCACAGCGCTCGGTGCAGAATTTGAAGACCCAGATGACCTCGCTCCAGGAGTCGTTGAGGAGAACGCCCAACGTTCCGCGTGAAGTGAATGACGCGGTGAAGTCGGTATCGGATCAAGTGGACGACATTCAAAAGAGGCTTGTGCCGGTATTCGATCAGTCGGGAAGCGCAGGGCCCCCGCTACCGGATGCGCCGCGCCCGGTGCTCGGGAGAATTGGGCAGCTCTCGAACGGACTCGATAGCTACACTGCCGCGCCGACGCCCGATCAAATGACGAGACTCAGCGAGCTCTCAACCGAATTGAAAGGCATGGTCGAACAGTTGAACAAACTGATCGATGAGGCGATACCAAACCTGAACAAGCAGATTCGCGACAGCGGGCTTTCGTTTGTGAACCCGGGCCAGCGAGTTGCGCTTCCGCAGTGAACACATTAAAAGAGCGGGCGCAGAGAGTCTGTGCTTCTGCGCCCGCTTGTTGTTGCCCGTGATCGCTGGTTACTTACGCCCCTCAACTGGACACGTCTCTCGAATCTGATGGAACCTCGCTAAGCGATCTGCGAACTCACAGTCAACGGTCCGAATGACCGGCAGTTTCAACGTCGCGCGCTTCCAGCGCCCCGGCAAGCGCACGCAAAGTCGCGCGATAGTTTTGATATAAAGCTTCCAGCATCTTGTTCAGATCTTCGTTCAGCGAGCGCAGCTCCGCGGTCCTCAGCCTGACCGTTTCCTCGAGCGACTGCTCGTAAAAACATTTCGAAGCCCGAGCGCCTGATAACGAAGAGCGCGATCGATGGACACCTGGACCTGCCCCAGATCGAAAGGCTTGGTTATGTAGTCGAAAGCACCTTGTCGCATCGCTTCGATCGCGAAGGTTATGTCCGTCATCCCGGACACCATTATCACAACCGTGTCGGGATAGGCTTTATTGACGTACTGACACAGCTCGGTCCCGGAGGTGCCGGGCATGTTTATGTCGCTTAGAACAAGGTTGAACGAACTTCCCGACAGCAGCGTCATTGCTTCGTGAGCGCTGCCCGCGGCGACACACCTGTAACTGTCCGAGAGATACGCTGCCAGGAGCCTGCGAATCGGCTCCTCATCGTCAATTATTAGTATTGCTACGTCTTTGTTGCTGGTTGCCATTTCATCGACTCCGATAACAGCCAACGCGAGCGCTTCCCAAAACGGCAGCACGCGCGGCGGGGTGCTGCACACACGATAAGAGCAAGGTGCATTCCGTGAAGAGAGATCCGTCGCCCTGATGAAACTTACCTGATGATGCGACTTAGCCTGCGGCTCTTGACGCGAGCGAGGTTTTCTACAGACGCCAATCGCGACAGTTGTAGAGAAAGTCGGCAAGCGATAATCGGCTCGATGAACGGCGGTTCGCGGCTCGAATCGAGACGAATCCTATCGCTCGCGATCGATCGTACTGGACGGTGTCGCCGATGATCGGGTGTTTGTTTCGAGTTGCTTGACAATAAATATTAGTGCGTGCGAGTATGCAGGCTGCGCTTTTCCCGTGAGTGGTGGTCAGCAACTCCGACTGCTTCGCACGCATCCCAGAGTTGCACGAAATTCAGTACAAACACGACGGTATTGGCGAAGAAATTCATTTCGAGACCGCTCGAATTAAGACAGTGGCAGGAGGAGTATCGTCTGATGAAAAGATTACTAACCGTGATGGCAGCGCTCACGTTTTCGCTGGCGCTGTTTATGCCCCTCGCCTCAGCAAAGACGACCGCGAACGAGCCCGTCGCGCAAGATCAGAAGGAGGCTGAAGCAGCGGCCTACAAGCTTTGGTATGACGCCAACGCTGCCAAAGACTACCCGAAAGCGATGGAGTTGGCGAAAGCCTATCTGGAGAAGTTTCCAAGCGGAGGGTACGTAGCCTATCTCAAGGACAAGTGGATTCCGCAGATGCGCGGATACTTTTTCAAGAAAGCGGCCGACGAGAAGAATGTGCCGGAGGTCATTCGGATTGGTAAAGAGGTACTGGCTGCTGATCCGGATAACCTGGACTATCTTTCCGCGTTGGTGGTACAGATACGCTCGAACGAACTGTTTGCGACTCCTCCTAACTTCGCGCACGCCGCCGAGGCGTCCGATTTCGCCCAGCACGCGATTCGCCTCATAGAAGCGGGAAAGACTCCTTCGGGCGCGGACCCGAAGATGTTCAACAAGAACGTGACGCTCGCTTATATGCACCAGACCCTGGCCGTGATTTACGATCACGAGAAGAGCGTGGATAAGGCGCTGGGTGAATACGAGAAGGCCGGGACGCTCGAACCTACCAATCCAGCGTATTCATTCCATTGCGGACGCATACATAATGATAAGTATGCCGCGGCGGCGACAAAGTACGAAGCTGCTCAAAAGAAAGTCGAAGCGATACCTGATGCCGATCGCAACGCCGCCGAGCCGAAGCCCGAAGTAAAGGCAGCGCTTGACGAATCGAAAGCGGCGCTCGCCGACGTGAACGCACAAGCTGATGCAGTCATCACGTGTTGGGCGCGGTTCCTCGGGCTGACGGTAGATAAGAAGGAGTGGGACATTCGCCCAAGGATCCAGCAGGCATTCACGGAGCTCTACAAGTTCCGGCACAACGGCTCTACGGACGGGATGGATAAGCTGATCGACCAGAATCGCGCGAATCCCTCCAGCTCAAGCAGCAATACCGCATCGACCGCGAAGGGGTTCTAATCAGAACGGGCATCGCTGAACTGAATAAAAAGAGCCAGCCAGATCGGCTGGCTCTTTTGCATGAAGCAGGCGAGGTTTAGGGTAACGGCATCACCCGCCGTGTGCTATATTGTGAAAGCGCGTCGCGTTTAGGCCAAAAAATATGATTCAACTCGAACGCGAGAAATTGCTTTCTGAACTCGAGCAGAAGATCGGCTATTCATTCCGGTCGCGTGCGTTGCTCGATCGCGCGCTCACTCACCGCTCGTTCGCCAATGAACGCGTCGGAGAAAACTGCCCGCACAATGAAGCGATGGAATTCCTCGGCGATTCGGTGCTCGGGTTTGTTGTGAGCGCGTGGCTGCTCGAGCGCTTTCCCGAGCAGGCCGAAGGGAAGCTCTCAAAGATGAAGGCCCACCTCGTGAGCGAATCCCGGCTCGTTGAACTGGCGGAAGATTTGGACCTCGGCAGCTATATTCTCTTGAATCGCGGCGAGGAAAAAACAGGCGGCCGTCAGAAGCGCGCGCTCCTTGCCGATGCGTATGAGGCCTTGATTGGCGTGCTGTATGTGGATGGTGGAATCACCGTGGCCGAGCGATTCCTGCGCCGCGAGCTACGACAGAAGCTGATGAGTCTCAATCCCGCCTCGATGATCGGTGCAGATTACAAGTCGGCATTGCAGGAACGTTTGCAAGCGAGCGGAGGTCCCGGTCCGGAATACGTCGTGGTTGAAGTCATGGGCCCTGACCACCGAAGGATCTTTCGCGTCGAGCTTCGCGTCGGCGGGCGCGCGGTAAGCACCGGCGAGGGACATACCATAAAGCTCGCTCAACAGGAGGCCGCGCGCGTCGCCCTTGAATCACCCGATGAACCGGCAACCGTCGAGCGAAGGCGCGAACAAAGTGCCGAACAAAAAGACGAGCAGAATTCCCAGCAGGATCGTGAAGAGAAGAGAAGGAGCGTGGCTATCGGATCTGATAGGGAAGCGTCCACTGAGCCGGCAGTCGAAGCGTTCGAATCGGAGCCTTCACGAGACACAGCTTCGCGCGGGCTCGAGGTCTACGCCGATGAAGATCTAATAGAGACCGAACTTGAAGTTTGATTGTGAACGATACGGTGCTTTTGGGATAATCAATCTATGAGCGATCAGTTGGATGTGACTACGCGAGAGGAAACAAACCGCGAGACCCGGACGGAGTCCGTCGCCGGAGCCGTTTCTTACCCGGAGGTGAGGACCATCGAGGGGAAGAAGGACGCGAACTCGCAACCGGCCTTCAAAAAAAGCGTCCTGCGAGAGTATTTCGAGTCTGCGGTTGTAACTCTCGTGATGGCGCTTTTCGGTATGACTTTCATCGTTCAGGCGGTAAAAGTTCCGACGGGTTCCATGAAGAACACCATCTGGATTCAGGATCACTTATTGGTCAATAAATTTATTTTCGGACCCGACAATTGGAAGATACCCTTGTTTCCGGAAAGAGGGATCAGGCGCGGAGACATAGTGGTCTTCAAATTCCCGAAGACGCCCGAGACGAACTTCGTAAAGCGCGTGATCGGATTGCCCGGCGACACGGTTGAATATGATTCGCGTTCGAATACGGTTTACATCAACGGCCAGCCTCTTCCGGAACGCCGGGTCTACGTAGAGCCGCAATACAACAACGACGACGCATCGCAGCTCGTGCCGGTACGCACCGATCCCGATGCCCAGGGAGCGCAGTGGACCGTTTACTATTACCAGAACGAACATGACAGCGTCGCCGCGACCTTCAATGATGACAGCACCAAGTTCGGGACAAGACAGCCGTTCAAGGTGCCGCTGAAGGGCGAGCCTGTGCCGGATGAGATTCGGAGCGATCCGCAGCTTCAGCGGATTTACGACGTCGACAACGATGGGAAGTACGATACCGATCAGTACTTCTGCATGGGCGACAACCGTGACAACAGCCTTGACAGCCGGTTCTGGGGCACTGTTCCTCGAAACAGCATCGTGGGACACGCGATGTTCGTCTACTGGTCAATCGACCGGAACAACGACGGCGCGGGCGGGTCGAATCCGATCCTGGATTTCTTTACAAAGTCTCGTTGGTCACGCACCGGCAAATTCATAAAATAGCTCATAAAGTAGTTCATCAAGTGCCGGCATCTCTTCCGAGCGGGAAGTTAAGAAAACCGAAGCCTGTTTTAGCTTATGTCTCGTCTTGAAAGCGCGGAATCCATCGACGCTCAACTCACAAACCTGCGTTCAAGCATAAGCGACCTCGCCCACCAGATTGACGTTTACAAGACAAAAACCGGCGCCGCGCTCGGCGGGGGAGTCTTTTTGCTTCTGCTGGCGGCGGGCGCTTCCTACGATCTGATTGTCGGGAAGTCCGCCGCATGGTCGATGATCGGCATGACGCGCGAAACATTGATTTGGATCGCCACGGGGTTGGTCGTAGCAGCGATCCTTCTCCTGGCGATTGGGCTTTTGCGAACAAAACACCGCGACCCCAGTCTCGACATCAAGCTCGATCAAATGGAACAGGAGTACGCTGAATTACTGGAGACTTGTAACAAAGATTTCGATAGCGATTAACTCCTGTATGGGCGGTCCTCCGTGGCCGCCCCTCTTAACGAGTTCAGGCCTTCCCGTTACGAAAGAGGGGCGCCACGGAGGAGCGGCCATACAGGGCCACCGATTTCGCTGATACACTTCAAGAAAAAAGAAGCTAAATTCTGCGCACTCGGGAATCCGCTATGACTTCAGCTTGTCTTTGATCATCTGATCAGCCGCCGCTTTCCCCCCGGACTTGTGCACGCTGATTATGTCCCGGCTTGTTTCCGCAACCGAGTCGTGGACTACTGCGCAAATCTGATAGGGGCTATAACCTCGATCCATAAATTCCGCGAACAATGGGATGAGCGCCTGGTCGGCCCGCTCTTTTAGCTCGAGTCCATCCTGGGTGTATTGATAGGGCGACTGTCTTTGGACGAGCACTTTTTCGTCTGGACTATTCATGTCTTCCTCCGAAGAATTTTTACCACCGCGATATGGGAGAAACCGTTTCCGCGCACTCCGTATTCTGCCAGATAAAGATCGCGGATGCCTGCGCGGATGCAAGTCAGCTTGAGGGCGGTGTTCAGTCCTTCGCGTGCTTTGCGGTCCTTTGCGTCTT
Source organism: Blastocatellia bacterium (assembly GCA_035607285.1). Taxonomy (GTDB): domain Bacteria; phylum Acidobacteriota; class Blastocatellia; order UBA7656; family UBA7656; genus Onstottus_A. The sequence goes on along the minus strand of DATNBZ010000125.1, from coordinate 46,628 downwards.
TGCGTTGAGTATTGTCTTGCTCCTTCAATACACAATACTCAACGCAAAGACGCAAAGGACCGCAAAGCACGCGGAGGTTATTACACAACGCAGAATGCGAACACTACTAACTTGAGGCGGATGGCCGGCGTTCTCTAGAATGACGACAGGATGCTCAAACAGCTTATTCATAACTGGGAGCGAAAGCTCTCGCGCAGGGACGCCAATCGGATAGAAAGACCGTTTGAGTGGGGAACAGAGTTCCTGGACGGCGATTATTCAGTTGGCAAGCGGAACGGCGCCGATCCACGGGATACGCTTGCCAGATTCAACGAAGCCGCAATTCGAGAGAGCTCGAAATTCTTTTCCCGGGAAGGTGCGACTGATTACTCTTTTGAGAACGGTTGGGTGAGTTTCCCGAGCGCGGTGACGACGCCGTACGTTGAGAACAACACGGCATATGCTCGTTATTTTCCTGTGGCGGAGCGGACCGGCTCCTCAAACGGCTTGCGGCGCGCAAACGAAGTGGACCGAGCCGGGGGAAGGGCAGTCGTCGTGCTGCCTCATTGGAATGCAAAGTCTCACGAGCATGTAGCCTTGTGCGAACTCCTGAACCGCGCGGGGATCGCGGCCCTCCGTTTGAGCTTGCCTTATCACGACCGCCGGATGCTGCCCGGATTTGACCGCGCGGATTTCATGGTAAGCGCTAATCTTGGGCGGACGCTTCAAGCAAATCGTCAGGCTGTGCTGGACGCGAGAGCGGCAATCGAATGGCTCGCAGGAAGGGGTTACGATCGCATCGGCATAGTTGGAACCAGTCTCGGTTCGTGTATCGGGTTCCTGACCTTTGTTCACGAGCCGCGAATACGGGTCGGAGTTTACTATCACGTCTCGAGTTACTTCGGAGATGTGGTGTGGGAGGGATTGACCACCGCTCATGTAAGGCGAGCGCTCGAGACCAGCCTCACGCATCAGGACGTGAGGAACGCATGGCTCGCGATAAGTCCCAACTCATACGTTAGCCGGTTGGCTGGCGATACTCGGCCGGGCTTGCTGATTTCGGCGCGTTACGACCTTTCCTTTACTCCCGAGCTTTCACAATTGTTGTTTCAGGAATGCGACCGCCAGGGCGTCGAACTGGATCGTGTAATAGTTCCTTGTGGGCATTACACGCTGGGACGCGCGCCTTACAAATACTACGCCGGGTACCTGCTGGTGAGGTACCTTCGCAAGCATCTTTGAAACGCGTACGGATGGCTTCCTGAAGGATCGATCCGCATCGGGTGTGATTGAAAGCGGGACTTGAGCCGGGACGGCCCGCGACTCTTCGCCGGAAGAACTGTCCTGAGAATTCCCTGGAACCCCGTAGGGGTAGAATGTTTATAGTGGCGAGCTCCATATGTTGCCAACCCCGTAGGGGTGAAATGTTCCTGCGCTCAACTCTATGCCGCACCTAACGGAGCCAGGAGTCCACGTCGGCGTCCGTAACTATAAACATCGCACCCCTACGGGGTTGCCGGGCGGAACGCTCGATTCCTTGCTCTGAGTTCCGGGTGACCTAAGTGGCACCCAAGCCCCAATTTTAATCACACCCATCCGCCTCGACTTGATAGCCTGAATCTGATAGAAATGCGACTGTCTAACTCTCCATCGACGAGGAACGGGGGTAAAGCAATAATGAACAATCAACTCGCTAGCCGAAGACCCGAGAGTCTTTCTCTTATATTCGCGGTCCTTGCGATCTGCGGCATGTTAGCGTTGCCGATCGCCGTCGTAGAGGCTGCTAAATCTAACGCGGCTGCTAAATCAAACGCGACTTCAAACGCCGAGCGGTCCGCTCCGGATGGGAATACAGTCGCAGTTGACGGCATAGCGCCCGCCGCCTCGGCGGGAACCACGAGTACTCTGAGCGAAACGGGCGGCGACGACCGAGCTACAGTTCCGATCGCCTGCACCTACTCCATTGATCCGACGAGCAAAATGCTTCCGGCAATTGCGATCACCGGCATAGTCAGCGTGATGACACAGGCCGGATGCAATTGGACAGCGGTTAGCAATGCCGCCTTTATCACGATTACCTCCGGCGCGAGCGGCACCGGTAACGGGTCAGTGCATTATTCAGTGACCGCCAATCATGGCGCGGCTCGCACTGGAACGCTCACGATTGCCGGGCAAACGTTCACCGTCATTCAGGACTCACCGGTCGGCTCCAAAGCCGCTTTCGACTTCAATGCGGATAGACTGTCAGATCTGAGTTTGTGGGATCCGGCTACCGGCCAGTGGATTGGGCCCATTAACGGCACGTCTGTTTTGGGCCAGAGCACCGATATGATCGTGCCGGCAGACTACGACGGCGACATCGTGACTGACATCGCCGTATGGACTCCGTCCAGCGGTATATGGACAATCATTCAAAGCGAATCACAGGAGACCAAGTCTGTCCTTTGGGGTTTAAGCGGTGATTTGCCTGTGCCCGCTGATTACGACGGCGATGGCAAGGCGGACCTTGCAGTCTGGCGTCCATCAACCGGCGCATGGTTCATAATCAACAGTGCGACCGGCACGACCAGAGCAGTTTCGTGGGGTGTCAACGGAGATGTGCCGGTTCCTGGCGACTACGATGGTGACGGAAAGGCGGACCTCGCAATCTGGCGCCCGTCGACCGGCGCCTGGTTCATCATAAAGAGCTCGAATGGCTCGGTCAGTGTAACCGGCTGGGGAGTATCGGGCGATAAAGCTGTACCCGCTGATTACGACGGCGATGGCAAGACAGATATCGCAATCTGGCGCCCGTCTAATGGCTCCTGGTTCATCATTAACAGCTCAAACGGATCGGTAACCCTGGTTGGTTGGGGCGTCAGTACCGACATACCCGTACCCGCGGATTATGATGGCGACGTAAAGACCGATACCGCGGTTTGGCGGCCATCGACCGCACAATGGTTCATCATCAAAAGCTCGGATGGATCAGTAATCGCTCAGGTTTTTGGCAGCAGCGGAAATATACCTGTGCCATCCGCGTTCATCAGATGATTCTAGTGTGTCGCCAACTCCGATCGTCTGAAGTGTTCGGCTTCTGCCTTGCTCATAACCTTCGCGTGCTTTGCGGTCCTTTGCGACTTAGCGTTGAGTATTCCTCAAGCCCGCAAAGAATTCTCAGCGCAAAGTCGCAACGGACCGCAAAGCACGCGAAGGACTGACCACACGTTACAAGTCAACTCAATAACCGAACACTACCGATTGTCGATATTGTTGATGTGTTGTAGTGGTCGTGCTAACATCAATTCGATAAGTAATGTTTCGGAGGTTCGGGAGTTATGCCTATTTACGAGTATGTGTGTGAGAAGTGTGGCTCCCGCATCGAGATCATTCAACGAATTGGTGACCCCCCACCAAAGCGTTGCCGGAATTGCCGCGGGAAGCTTCAAAAGGCTGTCTCGCGTACCAGCTTTCAACTCAAGGGCTCAGGTTGGTATGCGACCGATTATCCGAACAAGCAAGCAGCCACCGGCAAAAGCAAACCCGAGAAGTCAGGCGCCGAAAAGACCGAAAAGACCGACAAGAAGCCTGAGCCAGCCCCATCGAGCGCAGCCTCCAGCGATGGCGATTAAGACGGTGCAGGAATCCCCATCGCATAGCTGATCACAGCTTTTCACCTTCGATAGTTTCTTCTCAAGTCGTATCCGTATTTCGATAGACGTTGCTGTATTTGGGTGGCCGGAACGGCGCAAGGACGGGCTCGTTTCGCGTTCTACAACTGGAGCAGCAAAGCTGGCCGCTGCCCTGGTGCCGGAAAAACAAACTCCGGCAAAGCAATTAGCATCAAAAAAGTGGGCGTTTACAAACTATTCGGGCGGGTGGCCCGTATTTAGAATGTGAAAGGACAAAACGATGGCTAGCTTCCGCGATCCTGCGAGAACATTCGAGCCGATTGAGGTAATAGAGCGGCTGCTCGAAATAACCGACTATCTTGGACACGAACCGGTCCTGTACCTCTCGTCAAGTAACGACCTCGCAACATATCTGGATTCGTTTGGCTTTGATATTTACAGCTTGACGGCAGATACGAACGCCGCGTTTGGGACGGCGTCGCGGAGCGTTTCAGTATTACCCAACGGCAGCCGATCACACGACAGTCTCACTGCTCATTGAGGCCCAACCTGACTCCAAAGTAAAAAGGCGAAGGTGAGCGCTTTCACCTTCGCCTTTTTGTTTCAATTGAGTGTTGTCTATCCTCGCTTCTGCCCTTTTCTTACTTCAAGAGATTGACTGTGCGGTTCCAGAAGATCGCTTCTAAGCAGCTCAGCAAGGCGCACGTCGCCGCTGCTCACGATCTTGCGTTTGGAAATCGCAGTTCGCCCGAAGACCGGCAAAGGCGCCAACTGACCCGCTTTCCTTGCGCGGAGCGCTGTCCGATAACGTGACTCCCGAGGATTGATTTCGTAAGCCGCCCGAAAATGTTCCTGGGCAAGCAACAGCTTGTCCTGGCGCAGGTAGATCAGTCCAAGATGATAAAGCGCTGCGTCGAATTTCGGGTCCATCTCGACACAGCGTCGTAAATGGCGCACCGCCACCTCGGCTCTTCCGTCCTCGAGATATGCTCGCCCAACCAGATAGTGCATCTCGGCGGTTGGTTTCAGGCTTAGCGCGCGTTTCAGATGCGACAGCGCTTCTCGGACGCGACCTTCGCTTACCAGGATTCGCCCGAGTCCGTAGTGCGCCGCGAAAGAATTCCTCTGAATCTTCAACGCCCGGCCCAGATGGCGCTTCGCAGAGTCGAGATCACCATCGTCTCCGCATATTACGCCAAGCATCAGACGAGCGGTGTAGTTGTCCGTTTCTTCCAGAATCGCACGTTCGAGATAACTACGAGCCAGCACCGGCTTATTGAGGCGGAAGAAATGCTCGCCGACGAAGAGTGCGACGGAAACGTTAGCCGGGTCCAGCACGAGCGCTTTCTCAAAGTAGCGAATGCCGCGCTTGGCGTTGCCTTCGACGAAGAGGTCCGCGCCGGTGTCCAACAATCTTGCAAAGAGATCGAAGTTGTCGCCGCCGAAGCATCCGAGCATCTGCTCTATGCGCTTGTCGAACTGCTCCTGCTCGGAAACCTCTTCGTAGTGCTCCGCGATCCGGTCACGCCATAACGTTTCGAGCGTCCCGCCTTCAACCGCCCCACGCTCAGACAAGTGCTCGACCAAGGCGTCGATCATCGCGTGATCATAGAGCCCGCTTGTAGCCTGGCGATGAACGAGGTCAAGAACCAGTTCGAGCCGATCCTGAGCGCGGTCCAGTTGAGATTCGAGAGAGCTGATACGCTCGAGAAGGTGTTCCTCGAGCGTCGGCCTCACGAGGCTCTCGATTCCACCATAAGCTTCAGCGGTCGGCGTGGTGGTGATTATCATCAGCCGGGCGCCGCAAGCTGCGCACGTGTCGCGGTTATACGGATTTTGATGAGTGCATTGCTGACAAAGTATCATGACGTTATTAGAGCAAGTTGCCGGGCGCTTATCAATACAGTCTTGAAAGAGGCTCCGGCAGCCACTTTCAAGGTGGGAAGCTTCAGGGCCTCCGTGAGATCAGTACTCGTAGAAGCCCTTGCCGCTTTTGCGGCCAAGCCATCCTGCGTCGACATACTTCCGAAGAAGAGGGCACGGACGATATTTTGAATCATTGAAGCCATCATATAACACATTCATTATCGCGAGGCAAACATCCAATCCGATGAAATCCGCGAGCTGAAGCGGGCCCATCGGATGATTCATTCCGAGCTTCATTATCTGATCGATCGCCTCAACTGAGCCAACGCCTTCGTACAACGCGAAGATCGCCTCGTTTATCATTGGCATCAGCACTCGATTGGATACGAACCCGGGCGAATCGTTGACCTCGACCGGCGTCTTGCTCATCGCAATGACAAGTTCGCGCGTAGTCGAGTAGGTTTCGTCGGAGGTGGCTATTCCGCGAATGATTTCCACCAGCTTCATGACCGGTACTGGATTCATGAAATGCATTCCGATGAAACGGTCCGGGCGGGTTGTTGCCGCCGCGAGTTTCGTTATTGAGATTGAACTTGTGTTGCTGGCGAGTATCACGTCTTCTGTAACGATGCGGTCGAGACGCGCAAAGAGGTCAGACTTCACCGCAAGGTTTTCTGTTACCGCCTCGACAACGAAACCCGTATTGCGCAGATCCGTGAGTTCCGTTGACGGCTTGATTCGCGAGAGGATCTGGCCTTTCTCCTCGGCGGTCGTTCTTTGTTTGTCGACATCGCGTTGAAGACTCTTGTCAATTGCCGACATACCCCTGCCTAGAAACTCGTCGTTGACGTCGTGCATTACAACCGAGAGCCCGGCGCGTGAGGCGACCTGTGCGATGCCGTTGCCCATTGTGCCCGCGCCGACGACACCTATTTCTTTGATCACGTCAACCCTCCCATCGCGCAAAACAACTGTGAGCGAGACTACGGCTTACCCCTGGCCGGGGCCGCGCCGCCTTTCATCGCCAATATGTGCTTCTTTACACTCTCCTGGTCGGGGGCATCGGGGGCGAGCGCAAGATATTCATTGAACTCAGCCTCGGCCCGCGACAGGTCCTTCAATCCCTCATATGTGAGTCCGAGCCTAAGGTGAACCGGTGCAAACCAGCCAGGCACTTCGGCCAGGGTCTTCTGATACATTGCGAGCGCATCGTCGAACCGGCCCTGATCAAAGTAAAACTGCCCCGTGTAATACCAGGCAACCGGGCGAGGCGATATCTCAATCGAGCGAAAAAGACTCTGCTCGGCGGCATCAAACATCTTGCGCTGTGGGTAGAGCATGCCGAGGTTGAGGTAAATAGTCGCAAGGTCCTGGCGTGTCATCGCGTTCTCGGGGATCGCGGTTAATGCGTTCTCGAGAAATTCGCAAGCCTTGTCGAGCCTGCCTGACTGCTTGGTGAAATAGCTCAGGTTCATGTATGCGGTCGCACATTTTGAATCGAGGTCGAGCGCGGTGCGCGCTTCTGCTTCAGCCTCGCGCGGTCTGCCGGCTTCGTAATATGTACGCGACAGTAAGGCGTGTGCGGTAGCAGAGAGCGGCGCAACTGCGACGCTGTTCCTGTAGACGCTCAGGGTATTGTCCCAGGTTCGGTTCTGCCGTATGTAGGCTACACTGCAGAGCAGCAACAAAATGACCGCTAAAGCGGCGGCCAAGATCGGTTGACGAGAGCCCAGCCATTTGCGCTCAGCGACCCACTCGAGTCCCGGCGCAATCGCCAGACAAATACCCATCGATGGAAGGTAGAGATACCGCTCTTGCACAAGGTACGCAGGGTCAAACATCCTAAGGAATGCCAGCACCGGAGCGAGCATCACCACAAACCATACCGCCGCAAATGTCAGCAGTTTCGACCGGACGAGGGCAACAACCAACGCGAGCGCGAGGATCAAGGCGACTGGCGCAATGAATGAAACGCTCACCGGCGTCTGGACCAGTTCTGTGTAATGTTGACAGCTATATCCAAAGGGAATGAACATCAGCCCCAGGCATTTGACGATAGCCAGAGGGATCGTTAGCAGTGCAGGCAAGAGCGGATAGCGCGGTTGAAGACCAAATGTCGCGAGACCGAGAGCGCTCAGCCTCATCAGAAAGTATATCGCCGTCGGTACCAAAAAAAAGCCGACGCGCTTTGAGCCTTGAATGAGTCTCTCCGAGAGCGCCGACTGCGCCTTGAAGTGAACCAGCTCACAATACGCAACGACCAGCGGCAGAGCTATCGCAGGTTCTTTCGTTAAGAGCGCAACAAAGTAGAAACCCAACGCGCCCGCAAGCATATATGTGCGATTGTTCGCGCGAAATCGCAGATAGCAGTAGAGAGCACACAACACAAACAGAGCCATCAGCGGGTCTGCGACGCCGGATACCCAAGCTACCGATTCAGCGTGCACCGGGTGCACCGCGAACAGCGCAGCCGTCCCAACCGCAACCAGTTTTCGTCCGGTAAGCTCTTCGGAAACCAGGAAAACCAAAAGTGTGACCGCCCCATGAATCAACACGTTTATGAGGTGCCATCCAAGAGGGGAGGTCCCGAACATTGCAAAGTCGATTGTGAATAAGCTGCCGATGATCGGCCTGAAATACATATCGGTCGACAAAGCGATCTCAGAGCCGCCAAAGGACCAGACACTGTGCGTGAACAGCGCCGGCAGATTGCTCAGGTGTTTTATGAATGAGCTGTTCAAAACCTGCTCGACGTCGTCCGCAGCAAACTGATTCCGGAGTGTGTTGACCGACGTGATCAACGCAAGCGCAGTTGGAAAAAGCGCGTAAACGACGCGCCGTCGCTTGCGGGAGAGCGATTCGTTCCGTTCTGCGGAAGCGACGATTTGCTCCGGCGCACTCTCATCCAAGTTGAGTCCGCTCGCGAGTGCCTTTTTTGCGCCATGAGCCGAAAGTGACTGTCGTTTTCTGGGCATGTTAACGAGGAGTATCAGTGGAGTGCATTCGATCGAAGGTTCCGTACGTATGAATCATAGTGAAGCCGTTGTTGATGACCAATTCTAAGCAGGCATAGTTGTAAGCGCAAGTTTGATGGTTGCGATCGAGTCCGAGCTCAGGCGAAACGGCCAACGCGGTTTCGTCCGAGTGCACCTAAGCATATAATCTATAGAGTGCTTTGGAACTCGAGGTCAGCCGACCGAGGATGCTTCAAATTGAATCGAAGGAAAGGAATTAATATGCGTAAACTCACTTTCTCTGCAGCGCTCATGTTCCTTGCATTGATGGTTGCGGGCGGGGCGCGGGGTTTTGCGGGACGGGAAGCCAGGCCGGCAGACTTGCTGGAGATCCTTCCGGATGGCGGCGGAGTTGCCGTCATAGACTTTCAGAAGATAACGGGGAGCGCATTGTGGACGAGCATCAGCGCGCAGCAGAAACTGTCGAGCTTTCTCAATAAGGCCCAGTCCGATATCGCGGACTTCGGGATCAAATTGAATGACGTGCACACCATAGCGCTGGTTTTCGCCGCCGCCAACTTGAACAACCCTACCGCAGCAATAAGCGGCGGGTTCGATCAGAAGGAGTTGCTCGATCGTCTGCGCGCAAGCTCGAGGATTAAGCTCACAGCCGAGAAATACAAAGGCTTTGACGTATACAAAGCCAGATCGGTCCCGGTATCCGATGCAAAACCTTCCTCGGACTCAAAGAAAGCAAGCGTGGGGGCGGCCGGGAACGAAACCTCGTTCGCGTTTCGCGACGCCAGCACAATTGTGATCGGAGCTACTGAATCGGTTCATGCTTCAATTGACGTGATGACCGGCGCGAGGCAGAGCGTAACTCAGAACACGCAACTTTCGGATGGGCTTGCGCAGAATCCTTCGGCGGCTGTCAAATTCGCGATTGTTGTCACCCCCTCGATGACAAAGGGGATTCAATCCAGCGAACTTCCGATCCCGGATTTTGCCTCGCTCAAGTTGATATATGGGTCGATTGATGTGACTTCAGGAATCGATCTCAACGCAACCCTGCGCAGCGATAGCGCTGAGAGCGCCAAGGGTATAGCCGACAGGCTGAATGGGTTACTCGGGATGGCCCGCGGGTATTTAGGGGCGACGGGCAATCCCAAGTCAACCGCGATTGGCGATGCGCTGAAAGCCGTGAACATAACAAGCATAAACAATGACGTTAAGATTACCGGGAGCTTAACCGCGGACTTGTTGAGTAATCTCTTTGCCTCTGCGGAACGGAAGAGTCAATAGCTGGAATCCGTGAGAGAAGATCCAAAGGGCTCGTGATATTGACTACCAAAGGTTTAGTTAGGTCAGCCGGTTCGCGATATGCCTTTTTGCGATTTCGGAACGACTTCGATTACGTCAGAAGCTCCCTGATCTCTATGATTAGCGCGCTGAACTGAATTGGCTTGGTGGCCGCTCGATCCGCCCCGGCGTCAATAGCCTCTCTCGCTACTCCGTTTCCATAAGCGGTGATTGCCATTATCGGAACGCGTTCGAGTCCGGGTTGTAGGCGTACATGCTTTATCATCTCGATGCCGTTCATGTTGGGCATATTTATATCGGTGATAATTAAGTTCGGGTGCTGCTCTATTGCTACTTTCAATCCGATGTTGCCATCTTCGGCGGTCATGACAGAGAACGCTTCCAACTCCAGCAGCTTCGCCATCATTTCACGGGTGTCGTCGCTGTCGTCGACTATGAGTATTCTATTATGCACGGCAGAGTCTCCCTCCAACCTTGCGCCGTCGCCCCAACCCGTCGCCGCGCTGCATCGATTCATTAGACAATGATGCTGTCTCTGTCTGCCGGGGAAAGGCGGTGCGGTGTATTGCTGCGAGTTGTGGTGTCGAGAGCGATAGCGTCTGCTGACACTCACTTAAAATAGAGATCGCGGCGCCCGAACGATGTTCGGTGCGATCGCGCCAGCCTCGCAAATTCTCAGTTCCGGTCCAGCTTAGGTTGCCCACCTTGATAAATCTCCCGTTCAAAGCAGTTCAACCTAAAGGGTTGGGCAGATTATATTTCAATTGATTTCATGTGTCCACGAAAACCAATCGGAATTGACTGCGCTTGTCCTTGCTAATGAAGACGTGTTCCTGCCACGAGTTTGGGCGAACCTTCATTGCGGAAATCCTGCCACTACACTCGGGTATTTAGGCGACTTGAATAAACGCCGGGTGCAGGTATAGTCTTGCGCGCGTATGAGTGTCGAAGCCAGCATTTTGGTCGAACAAGCGAATACAGCTTTCTATCGGGCGCTCGAATCGGGAATGCTCGAAAGGATGGATGAGGTGTGGGCTCACGAGGAGTGGGTTCGATGTGTGCATCCGGGCTGGGATCTTCTGACAGGATGGAATCGAGTGCGCGGAAGCTGGGAGATCATCTTTGCGGGCGGGCAAAAACTGCGGGCTACACCTTCCGAGGTTTGGGTTCGCACCGAAGGCGATTTTGCCTGGGTTACCTGCACTGAGAACATCACGGTTTTCAACGAAGCTAGCTTCGACTCGGCTCTCGCATCCGCGACCAACCTTTTTATTCAACGCGGCGGTCGCTGGCTTATGGTGCATCATCACGCGTCGCCCATCCCAATCGTCGTACCTGATAACTCTTCAGACGTCATTCAGTAGCTCGCTCGAACTCGGGTCCGCCAGGGGGCATTCACGCGGCCCGGTCTCCTAAACGCCAGTGCACTTATTTCTAAACGAAGGCCGATCTCCCGTTTGTGTTATCGACATTACCGTGCCTTGAGCGGTAAGCTCTAAAGCATTGTAGAATCAGCGACTCGCGCTCACGCGCCGGTCCTTCGGAGATGGTTCAAAAATTTGGAGGAAAATCCAGAATTTCATATTAGTGGGCAAACTGGGGCGCTGGAATCGGCGCCCAGAAAGGCGCTTAAGTGCGAGAATACCTGTCTTTGGCGAGCTACTATGTCTCTAATGTTAGGCTGGAATAGGGCTTGCTCGTTGCAGTACGCCTCAACGCTCCGTTAGCTAGCAAAAATCAGGGCAACTCAGTATTACGCAGCAGTCTTAGACTCTTCAGGTAGTTGTAAGGGCAAGTAACGTACTTACGCTGCATCCAGCCTCGATAGGGTTTGGGGTACAGATCAGGGCAAAGACGTACAAGCCCGAGTCGTTGAGAGCCATCGGGTGACAACTGGATGGCGGCGTTGTTAAAAAACGGACCGAGCGGTCCGCATTTCGAATGAAACTCTGTGCAATCTCTCATTATTGGCCCTTCTGAAGCTGTCTTTAACTACAGCGTGTGGAGCTAATACTCCCGGAACCCCTGATGAGAGAATTGTGCGAAGTAATAATCACGAGGAGAAGAAACATGAAAAAATTAGGATTCACGAGGAAGCGACTCCGGACCTCCGGAAGCTTTTTGCTGCTTTTGACGCTTGTGCTTGGGCCCTTCGGCTCTGCCTTCGCAGTGTTTGCACAAGAGAACTCGGGCAGCATTCAGGGGCAGGTTAAAGATCAAACCGGCGCCGTCATCCCAGGCGCAAAAGTTACGGTGAGCAGTCCGGCTTTGATTCGTTCGCTTGACGCCACGACCGACAGCACGGGATCGTACTCGTTCCCGCGAACGCCCGTCGGAACGTATTCGGTAACCGTGACACGGACAGGATTCAAGACTGTAAAAACCGAAGGCGTCGTGGTGCAGCTTGGCAACACGAACACCGTCGACTTTGACTTGCCTGCGGGCCAGGTCTCCGAGTCGGTGACGATTACTGCTGGAGGCGAGACGATAGACGTAACCTCGAGCAAGACGGCAACAAACATCACTGAGAGCATCATCGAGAATACACCGAAGGGACGCACCTTCAACACGATTCTCGCGTACGCTCCGGGCGTTGTGTTCAGCACTTTATCCGGCAGCTCGGGTGGCGGCGCCACCGGAACTTCCGGGAACAATCCCGCGGGCGGTGTTGGTGGATACTCAGTAAACGGCGCCAGCGGTTCCGAGAACGCATTCGTTATCGACGGCGTCGACGTCTCGAACGTGCGCAACGCGGCCCTCGGCCGAGAGAGCGCTATCCCGTTCGAGTTCGTCAGCGAGATTCAGGTCCAGAGCGGCGGCTTCGAAGCAGCATACGGCGGAGCCACCGGCGGCGTGATCAACGTCATCACCAAGAGCGGCACAAACGACTTCCACGGTGAAGGCGCGTTGATGCTAACTGGTTCGCAGCTCAATTCACGCCCGCGCGGTTTTTGGCAGCGTCTTGCTGCTAATCAATCGCAACCCGAATTCTTCCGCCAGAAGGAAGACGAGTATCGGAACTTCTTCCCGATATTTACGCTTGGCGGGCCGATTATCAAGGATCGGCTGCATTTCTTTACCAGCTACGCGCCCGACATGGGACGCACCGAGCGAACGATCCCGTTCACCGCTGGTACCAAGACCACAACGCAAAGGGTACTCCGGCACTATGGCATCGCCAGAGTCGACTACGCTCCGACACAGAAGATGCAGTTCAACAGTTCCTTTATCTGGACGCCGATCCGCGTACAGGGCGGGCTAACCGGTGTTGATCCGCGTGTGGCAGCGCCGAATAGCGATTTTTCAATTCAAGGCGGATACACGCCGGCGAGTGCATATACGGCGTCGTTCAACTACACTCCGACGTCCAAGATAATTCTGAGCGCTCGTTACGGATACAAGTACCTCAATGACAAGGGCGCCAACTACGGTATCCCCTCGGCAGCCAGGTACGTGTATGCTGCGCCAACGTCGCAGTCCACTGTAGCCAACGGGTTCCTTGCGGTACCCTCTCAATTTGCCGGAGTGACCAATTTCTCGAACGTGAGCAGCACGTTCCAGGTCATCAAGGACGTTACGACGCGTCACAACGTCTACCTCGACGGGTCCTACATCGCTCGCATTGCAGGCCAGCAGCACACCTTCAAGGGTGGCTATTCGGTTAACCGCATTGCGAACGAGGTCGTTGACGACTTCATCAACGGCAACTTCAACATTTTCTGGGGCACGCGGCTTACGCGTGGTTCCATAAACAATGTCGCCGGCAACTACGGCTACTACGTCTGGACAGATGGCGTGAAACATAACGCGCGGGCCAGCAGCAGCAACCAGGGTCTCTACATCCAGGATGGCTGGCAGATTCATTCGCGCGTTACGATCAACGCCGGCGTTCGTTTCGAAGACGAGTACCTGCCGCCGTTCACAAAGGAAGTCAATGGGCACAAGGTCCCGAACCCCATCTACTTCGGTTGGGGTGACAAGATCGCTCCGCGCTTTGGCGGCGCCTGGGACGTTAAAGGCGACGGGAGCTGGAAGATCAGCGCCAGTTATGGAGAGTTCTACGACGTGATGAAGTACGAGCTTGCTCGTTCCTCATTCGGCGGCGACTACTGGCACGATCACTATTACAAGCTCGACAATCCGAACGTCACCCTGCTTAACAAGGCGAACCCCGGGGCCCTTGGCGCTCAGATCATCGACGTCGACAACCGCACAGTCCCGATCAACGCGCAGGGCTACCTCGACGGCATTGATCCGGCCATCAAGCCGATGCTCTCACGCGAATTCATCGTCGCGTCCGAGCACAGGTTCAGGGCCAATATGATCGGGTCGGTTCGTTACACCAAAAAGCACCTGGTCCGAGGTATTGAAGACATCGGAGTGCTTGATGCTGACGAGAACGAACAGTACATCATCGGCAATCCCGGCTTCGGCGCATCCGCCGCGGATTGCAAGACCGGCTGCCTGATACCTGGCGTGACCACCGCGCCCAACGGTCAGCCCCTGACTCCGAAGGCAAAGCGTGAATACGACGGCGTCGAATTCCGTTTTGACCATCAGATCAGGGAAGGCGCGTTGAAACACCTCAACTACTTCGCCTCCTATACCTGGAGCCGGCTGTACGGCAACTGGGCGGGACTCGCGAATTCCGACGAGGCTGGTCGTTCGCAGCCAAACGTAAGCCGGGCGTTCGATCTGACCCCGGGCAACTTCGACTCGAAGGGACACAACGTGTTCGGACGTTTGGCGACCGACCGCCCGCACCAGTTCAAGATCTTCGCGAACTATGAGTTCAAGACTCGAGCTGGGGCGACGGACCTTTCGATCGGCCAGGTGGCGTTCAGCGGGACACCGCTGTCTTCCACTGTGACGTACATCGTTCCGGTATTCTTCAACGGACGTGGCGATCTCGGCCGGAGCCCGGTCTACACCCAGACCGACGCTTATGTAGCTCACACCTTCAGGCTGAGCGAGCGCGTTACTGCGAAGATTGACGCCAACGCGATCAACTTGCTCAACCAGGGGACGGTGACGAATGTTGTCGCCTCGATCAATCGCAACGGAAACCTGGTCATATCAACCGCGCAGTTCTTCGCGGGGTTTGATGTGAATACGCTGTTGAAGCCGGCAGACAGCACGTCTACACCGGCTCGGAATCCGGTTTATGGATTGCCCAACCAGTACCAGCAAATCCGTGAAATCCGCTTAGGCTTCCACGTTAACTTCTAGGCGTGAGCCTATCGCAGTAAACTCAAAGGGCTGCTCATTCTCGCGAATGAGCAGCCCATTTCTTTTGCACGTTTTCTCGGCGACTTAGCCTTTCTTGGTTTTATCCTTCGCCTTTAGTTTTTCAATCATTGCTTTGATCGGAGTGGCATCCTTGAGGTCCTTCACCTCTTTTAAGTACAGTTCCAGCTCACGCACAGCTAAAGCGTACTTCTCTTTCTTGTTGTAGATTCCCGCCAAATAGAGATGCGCGTCCGGCACATTTGCGCCGGCGACTTGATAGGCCTTCTTAAGCGCAGCCTCCGCCGCGTCCAGCTCGCCGTTGTTGCCATGTGCGAGTCCAAGCATCATGAAAGCGTTGGCGTTCCCAGGTTCCATGTCGGCAACCTTTCGCAGAGCCTCAATGGCCTCAGCCAGATGATTCAACTTCAGTTGCGCAACCCCCAGCCAATACAGACTCTTCGATGCAGCGTTGTTTATTTGGATCGCATGCGTCAATACCGGAACCGCAGGCTCAAACTTATTGCGCTTCACGTATTCGGCGCCGAGCAGCTCCAGAGCGAGATAATAATCGGGGAAACTCTCAACTGCTCGTTTAAGAGACTCGATCGCGTTATCGGGCTTGTTGTCCCTCAAGCTACTCACCCCTCGCTCGTACTCCGCGCGCGCGGCATCGGGCACGGTCTGGGCAAATACAACAGCGGCCGGATCCGCAAGGTTCGGCGATTCCTTTCGCGTTAGAACGATATCAATCGGCCAGGGTTCAGTACCTCCGCGGACCGGGCGAACGGAAACGAGTTCCTCTGAAATGGTTTTCTCTTCGTAGGGCCGTCCCACCGGATCCACTCGCAAATAGATCCTGCCACGGCGGACCCCTCTGAATTGAAACTGCCCGGTACTGCTGGTGAGCTCGGTTTTTATCGTCCCATAGTTCTCATCCATGAGTGTGACACGGATCGTCGGCACTGGACGGCCGGTGTTATCCCGCACGGTTCCGAGTATGTCAAAGTTGGCATCCTGGGCAAAAACGTGAAGGGCGGAGCTGAGCAACAGTAGGAGAATGGTCATATTCTGAACTCCGGTGACGTTATACGTGATGCGTTGTCTGATTCCGGTCTGGCAATTACAATGCCGTGGAACTAAAGCGGAACGGATTATATACCCAATCCAGAGTTGTGGGTAGGTCGCGAAAGCATCATTACGCCGGCGAAAATGCCAGAGTCTCTCAACGTGTCAACGTTCAAATATTTGGAAGAAAATCCAGAATTTCATAATTCTGCGGTTAGAGGGCCAAAAGGTAACACTCGATCAAGATGTCTTAAATGTCACCGAGTCGAACCGTTTAACGCTGAGCGCAACGCCCAGTTAGCAGTTGGAATATTTTTTGCTCGCTTCCACAATGCCTCACCGAAAGCTGATCCCACTTCTCCGGGGGTCTAATCGAGCGATTAGTTCTCCGATGCTGTGGACGGGCGATGGGCAAAATTCCAAAGTCTCGCGAACAAGCAAATACGCAAACCGAGCTTGCAGCTTCTCCCGTGCTGCCAAGACTATTCAATCAGGAAACAGTGATTCAGCGCTTCCCAGGCTCTGAGTCGATGCCGCTCATGTAGCGGTCAACCCGTGTGGAACGTTCTAACCTTAGGAGGATTGACATGAAAGCTTGCAGATTCAGGCGGACTGTTACGTCCTTGATCACCTCTGTGATATTTATCTCATCGGTTGTTTTGCCGGGCGTGGTGGCTGCACAGACCGCGAACACCGGTGTTATCACCGGCGTGGTCAAAGACCAGTCGGGCGCGGTCGTGCCCGGCGCAACTGTCCGAGCAATAAACAAAGGCACCGGAGCCGAGCGGAGGACCACGACCAGTGATTCAGGCGCCTACGAATTGACTCAAATGGTGCCTGCCGAGTATCGCGTCGAAGTCGAGGCCAAGGGCTTCGCGAAGTTTGTCGTCGATCCGGTCACGGTGAGCGTTCTGCAGCGCGCCACGCTCGACCCGGATCTCAGACCGGCCGGGTCTTCCGAGCAGGTCACAGTTACCGCCGAAGCTGGAGCCCTGGTCGAAACGACTAAGACCGACGTGAGTGGCGTTATCAACCCGCGTCAAATGGAGAGCCTGCCGGTGAACGGAAGGAACTTTGCCTCGCTGGCGCCGTTGATTCCCGGCGCAACCCTCGAGGGTTCGTTCGATCCCACAAAGGCTCGGGTCGGCACCTTTTCGATCGGGGGCTCAACCGGACGTAACCTCAATATCACGGTAGACGGCGGTGACAACAAGGACAACGCGGTGGGCGGAATCCTGCAGAACTTCACGATGGAAGGCATTCAGGAGTTTGCCCTCTCGACTCAAAGATTTTCGGCCGCCAATGGCAGATCCGGTGGAGCGCTGTTGTCGGTGGTGAACAAGAGCGGGACGAACCAGATCCACGGCAGCGCGTTCGGGTTCTTCCGCGATGATACGTTCAATGCCAACGCGCCGCAGTTGCTTGCTGACGTCAATCCAACCATCTTTCCGAACCCGTCCGACATCATCAAGCCGCCGTTTCAGCGCCAACAGTTCGGAGGCTCGATCGGTGGTCCGTTCGTCAAGGACAAAGCTTTCTGGTTTGCGGCAGTCGAACACACAAGGGAACGCGGCAACTCATTAGTGCCGGGCCTGGTATTCAACGAGATCCAGTTGCTCGAGCCGCTCGGCTATCAGGCTGTGAGATTTCTTCCTCAGCCGTTTAACGACACGCAATGGACGATCAAGACGGATTTCATGCTGGGAGCCAAACACACTTTCACTGCTCGCTACGCCGGTCAGATCAATGACGGGTTGAATGACCAGGCTGGCTTCCTGATCGTTCCCACCGATCTGTCCGGAGGAAACAAAACTCTAAATGACCTTCACAACGGATTGTTGGGCTGGACGTGGACGGTGAGCCCAAGAATCGTAAATCAGTTCACTTATAACGTCTCGAAGTTTGACAATGAAATACTTGCCACCACCGATCTGAAGGAGTTGGCATTCCCGGACGGCCTTCTAGTCGGACGGAACGGCAACGTTCCTCAGCAGACGCTTCAAACAAAGCATCAGTTCAGGGACGACCTGAGCTGGAACCACGGCAATCACGCTTTTAAGTTTGGAGGCGACTTCGTGTACGAGCCGACGCTCGGCGGTCTATTCGCTTTCAACTCCGCGCCGGAATATGACTTCAACTTCCTGGCATCGGACATCGCCGGCAGCCCCAGTCAGTTTCCGCAGGGCTTCAATACGGCTCAAGTTCGGCCGGGGCCGGTCACTTGCGACTTTGTCGGCATCCCCGGATGCACGCAAGCCGACCTCGCGGGAATTGGAGTCGTAGGTGACATCCTTCTTTCGGGAGGCGATCCGAATTTCGATTTGAGAGATGGCGCAAAGCAATACTCGGCCTATTTCCAGGACGACTGGAAGGTCAGGCCCCGGCTCACATTGAATCTTGGTGTTCGTTATGACGTGGACATCGGGTTTGTGGACTCGGCGCACCAGGCGGCTAATCGTGCTATTCGCGCTCTGCAGATCATCGGCAACCCGTACGGCAAGGTGGCCAAGGATGATAAGAATAACTTCTCTCCGCGTGTTGGTTTTGCCTGGGACGTCAGGGGAAATGCCCGGTCGGTAGTTCGCGGCGGTTATGGAATCTACTACGACCAGTCCTTTCTTAACGTGCCGCTGTTTGCCGTGCAACAGGCGAATCCTGAGATCTACGCTACATTTCAAAATGTAGACGACAACCTGAGTCTTGCGTCGCCTCCTCCCTCGATACCTCGACCGCTGACGAATCCGCTTCCCGGGACGCGCGGCCGCCTAATCGATCCGAACTTTCAGTCACCGTACTCACAGCAGTTCAACGCTGGTTATGAACAGGCGTTGGGTCAAGGCTCGTCGATCAGCGTGGACTACATCCACATAATCGGCTTGCACGAGTTTAACGGCCTGGACATTAACCCGCGTGTGGGACCGCTTCGCGGCGCATCTCGCGGCGATTCCGCGAGTTCGTTTCCGAGAGTATTGGCGGGAGCGTTCGCGGCGCATGCAGCGGAGCTGATCGCAGCTTTCGGCACCGCTACGCCGTTTGCCCGAATCAGCGTAGCCCAATCCAATAGCAGATCGGTGTACGATGCGATGACCATCGCGTACAAGAAACGCTATTCGAACCACTTCCAGCTCAACGCTCACTACACGCTGTCGCGTTCCCGTGCGTGGTACGGTCTGACCGGAGATTTCGGCCTCGCGCCGATGAATCCCTTCGATCAATTTGATCCAAAGGCCAACTACGGGCCGAGTGACGCCGATGAGCGCCATCGCTTTGTGGTGTCGGGGATTTTCGATCTGCCGTGGGGTTTTCAGGTCGCGCCTATATTCCAGGCGGCCTCTGCAAGACCGTACAGCATTCTCCCGTCTTGTGTGTGTGACATCAACAAGGACGGCGTGACGAACGACCGCGAGAGCAGGGACGGTAGCGATCAGCATCAGCTTCCGCCTGGCACCGAACGCGGCGACGACTTCATTCAACTGAACTTGAGATTGACCAAGAACTTCAAGTTCACAGATCGAATGAAGCTGGGTCTGTACTTCGAGGCATTCAACGTTTTCAATACCGGAAACTACGGCGCCTCGTTCCAGAATGTCGTCGGCACGCCCGATTTCAAGAAGCCCAATAACTTCTTCGGCGCGACCGGCTTCTCCGAGCCGCTTGGTATTCCGTTCCAGGCTCAGTTCGGATTCCGATTTACGTTCTAACTCCGGGCCCGAAGCTTTGGGTGATCAACAAGGCCGGGGCTTACAAGCTCCGGCCTTTACTCTTTCAGTTCGTTCGAGGAGCAGTATGGAGGATCTATGGCAATTCGACTGGGTCTTCGTGTCGCGCTCTTGACGGTTGGCGTTCTCGTCATTACCGGGAGCGCATTCTCTCAAGCGGTGCATTCACTCCAGGGCAGAGTTGCGTTTCCAAACGGTAGTTCCCCGCCAAACCCCGTGAGAGTGAAGCTCACGTTCAACGGCATGAATATCTACGAGACATTTACCGATCTCAGCGGACGCTTTTCGTTTACTGCGTTGCGTAACGGTACTTACGCACTCACTGCTGAAGGCGATGGCGAAACCTTCGAAACTACTACCGTGTCCGCGGACGTGGCTGCCTTCGGGACCGCCGCGCAGGTTTTCACACAGAATATTCAGTTGCGACTCAAGGCCGGCAAAGCCATTCCGCCGGCTTCCACAGTCGAAGCTTATGATCCGAATATTCCGGCTCGTTCCCGCGAAGAGTACGAGAGAGGTGTCAAGGACGCGGGCAATAATAAACCTGAGAATGCGGTCAAGCACCTTCGTGAAGCGCTCACCATTTATCCGCAATTCTATTCGGCGCACGTAGCAATAGCCGAACAGTATTCGAAACTGAACCGCGATGAGGAAGCTGCCGCCGCTTATCAAAGAGCGATAGAATTGAAGCCTGAACATGCACAGGCATACGTTGGGCTCGGGATGATGCTGGTAAAACAAAAAAGATACCTCGACGCGATTGCCCCGTTGCGGCGAAGCCTGGAAATCGAGAAACAATCGTCCACGCCTTATTTGTTTCTGGGGCTCGCGGAGATGATGACCGGTGATTACGGGGCGTCCGAGTCAAATCTTCTGCGAGCTTACGAGATAGGAAAGCCGGGCCTTGCCCATATCTACCTCGCAAACCTGTATGAATTGAAGCATGAGCCTTCCAAGGCGATCGATCATCTGAAGGCTTTTTTGAAAGAGAATCCCAACCTGCCCGAAGAACGCCAAATCCAGCTACGCGAAGCCATCGAAAAGCTGCGCAAGCAGTCGGCTGTCAGGAAGTAGTCGCTCGCTGCGCGCGAACGCGAACAAGCTCTCGACAGGTGGCTATCACTGCCGGCCGCAGAGCTTCATCAGCAAGCGATACAATTGAGGGTCTTTCGCGAACAACTCTTGACTTGTGTGGCGAGCGGTAACTCCCGCTGAAGGCCGCTTGCGCATCGATATGAACGCTTCATACCCCTGAGCAAAGTACTCATACTCGTTGGCCGCCGCATAGTAATCCAGCGTACGTCCCTCTCGCCGCGCTTGCTCGTACAGGTTCCGAATAGTCTTCACTTCAGACTTGCTCAAACCAGCGATGTGAACCTGATGGGCGAACTCGTGTGCGATTGTGTTGAAGCCCCCACGCGCCGCCTGATCGAGATACTCGATGCCAGTGACCGCTATTCGGCCTCCGACACCTCGAATGCTCGCGTAGTAACGGCCGTCGAAAGTCTTCTCGTCCGCTACATCCGCAAAGCCGGGCAAGTCGCCCGGTCGCTCATCCAGCGGAAGTAAATAGTGGCGAGCTTTGTGCCGTGCGAGGCGCTGTAGAAACTGGCTGAGAGGAGCCACTGAATAATCGATCACTTCCTGTTGCCGCTTCGTCAGCGAGGCATAGTCCGGGAAAATCTCGCGAGTCTTTGCGTAGACAGACGGCGCTCGTTGTGAGTGAAACGACTCCGCGAAATTGACACCACCAATTTCGCTTCGCGCTCGCTCGTTCAAACCGCGGTAAGCACAACTCAACTCCAGGTGCCCCGATGACCCCTCCGGATCAACGGCTATTGCCAGCCTTGCAACAGCGGCGGCACGTTCATAGTTACCTTCTCTAAGGCACAAATCGCCCAGTCCGATTAACGCCCGATAGTAGCGAGGCTCAATGTCTAACGCCGCTTCAAACTCCGGGGTTGCCTTCGCAAAATCTCCTCCCTGCTTCAGCGAACGGGCACGTTGGTAATGAGTCCTCGCCGCCTCAGAGACCTTCTGATCGTAACCCGCCTGACCGTCGAGATATTGGGAGAGCATGCGTCGCGCCCCAATATTGAATGAGTCGAGCGACACGACTCGCCACACAAGAGAGCGCGCTTCGCCGGCATTGCGCTCAATCGACTTCACACAGGCCAGCGCGTGAAGAGCTTCGGTGTTGTACGGATCGAGCGCCATTGCTCGCCGCGCTTCTTCGGCTGCTTCCGCATTCCGGCTACTTTCGAGCAATACGCGAGCAAGCATCGCGAGCACAGAAGAGGTGTTCGGTTCGCGGACCAGCAGGTCCCGCAGGCTAACCGTCGCCTTTTCATAGTTGCGTTCAAGCAGATCAACGCCGGCGAGCCCGACAATCCCGGAAACATACGAAGGCGAGATTTGAAGCGCGGTTTCAAAGTAACGTCGTGCGCGCTCAGGCTCTTCGGCGGCGAGGTAGACCGAGCCGTATTCGGCCAGAATTTCGAGCGTCGCGGAATGCTGGCTTGCGGCCTGGTCGAGCAAGCGAATCGCTTGCGCATACTCGAGCCTCGCGCGGGCGACGCGGGCGAGTCCAAGAACGGCTTCGAGATTTGCGGGTTCTAAATCCGCTGCCTCTCGAAATGCTGCGTTCGCCGCCTCGAGACTCCACCTGCGGCGCAGTTCCTCGGCGCGCTTCAGGGTTTCGCTGACCAGCTTCGACCGGGAATCAACAGGTTCGGATGATGCTGCGTAAGAGGAGACGTCAACGACGCAAGATGTGCCGGCACATATTAGAATCGTCGCGGTCAGCAGCCGGTGACGAATAAATCGTTTTCTTAGAACCCATTCGAACATTGTCAGGCCATCAGTCTAATTCGGTCGCGCCGCCGCTAGCCGGACCGTTGGTCTTCGGCTTGAGCCCGACTTGGGAAGCAACGTCGCGGAGCGCGGCGATTATGAAATCGATGTGCTCGCCGAGGTCTACGCCCAGCTCCGCGGCTCCTTCGTACACTTCATCGCGATTGACCGTTCGCGCGAATGCCTTGTCCTTCAGTTTCTTCTTTACGGATTTTGATTCAAGGTCCCAGATGCCGTTGGGCCTCACGAGCGCGCACGCCACCACGAACCCGGTCAATTCGTCGCAAGCGTACAGGCCGCGGGCGAGCAATGTGTCCCTTGGAACACCCGTGTAGTTTGCATGACCGAGAATCGCGCGTCGAATTTCTTCGCTGTAATCCCGTTCCCGCAGTATCTCAGACCCCTTCATCGGATGATCGGGAGGATTTGGAAACATCTCGTAATCAAAGTCGTGAAGCATGCCGACCATTCCCCACTTCTCCTCGTCCTCTGCCAGGCGACGCGCGTACGCTCTCATCACGGCTTCCACCGCGAGCGCGTGCTTTCGCAGGGAGTCGCCTTTTGTGTATTCGCAGAGCAGAGCCCAGGCGTCGTCGTGTGTGGGCATGAGGCAAACAAGATAGAACGGCGCGGCCGAACTTTCAAACCTTTTCTGGGTAGTGTTCGGTTATCGGTTGCTGGCTTGTAGCGTGTGGTCAGACCTTCGCGTGCTTTGCGGTCCTTTGCGGCTTTGCGCTGAGTATTCTTTGCGGGCTTGAAGAATTCTCAGCGCAAAGCCGCAAAGGACCGCAAAGCCATTACCGATTCCCGCGCAATACATAGTCGGAGTTGGACTGGCCGAGCCTAAGTTCAGATAGCTCGATATTTATCGGCCAGTGGAAACCGAAGTTTGTCTATGGCAGTTGAGGGTACTCTTCTTTGCTTTTAGGGTAACCGTGATTCCAAGCTCCGGGCAGCTTTGATATAGTGCGCGCAACTCGGCAACCATGAGGGAATTTGGATTGTGGCTGTCAAATAACCTCCTCTTCTTTTATGGTTGAGGGACACAACCATAGAAGGGACGCAGAAAAAACGGAAGGGACACTCGCCCGAGTCTCTCTTCCGTTATTTTTTTGGAAGGCTGGCTATAGTCTGCGTCCTGGAACCCCAAAGATGTGAAAAATCCCATAGCAACGTTCCAGACAGTTTCCAGTCAGTTCCAACAACCATCGAGCCGAACCTTGGCCAATCAAA
Organism: Blastocatellia bacterium; assembly: GCA_035607285.1. Lineage (GTDB taxonomy): Bacteria > Acidobacteriota > Blastocatellia > UBA7656 > UBA7656 > Onstottus_A. Next base: position 22,799 of record DATNBZ010000125.1, on the reverse strand, counting down.
CGGCGCCGCAGTGCTGGAGAGCGCTGGTTCTTGAAATACGCGCGGCGGCTGACCTATACTCATCTGCGACAACGGTAGGAGGGGTACCCTAATGGTAAGGAAGCGGTCTTGAAAACCGCCGGGCGAAAGCCCTTGCAGGTTCGAGTCCTGTCCCCTCCGTTTCACTTCTTCGGCTTGACTTCGGGCGAGGCTGTTACTTGAACCCAGAGTAGTCTTCCATAACGGAGCAAAAGTTCAATCCACGAAGAGACGCAGAAGAACCAGTGGTGACCTCTCACTTAACGCCGCTTCCTTCCCGCCGGAGATAAAGCCCGCGCGTCGCATGCTGATCCAGGCCGAATTGAAGAGAAGCTCGTGCGATCACTTGGACGGCGCAATAATCTTAGTGCTGATCAAACTCGTATCCGACGGTGACTATCGTGATCCCCATATATACACTCAGATGGTCATACCGCAAGTTCTTGATGTTCAGAGGCTTAGCTTGGCTTGACAGCAACATCACAGCAAGGAAGGGAACCCTCGACCTCAACCGAAAAAGTGCCTAATCGGGACCGCAATGGTTTTGCTCTGGGTTTTCGCCATATCATAAGTGGAGAGATGCCGAATGTCCGAGCCGCCAATCGACCAGAAGGGAACTTTGAGACTTGACTCGCGTAATCTTTTGGTGTATTAAACATAACGGACTAAATGAAAACTGGAGGAGGGTGACTCACATGAAAGACGGCGGAATCATCGCGAACTAGTTCTCAAAGAAATCGAGCAAATGCTTGGCATCATCAGGGGCCTTGCGTACAAAGTAGAAGATTACGTCACGACTACGAGCGCCCTCTCGCTCCTAATTCAACTCGCATCAGTCGGGGCGTCAATCGTAGGCATAGTCCTTGCCATCCTGCGAATTCCCTATGCGACTTATGCAGTCCTCACTGTCCTGCTGATCCTCAGTGTTTTCCTACTCTTGATAAATGCCCGCTTGTTTGACGAGAAGCGACAAGCGAGTGACTTTATCCAACGGATTATTCACGCTCAGCGCCAGCAATACACATATCGTACTGTCTCGCACGACATAAGAGTTGAGGAATCGGGCGACGGCTGGTTTTCCACCTCTTATTCAGTCGTTCCTCTGGACTCTTCCGCACTCTATTGGATCAAGGTAACGCTTGGCGTTACGAACGCTGTGCCGGGCATTCCCTTTAGTGGGCTGAAGTTTGGAGCTCATAACAAGAATGGAGTCGAACTTGAGTACTTTTTGATCGGAGATGAGCCTCGAGGCAAGGAGTTGATTATTTTTTTCGATAGGCCGGCAACTGCACAAGAACCTTACAGCTTCGGTTTTACTTATAACTGGCCGAAGGGCTATAAGACTCTACTTTTGAAGGGTAAGGATCATGGCCTAACCACGTTTCAGAGTGAGATTGAAGCATACCATTATACAATCGAGGTTCCGCCGAGAATAAAGATCCAAGGCTTTTCCATCACTCCTGCGCTCCCTGACCCACCCTGTCATTTGAATGTCACATCCAACAAGGTCGAATGGACGATATCGGGAAGTGTACCGAAGAACGACTATCGATACGATGTGATCTGCATTCGTGCCTGAGGATACGCTCGCCTTCCAGAAGAAAGGTTGTCCGGTCTGAGAGTAGTCAGTATGGCACTGTTGAAGTGACCGCCGAGGTCACGAGAAAAGTGCCCATCCGCAGCGACTTCGATCTGTAGTCAGGTCGCACATGCTAGATCACCGTTTGACAGCAACGGTGAGACACCAGAGACGACAATACGTCGCAGCATTCAACGGACGCTGTGGGACGACAGCGGGGCTTTTCTCAACGAAGTAACACACGGTGGCATATGGTAGACGAGCTTGTTGAAACTGGCAGTCATGAGGTCAGGTGTTCGATCACCCGGCAACTTAATGAGTTCTTCGGCCAATATATGCCCGAAACTATCGGGCAAATTATCGTCTAACGGGCAGACACTTCGGACACTGGACCAACCGAGGCCAGTTCCCGCTTGAGCTTCGCCCCGTCGCCTACAACCACGATCGTCACCCGGTCGGTCCGCAGATATTTGCGCGCTACCTGCTCGACCTGATCCGCGGTTACCGCTTCGATGCGCGAACGATACCCCTCGAGATAATCGCGTCCAAGCTCGAACATGTAAGTCTGAAGCGTGCGCTCGGCGACGCCGCTCTGCGTCGAGAGCGAGAGAGAGAATAGTCCGTTCAAATAGTTCTTTGCGTTCTGTAGTTCCTGCGCTGCGACCTTCTCTGACCCAAGCCTGTCGAACTCCGCCAGCATTTCTTTGATGGCTGTGACGGTAACCTCTGTGCGAGACTCGGCCGCGCCCAGGAACGTTCCGGCTTTCTTCAACGCGTCGACGGAGCTGTATACGTCGTAGGCGTATCCTCGGCGTTCTCGAATGTTGAGGAAGAGCCTCGAGTTCGTTCCGGCGCCGAGGACCGCGTTCGCAACCAACAATGGAAAGTAGTCGGCGTCCGAGCGACGAACCGCGAGTCCTCCAATACGAAAGTCAGCTTGCGCGGAGCCTTGCCGATCGACCAGAAAGACCCGCGCAGCCGACGAGCCCGCGTTAGATGAGCCGGCGTTATTTGAAGCAGGCACATCGGCGGATGTTTTACGCGGCGGTTTCCACTCGCCAAGTATGGCACGCGCTTTTGTCTCGATCCTCATTGGCTCGAAATCGCCGGCGATCACTGTCACAGAACCGTTTGGCGTGAACCGCGAATCATAGAATCGCACGATCTTATCTCGATCCAGAGCCTCGACCGACGCGGGCGTGGGAGCGGAGATCGCGTACGGATGCGACCCGTACACGATTCGATCAAACTGTTCTCCCGCCAGGAAGGAGGGATCCTGTCGCTGGACCACGAGTTTCTGAATTCGATTGCGTTTATAAAGAGCGACTTCGCTCTCAGGATAGGTCGGATGCAAGAGCACTTCGCCAAGCAGGTCCATCATTCGCTCGGTGTTTTCGGCTACAACGGCCACCGCGAGCCACGCGTAATCATCGTTCGCCGACGAAGAGAGTCTTCCTCCAATCGTCTCAACTTCTCTAGCCATTTCACGGCTATCTCTGGAACCCGCGCCCTCGGTGATCAACTCCGCGGTTGCTTCTGTGAGAGCCATCTCATTTGTAAGGTCGGCAATGTTGCCGGACGAGCTGCTGTCGACCGGTATGCCGACTGTGATCGTCACCACCGGCGCGCGGTGGTCTTCGATCAAGACAAGAGTCAGCCCGTTGTCCAGCTTGATCTCGCGCGCAAGGGGAAGCTTGAACGGACGCGGAGCCTCGGACTTTGGAGGAACCTTGCGCCACGTCTCGGTTTGTTTTGTGCGGGTTCCTCGTTGTGTAAGCCCAAAGACAGCCGAAGCACACAGACACGCAAGTCCGATGGGAATAAGAATCGCTCTTGGCTTCAATCGAATCATTGTTCGATCACCGTTTCCTGTTCGGTACTTCTGGAGCCTGCGTTTGGCCGGCAATCGCCCTGATATCGAGCATCGAAGTATTCTCCGGCACAAAGTACTTGCGGGCCACATCGCGTATTTGCCCGGCCGTCACCGCAAGGTAGCTTGATATCTCGGTGTTGATCAGCGACGGGTCTCCGTCGAACATTGCAAATTCGCCGAGCGCGAGCGCTCGTCCGAGCGCTGTCTGCAGGCTGGCGTACTCACCCTCTGATCCGCTGAGAAAACGATCGAGCCGAAACTGGTTCTTCACCTTCGTCAGTTCATCGACGCTCACACCATCCGCCTTGACGCGCGCGATTTCAGCTTCGACGATTGCCCGAACATCATCTGCCTGTGCGTCGGGTTTGCGTATCGCGAAGACCGCTACCTGGCCCGGACCGCGCCGCGCTTCCAGCGTTCCGTTGACTTCAAGACAAACGGCCCGATCCTTTACCAGCCGTTGATAAAGGCGAGCGCTCTCGCCATCACACAGTATCGATTTGAGCAGCGCTATCGCGTAGAAGTCGGGCGATCTGCGCGGCGGAATCTTCCATGCAACTGAGAGTGCGGGAACCTCGGCATGAGCGTCGTCGATTACGGCTTTGCGCTCGGTGACGCGAAACGGCTCCGACACGTCAACGTTGGGCGGTGACTCATGCCGGGGAATTGAGCTGAAGTATTTGCGCACAAGCCCTTCGGCTTCGTTCGAGTCGATGTCCCCTGCAATCACCAGGACGGCATTGTTCGGCGCGTAATAAGTACTGAAGAACCTGCTTACGTCGGCAACCGTCGCGGCGTTGAGGTCCCTCATCGAGCCTATCGTTGAATGCGAGTTTGCCCAGTTGCGGAAAACCATCTCATCCATTTTCAGCAGCGCCGGCCAGTAAGCCTGGTTGTCGTAGCTGAGCCGCTTCTCTTCTTTCACCGCCTCTTTTTGATTCTTCAGATTCGCGGCGGTGATCTTCAACGACCGCATCCGATCGCTCTCCAGCCACAATGCGAGAGCGAGTTGATTCGACGGGAGGAACTCGTAGAAGTCAGTAAAGTCAGCGTGAGTGCTTGCGTTCAGAACGCCGCCGTTGCTCTCGATGTACTTGAAGTGCTCGGCCTTACGCACGTTCTCCGAGCCCTGGAACATCATGTGTTCGAAAAGGTGAGCGAAGCCGGTGCGTCCCCTCACTTCATTTCGCGAACCCACGTCATAATAAACCGCGACTGCGACGACGGGCGCCGAATGGTCCTCTGAAAGCACAACGCGCAAGCCGTTTTGCAATTGAAACTGAGTGAACTGCACGCTAAAGGTCTGAGGCGCCGGAAGGCAGATGCCGGCGACGAGGGCGATTACGAACGCTGTGCTCAGAATTCTTCTCACGATCAAAGTCTAGATTACCACGCTGTTGAACCAACGGATAACCCCCACGTAGTAACGAATTTATTCGTTGGGATTCTCAGAAACGAATGAATTCGTACTACGTGGGAAGTGCGGCTTTTAATCACACTCCTCCGTACGTCTTGCGAATAACGATGCAGTTTCAAATGAAAAGGGCGGCCGCGGGCCGCCCCTGAGTTTCTTAAGGAGTGATTGTTACTCAAGCCTTGAGCTTCTTTTTTGCTTCCGGATACGCCAGCGCCCTTTCAAGCGTGAGCTGGTTAAACTCGGTTATCTCTTTGTAAAGCTTTTGAGCGCTCGCGCTGTCACCGCTCTTATCGTAAGCCCGAGCGAGCAGCAGCTTGTGGAACGGATCGGTAAGGTCAGTCTGCTTCAATTCCTCGACCGCCTTCGCGTACTCACCCGCTTCGAGCTTCAGATACCCGGTCACGTAGTGATATGCCGGCCAGAACTGTTCGCCGTCCTTGCCGCCGTCTTCGATCATCTTCTTTATGACGTCGGCCTCTTTCCAGGCTTCCGCTTGCTTGCCCATCTTTGCAAGTGTGCGAGCTGTGCCGTGATGAAGCCTACCGAGCCAGATCTTCTTCTGCATCTCGTCAAGTTTGCTGTCCGGGATCGTCGCGTAGCCTTTTTCGTACGCCTTCATTGCGTCTTCAGGTTTGCCGTACTCGAGATGCAATCGCGCGATTGAATTCCATATGAACACCGCGGGGAAGTTCTGCTGTTGCGTCGAGGTCTGATAGTCAGCCGCGTAAGCCTCGAGCGTCTTTACCGCGGACGTTATGTCACCCGCATAAATGTACGAGAAGGCCATCCCGTAGTTGGGTCCAAACGGCGCGCTGCCTTTCACCTGCTTTGCGAGAGACGCGTTGAAAAGCTCGCGGGCCTTCGCGTAGTTGCCCTTCAACAATTCATTGTTGCCAAGGAACGTGTAGACCCGCGGCGTGCTGCCGTCGATCTTCTTTGCTCGCTCGAAAGCCGCGTTTGATTCGTCGAGCTTGCCGAGATTGGCATAAACCTGGCCGAGCAGCATCTGCACCATTCGATCATCGGGGTGCTGCCTGGCAAGATCGACGAAAATCGGGAGCGCTTCATTCGGCTTCTGCGCCCGGGTGAGCAGGACGGCTTCAATGTAGCGGCGCTCGCCTTCCGAAGCGTTCTTGGCAAGCGCAACGGCTTTCTCGTTGTTCTGCTTCGTTTCCTCGGGAGTAGCGGCGGTGGTGGCCAGCAGATAATAACCGAACGCGAATTTCGGATCGGCCTCGACGGATTTCTTCGCAAGAGCATTTATCTCAGGACCGAATTGAAACGTCTCGATCCGGTTGACGATCTGTGCAACGTAATCCTTCGCTTCCTTGGAATCAGTGGTGAACTCGATCTTTTTGGGACCGGCAGTGCGGCTTGATGCCAAGCCGTTTGCGGCGGCCAGCAGAACCAGGGTCAGAACGGCAAGTGTGCCGCGTGAACGGTGAATCGCTTTCATAGGAACTCCTTCTCGAGGGATTGTTTTGTTCGGGCACACTTCAGACCCGGCATTGAAGCCGGTTTCTTGATATCAGAACGAATAGACTCTGATTAAACGACAAGAAAAGTGAGGAAGTTTCTAGAGAGGTTCGATGGGGAACTCCTTTCTAGAGCCATTCAAAACTTTGAATAATTCAAGCGATGCTGGATGTCGTCCGGAATCCCACCAACGGAGTTGGTGGATCGTTCACACTCAGCCTACGGAAGGGACGGGCGAGGGCTGGTCCGGAATCCCACCAACGCAGTTGGTGGATTGTTCATAATCAACCTATAACACTCTGTTGTCTTCAAAGGTTCATCTCTCGTATGCTCGCGGCATGCAGGTGGAGCCATTCAAAGAGATTTCATGGGCGTTCCAGCTTCACTACCACATTTGCTTCCGGACTCATCGCCGAAAGCCTATCTTCGACGATCAACAGCGGACGGTTGCTCTCGCAGAGGCATTGAGCGAGTTGTGCACTATGAACGACGTTCATCTGATCGAGAAGGACTTCCAACCTGAACACGTCCAATTGGTGTTGAGCCTTCGCCCAAGCCAGCTAATCTCTTATGTACTGAAGAGACTCAAGGGTCGGAGCTCCGCCGCGTTATGCCGGGAATTCGAACTCTCACCGCCGCTCTGGGCGCGCGGTTATCTAGCGCGCAGCGCCGGGAGCGTCCGAATCCAGGCGGTGAAGCTCTACATCGAGAGCCAAGCTGAGCATCATGGCTACGCCAAGCGCCCGCTTCCTCCTGTATTCAAATTCCGAGCTAAAGAACCTGATGTTCTCGCCACTGCGCACTCCACCTTCGATTTGAATCATCACCTTGTTCTTGCTACCAGGTTCCGTCGGGGAGTATTTGGTTCGAAGTCTGGTGAGGCTTTGGTCGACTACTGGACAAAGGTTGCGGCCCGGCATGGTTTCGCGATTGATCAGGCTACCGTCCTGCCTGATCACGTCCATCTGCGTGTGCGAATCACGCCAAAGATCAGTATCGAACAAGTTGCGCTTTCTCTCATGAACAACGGCCAATACTTCGTAGCGAGGCATTTCCCGCTTGCGATTGTGGCGGCGAAGATAGATCAGCTATGGCAGCCGTCCGCGTATGTCGGCACATGTGGCGAGTTGACGACCGCGCTGTTGAAAGCCTTTATGAACTCAGGAGACGGAGGCTGAGTATGAACGATCCACCAACTGCGTTGGTGGGATTCGGGAAGCCGCCGCAGGTGTCGCGCGTAGGCTGGGTATGAAGAATCCACCAACTGCGTTGGTGGGATTTAGTCGTCGTCCACTGTGGGAAATGTTGCATCGATTTCTTCAGGCACGGCTACAAAAGCGACGGACATTCGAAGTGTACTCACTCCGACGCGGATGCTTTCAAGTCCCATTCTATTCGCCCGTACCTATGAATGGACTTAGAAACGCCCGGTTCCCACTCTGGCATCCCGATGTCAGAAAACCCGACAATCCTCCCAGTCTGACACGCTATTGGTCGGTACATCCGATCAACTGCCCGCGGCAGCAGCGCTATGTTCACATCGATGAGATCGGTTCGCATGCTTGGATAAGCGATTCCGTCAATGCCCCTGGAGTCGATGCCGAAACTGAATAACAATTCCGCCATCGCTATGCTCAGTTTGTACTCATATTCATGGCTGTCCGCTACGTTTCTCGTAAACTCAGCGGAAACGAATTCTTCGATCAATCGATTCTTGCGCCACGCGCTGTCACCGATCGACTTTCGCAAATCACGCAATGGAGCCCCACCCGGGTCTTCGTCTATCTTCACGCCCAATCGAGCAAGTTGTTGGTAGGTATCCACGGCGCTGAGCATAGGAGACGCCGCGCCGATCGCTTCGCATTCAAGAACTGTCACGATGTCCCCGACTTCGGGGCGGATTTCGAATATGGATGTCTCCCAGTTCGTAGCGCAGTAGAAGAGTGGCTGCCCGATTCTATTCAATCGCCCAAGTCGCCTTACGTATTGGGGCTCTGGATACCAAAGCTCTTTCTTGTGCGTAAACAGTCCTTCACCCTCTCCCTGGGGTTTCCTGCGCGCGCGAAATATCTTGACGTTCGATTGAAGGAAGATAGTTCGACAGGCGTAGTTCTCTAGCAGGTCGAACAAGCGCAGCCGCAGATAATCGACACTCACGCCACTGCGGCTGAGGTCCAAACTCTGCAGCGCTCTGATGCGGCGCTCTATTTCCCTGAGTGACACCCCGACATTCCGACGGTCGCTGAGCGGGCGCATTGACGATGGCTGAAGCCTGGTGGAATCCGCACCCAACAAAGTGTCTTGCTGCTTCCTCATTTATGAATCACACCCATCCGCCGGCCTACCTTATCAAAAGCTCCTAGCGCTCGATCGAGATCCTCGCGCGTGTGTGCCGCGGAGATCTGCGCTCTCAATCGCGCCTCTCCTTTTGGCACGACCGGATACCACAGCCCTTTGATGTACACGCCCTCTTTCAACAATTCATGGCTCATATCCTGAGCGATCGCCGCTTCTCCCAGCATCACCGGAACTATCGGGTGACGGCCCTCGATTATCTTGAATCCAAGCTCGACGATTCGCCGGCGGAAGTAGCTGGTGTTCTCGCGAAGCTGGTTCACGATCGATGGATCTTCCTCGATTATCGTTATCGCCTCGATCGATGCGACGACAACCGAGGGAGGCATCGTGTTTGAAAATGTGTAAGGCCGTGACTTCTGACGAAGGAACTCGATCAACGGCGTGCTTCCTGCTATGAATCCGCCCGACGCTCCTCCAAGCGCTTTGCCGAACGTCCCTGTGATCACATCGACTTGTCCAAAGACGCCGAGTTCTTCAATAGCGCCTCGCCCGGTCTTACCCAAAGCGCCGGTCGCGTGAGACTCGTCTACAAACAAAAGCGCGTTGTGTTCGGTCGCCAGACTGCGAAGCTCGGCCAGCGGCGCGAGCAAGCCTTCCATCGAGAAGACGCCGTCGGTCGCGATAATCTTGATGCGATAGTTCTTATCGCGATCTTCCTCCAGCATCTCCCGCAGGTGATTGACGTCCCCGTTTCGATACAAACGCGAGACGGTCTGCTTGGCGACGGCGCGAGCAAGCCGAACTCCGTCGATGATGCTCGCGTGGTTGAGCTGGTCGCTATAGATCACGTCCTGGTAATCGGTCTGCCCGAAATCATTCGCCAGCAACGCGGTGAAGAAAGCTTCGTTGGCCGCGAAGCATGAGGAATGGAGGATCGCGGATTCGCAACCGACAAACCTTGCAATGCGTTGTTCGAGCTCAAAATGAATTGGCTCGGTTCCACACAGAAACCTCACCGACGCCATACCGTAGCCCCACTCATCCAGCCCGCGATGCGCCGCAGCTTTTATCCGCGGGTGATTGGAGAGCCCGAGATAGTTGTTGGAGGCAAGCATCACGACGTTGTGGCCGTCGACTGTGACCTCGCCGCCCTGCTGGCTTTCAAGAGGCACTTCATACTTGAAGGTCTTGGCCTCCTTGATGTTTTCCAATTCGCGGTTCAGTGTTGAGTAGAGTTCGGTTGGGTTCATTTTTAGCCTCGGTCGAGTTTATTAGTTGATTAGCTTACTCTGTACAACGTTTTGGATTCAAACGGCGGGTGGCTCAAAGTCGCTGATCCGCTGCGTCCTCTGCGGTTTGCTGATCAGTGATGGGAATCTCAACCGCAGAGGACGCTGAGAGCGCGGAGGATGGCTCCAGAGATAGAAAGTGAGGTCGAGCAAATGGAATTGATCTCGTTGAATGTAGGCTTGCCGCGGGTCGTTATATGGAAGGGACGAGAGGTAACCACCGGAATCTACAAGGAACCGGTCGCGGGTGCAGTCGGGCTGCGTAAGCTAAATCTCGATGGAGATCGGCAAGCGGATCTCTCGGTTCACGGCGGACCGCAGAAAGCCGTCTACGCGTATCCGTCCGAGCACTACGCTTATTGGCGCAGCGAATTGGACCGGCCAGAACTAACCTGGGGAATGTTCGGCGAGAACTTTACGACCGATGGATTGTTGGAGAAGCACACAAACATCGGCGACACGTTCCGAATCGGTTCAGCGCTCGTGATGGTTACTCAACCGCGCATGCCTTGCTACAAGCTTGGCATTAAGTTCGAGCGAGACGACATCCTGAAACGTTTCTTGAGCAGCTTGAGGTCGGGCTTCTACTTCTCGGTGCTCGAGGAGGGAGAGGTCACCGCAGGCGATGAGATCAAGCTGGTTGCTCGCGAACCCAATAACATCACTGTGGAGGACATCACAAAACTATACTCGACCGAGAGGGATAACGAAGCCCTGAAGCGGCGGGCGATCGAGGTCGAGGCTTTGCCGTTGAGCTGGCGGAATTTCTTCTTGAAACAGCGCTGCAATCGATGAGCTGTTCGCTTGCGCGGTTGAGTTGATGGTTGTAGGTGTGTTCTTAGCGAGAGATGAGATTGATACGAGGGGACAATCTTAGGTGTAAACTAACAATTACTGCTTACTAAAGACATCGCGGAGATACTCTTCCCTTTTATCGTATGAAAGTCCGACCAGTTTCTGTAAACCAGTTTTTTCTAGAAAGAAAATGTTGATCTGGTCACTTTGCCTTATTTCGTTTCTTCGCTGTTTGAACCCTCGTGTAACCGAATTCATTGACACCAGTATTCCGGCTCTAGATAACTGGCCGCGCGCCAAGACTAGTTCCTTTAGTTGGGTTAAGATTCTTACTTGAGCTGCATCTTTTTGATTCTTACATTCGACTATCATTTGAAGAGAGTCGAGCCTTTGCCAAAAGTCATTCTTGTTAGTGTTTTCTACGAGGACATCAATCTCTCCTGCATTGCAGAGAATATTCTGTCCAATGACTTTGAATGTTGGCATCGAGTTGAAAAGGTTAATCATCAGCATTTCTAGGTACTGACCTTTCATTTGATCCTTAGAATCACAAACCATTTGCCATAGAAGCCGGATCAATTCTTCCCGGCTTTCGTTCTTATCGCCGATTTGTCGGTACACCTGAGCGATAAGTACCAGATCATCTGGATTGACACTCTTAGGAATGATTCCCAATGCACCGAGTCGGATGCAGGTCACGCATTCCGCTACGTTAATATCTTTCTGACTGAAAACAACCACCTTCGCCGAGGGTGAGTAAGTCTTTAGGTGAGGAAGAACTTTCGCGGCATTGATAGCCTCACCACCTTTGGTAACACCCAAACGCATATCTAAGAGGATCAAATCAAATGCAAAGTCCTCCCGCTTACTCCATCGAAGTACTTCCGCAGGTTTTTTACAACCTTCGACTTCAACACCTTTAGCCTTAAAAGCAGCTACTAGAGAGTCAACAAACGTTCCATCATCATCAACAACAAGTATAGTTGGTGTTTCATTTGTCATATCCACACCGCTTTCAAGGCGGGCTGACGTCAGTCACAAAGCTTTACCGTGAACCTGAGCTTAATAGCTTTGAAGGGTTAACCACCAAGTCGTTGTCACATCGGCTCTATTGTCGCTGCTTAGCGTTTGAGAAGTCCGATCTAGAACGCCCGGATAATTCGGCAATGACAACAGAAAGCCCGGCCCTTTCTTTCGGGTGATGCAAAATCGAACGTCCCATAAGAACCGATTTTGATTGACCTGTGCCGCTCGACACATTCTTACCCCAGAAGAACAGCTCGATCGCCATTCCCTGACTCTTTGACCAGAACCTTCCACGAAAGAGGCCCTCGTGTTCATCGAATGCTAGCGCCCGATCGACAAGGTTTTCCCTAACGAGAGGCATCACAGGTTTGCAAGCAGCAACAAGTGCACTGCTTAGCGTTTGGAACCCACCTTTGAATTCAAGACGTGTTAGGCACTCCGCCGTAAAACGATCTCCATCAATTGGCCACCCTATTTGTCCGACTAGTGTTTCCCAAGACAATCGGGTATCCACACGACACGTATCTATTGCGCTCTTAACTCTTTTCAACAAATGGGAAATCCCCCCCTTGTTGTCAAGATCGGCCTTAACGATGTAGTCAAATACTTCATGTTCCTTGAGCAAATCGCGCTCGAGCACTTGATCCTTCATTGAAGACAGGACTATGCTCTCTGTTCCTTCGTCAAGCTGCCGGATGTAACGGACGACATCGACACCTTCATTTTTTGAATCTTTCTTCTTTAGTTTGATATCTACGATAGCAGTGTGGTAATTGCGTTTATCAAGAGCTTCGATAGCTTCTTGGAGTGATCCGGCACCATCCACCAAGTAATTCTCCATCTTGAGGTTTGCCATGTAACTTTCTCTTAGGTTACTGTCGTCTTCCACTACCAGAATTCTTTTCCTGCTATCCATAAGTCACCTCCGTTAGGTCCTGTGAGCTGAAAGTGGACCGTGCAACTCATCTCTGTACTCATCCAAGTATACTGCAACCTCAAAGTATTCTGTGTAAGTACTGCTTAGTTCGATCCTCCCTCCGATCGAGGCAATATACCGTTGAGCCGCAACCATACCATACCCTAGCCCCTGATCTTTGCGAAAACGCGTTCCAGCGCGAAACTCCCGAAGCTTTTCCAACTGTTCTACTTTTACGCCTATCCCGTTATCTCGGATTCTCACGATCCAACGTGCATTAAGTTCTCTCTCTTGCAACTTGTTGGCCGGCAAGTCTTTTGATACAGAAAGGTCAATTACCCCGTTTTTCGGATTCTCCTTCATCCTCTCCTGGATCGAAAGAATAGCATTATGCAGCAAACAATAGATGTGTTGCTTTATCAATGGAGAGCAAAAGACATAGACTTGGCGCGGACACTTTATGCGTATGGCTATTGATTCAGTCTCTTCTTGCAGCAAGCCTTTCAATGTAAATTGCTTTACTTCCTTCAACAGACCGAGCAGATTCCTTCGGCCCTGTTGTCCAATACCCTTTATATCATTCGTAAATGTCTCAATATATCGTCTGATTTGCGAATGGCTCTTATCAAATCTCCGTAGAGCAGACTTCGTTTCAGATAGCACTTCATCTAAACGAGAATCTTTGCTATGCCGCTTACTCGTACTTGAGCTCTTTTCAAACAGACGGTTTGCCTCAGAATGAAGCTTAGTAAGACACCTATGAATGAAGAAAAGATTGTTCTGCTGGCTCAGGAGGGGCGAGTCTATACCGTGCTTGAAAATGCTGGCCAGACTATCCAGATAACGGGACGCAGTATCGCCGAGCGAGTATTGTAGAGCTTTGTTGAGATTCAAACGTTCCTCAAAGGCAGCAACCATAGGTGCGATGTGTTTAGTAAGGACTTGAATCGTCTCTATATGGTGAATACTGAATGCATTTTCAAGTTCACTCTCAAGGTTGAGTATTCCGACGAAATCCGCTCCGGTATGCAGTCTCACGGCGAATTCAGTCTTAATCGGCCTTTTCTTTCCAACGCCTAGATAGTTCTTGTACCGAGTGCCATATTTACGCTTCCGAGGGTCATCGCAGAAATACGGGAGTTCATCTCGTTCCTTCTGTACGAGCAATCCGCAAATTGAATTGTGAATATCAATGCGCGTTGTGTCGGGCTCTTCTCTTGTGGTGGCTCGAATAGTGAGATAAATCGGCTTACCAGTTTGAGGTGATTTCTGTAGTAGTAGTATCTGAACCTCCGGTTCAGGGTTAAGCTTTAGCGGTCCGAAACTTGGCAGGAATAAAGGGATCTTCTCTGCGAGATTCCGAAAGCATCTGGTCGGCGACAAGTCAGATGATAAGAACAATTCCCAAAGCTCCGACATTTGACTTCTCTGGCAGTCTTCCAGGAAGTGATTGTAGGCTATGGATAACTGAGAACTCATTGCGCCAAAGAACTCTTGAAATTCATCTTCTGTCAGTTGGGAGTCTTTCCACATATGTGAGTCGGGAAGCAGGAGCAGGCATAGAAGATCTCCCGTCGGTGAATAGAGAGGACATAGTAAGATTGTATTAATATCGCTAAGTTGCTGAAATAAGTCTTTAGCGTGTTTAGCACGAATTAGAAGCCGCGGCGTAATCTCTTTGCTCTCCCCTTGCTTGACGATCTCGCTTAAGGTCTTGGGGAAATTCAATAGAACTGGATAATTAATATCTATGTTGCTTTCAAGAAGACCAAGCTTATCTCCAAAAAAAACATAGCAAAGAGGTGGTGCCTTCAAGTTATGGATCTTCGAGAATCGTTCTAGTGTAGTCAGGTATGTGGATTCGATTTCTCCCTTTTCTTTGTTCAGGTATCCGTTCAATATTGATCGGTCAATAAACCCCAATAACTTCATTTCCTCATCAACAACCTGTAGGTGATGTTCCAGGTTGTTAATTAGGGTTTTCCAAGGACGCTCAGATCGGCTCATTCTATTGCTCCTTCTATCCAAGGATTGAGATTGTAACCTAGAAAGTCAGCGCAAGTCCGCGCGCGGGTGCATCTATGAGTCTGATTACACTTTGTGGCCAGCGAAAGATACTACTTTCCAAAAGAGATCGCAAGTACTTTTGAGTGAATAGAGAATGGTAGGTTGGATTCCATATCCTAAGATGAGTTCGACATAACTTCAGAATTCTATACCGCCCTTTTGCTAATTTGATTCACCTTTTGGAACAAGGAGTAGCTTGATCGCTTCTCGCGTGCGAACACGCTCAAACCCATATTCAAAGTTTGAAAGCGGTACTGTTTCATCCCCAATGATTTTCTCAAGCTTATCTTTCAATCCTGACTTTTCAGAAGCGAGCAAATCGAGCATCGCGTTCCAAGTCTCGAACATACGTCTGCCGAAGATGCCTCGTATCGTCACGCCTTTCAAGATTGCGTTCTTGCCAAAATTGAAACTCGTCAGGGGCTCTGAGGGAATACCGAGAAGCAAGATCTGCCCGCCATTCTTCACTATGGTTCCCGCGTCGTTATAGGCCGCTTCCGCGCCCGACATCTCGAGTACGACGTCGACGCCACCGCCGTGTGCGTCGCGTGCGCGCTGGAGCATTTCGCGATGCTGGCCCGGCGCGGCTTCTTGGTTTGTGTCAAAACAGAAATCTGCCCCAAGCTGACGTGCAGTCGCGAAACGCTTTGCGAGGAGGCTTGCGTCGAAGCCCTGAGGGTTCGAAAAGTCGGTGATGTAAATCCGTGCTGCGCCCAGGGTCCTTGCGACCGCAGCCGACATTAACCCTTGAGCGCCACAGCCAAGTATCGCAACGGTCTTGCCTTCGACTCGGCCCTCCATAACTGTGTGCACGGCATTGCCGAGCGCATCCAGGAAAGCTCCAAAGGTCGGGGGGATCACGGCGCGTCCGCCGAAGCGTTCGAGGTTAACAAGATTCGTGGCAGGGACGACTACATACTCGGCGAAAGCGCCGTCTAGGTGCACGCCCTTCACTCGAATGTTCTTACAGATGTGCCGCTGCCCCGTCGCGCACTGTTGGCAGTGACCGCAGAAGATATGCATTTCGGCAGTCACGTAATCGCCAACGCGCGCAAAACCCGAATGAACGCCGTCGCCGACTTCGACCACCTCGCCGCAGAACTCGTGTCCGACGATGATGGGTTGATAGCGGGCGACGTCGCCTCCGTTGTAGGCCAGCATCTCATCGCGCATCCCGGGTCTCGACGTGATCTGATAAATGCTTTGATCCGTCCCGCAAATTGATGCAGCTTCGACGCGGATCTTTACCTCAGCGTGCCCCACACCCGGTTCCGGTTCATCTGTGACAAGCTGTAGACCATCCTCGATCAGACTCTGTTTCTTGAGCGCTTGCATTAGTCCCCCTACTCTGACGTCCTAACCAAGCTGAAGCCTGGCCTTCCTGGGTAGCTTGGACAAAACCATTTCATATGACTGCTTGATCAACTCTTTGAGCTCCGATTCTTCCAACGCGTCGAACTCAGCCGATACCCAGTGATAGCGCGCGGTGTAGGCCGCGGGGGTGATTCCATCGCGCTCGATCAACTCCGCGAACTTCTCGGGCGTGCACTTGAACGTCAGTTGATTCGCTGAAGGAGGCGTTAGTCCGGTTCCGGCAAAGATCTTGCCCGCGATTCGAAACAACAGGTCGTCGCCCCATTGAATGTCTTCGGTCGCGTGAGGAAATGAGAGGCAGTAGCGTCGGATGGAATCGATGTCCATGAATATCAGAGTGGATATCAGAAATAGCGAATTGCCCTTAGACCGCAGGAGGGCAATAACGTTGAAAGCGATCTTAACACAATTCGGTAATCAGCGACGATCCGTGATAGATGCCTTCGGCTGCTACTCGATGACCTCTGATGCAGCCCTTCGCAGGCGATCCATCACTGCTGCGCCTTTCCCGTCTTCGCTTATTCCCTCGACTACGATCACGCGCGCGCCTTTCTGATCAAGCTCGCGCAGCGCACCGTAGAGCGCACGCGCATAATCATCGGCGCTTCCGACTTCAATGACGAAGAACTCGTCATCGTCGATCGCTGCTCTCGTATGACCGATGAACCCGACTGCTCCTTCCGTCAACCTCTCTCTACAGATCAACTCGATCGATTCGGGCGAGTCATGTTCGACCAGAAGCACGCGAGCGCGAGGGCTATAGTGCTGATGGCGCGTCCCGGGTGATCGACCCAGATGCTCTCCCGACGTTGCCTGATCGACTCTTCCTATGATCTCCATCAGCATCTCGCGGGTTACAGCCCCGGGCCTGAGGATCATCGGCGGCTCAGTCGTCAGATCGAGCACGGTCGATTCGATTCCTATGCTGGTCGGGCCGCCGTCGAAGATCAGATCGACGCGGTCGCCGAGATCCTCGAGAACATGCGCGGCGATAGTCGGGCTCGGTCGACCCGAGGCGTTGCCGCTCGGCGCGGCGATCGGTGTCCGCGCGGATTTTATCAACTCCAGAGCGATCTTGTTTGAAGGCATTCTAACCGCAACGCTTGGCAAGCCTGCGGATACCGACCTCGCCACTTCCGGCTGCCGTTTCAGAACCAACGTCAGCGGGCCCGGCCAGAAGCGCCCGATCAATCGCTCGCCCTGTGGAGTGACGCCGGCTGCCACACTGTCCAGCATGTCTCGATCACTAACGTGGACGATCAAAGGATTGTCCGCAGGCCGGCGCTTTGCTCGAAAGAGCTTCTGAACGGCCGTCTCGTTCATCGCGTCGGCGCCGAGCCCGTAAACAGTTTCGGTAGGGAAGGCGACCAGGCCCCCGTCACGAATGATTGACGCTCCGAGGTCGATTGCTTCCTGTCGTGGGAGAGCCGGATCTAGGCGGATGACTTGCGTCATAGACAGCTAATAATCGAACCTGGCTTCTGCTTTGATGCGCGCTACGAATTCCTCGATCGGTATCGCGCCCTCGTCACCCTTCTCACGCGAGCGAACGGCGACCGCGCCGGACTCAGCTTCCTTCGCCCCGGTGACCAGCATGTAGGGAACCTTCTCGAGCTGTGCGTCGCGAATCTTCGCCCCGATCTTGTCATCGCGGATGTCCAGTTCAACGCGCAGTTCCTCGGCGGCAAGCCGTTCATATACCTCGCGCGCATAGTCGGCGGTCTTCTCCGATATCGACAACACCTTTGCCTGCACTGGAGCGAGCCAAACGGGGAACGCCCCCCCGTAGTGCTCGATCAGGATGCCGACGAACCGTTCGAGCGAGCCGTAGATCGCGCGATGAATCACGACCGGGATTGACTCAGCGTTGTGCTCGTTTACGTACGTCAATCCAAATTGACGCGGGAGCTGAAAGTCCAACTGAATCGTGCCGAGCTGGTGCTCGCGTTTCAATGAGTCCTGAACCATCTGATCGATCTTCGGACCGTAGAAGTTGGCCTCGCCCTTCTCGACCGTGTATTCAAGATGATTCTCTTCGAGCGCCTGCGCCAGAAGTTTCTCGGCTTCGTCCCACACCGCGGGATCGCCCAGGTACTTCGTCGCGTCGTCGCCGCGCACGCTCAACGTAAAGCGATAGCTCATGCCAAACGCGTTGTAGACGCGCGCGACCAGCGCAAGCAGCCGGTTCACCTCTTCGCCGATCTGAGCTTCGGTGATGAACAAGTGTGCGTCGTCCTGTTGAAACTGCCGCACGCGGGTGAGCCCCGCGAGCACTCCCGCCCGCTCGTTGCGATGAAGCACGCTCTGCTCGGACAGGCGCAATGGAAGCTCGCGATAGCTGCGGCGCTTCGACCCGAAGATCAGCATGTGTCCCGGGCAGTTCATCGGCTTCAGCGCAAAGTCCTGCTCGTCTTCATGAACGATGAACATGTTCTCTTTGTAGTGCGCCCAGTGCCCCGAGGTTTTGAACAGGTTCTCGCTGAAGAGCAGCGGCGCTTTTACCTCAACGTAGCCGTTGCGCGACAGCATTCGGCGAATGGTTTCCTGAAGCGTGTGATAGATCACCGTTCCTTTGGGCAGCCAGAACGGCGCTCCAGGCGCCCACTCGTGCGTCATGAAAAGTTCCAGCTCGCGGCCAACCTTGCGATGGTCCCGCCGCTTGGCTTCTTCGATATTGTGCAGATATTCCTCGAGCTCATCTTTGGTCGGCCACACCGTGCCGTAGATGCGCTGGAGCATAGGGTTCTTCTCGCTGCCGCGCCAGTATGCGCCGGCGATCGAAGTCAGCTTGAAGTGCTTGCACTCGCTCGTGCGCCGCGCGTGCGGGCCCGCGCACAGATCGGTGAAGTCCCCGATCGCATACGTCGATACGGTGTCCCCGGGTATGCCGTTGATCAGCTCGAGCTTAAAGTTTTGGCCGCGCGAGCCGAAAAACTCGAGCGCCTTCGTTTTGTCCCAGTTCTCGCGCCCAAACTGAAGCCCCGACTTCACGATCTCGCGCATGCGCCGCTCGATCTCTTCCAGATCATCGGGCGTCAGCGGCCGAGGCAGCATCATGTCGTAGTAGAAGCCGTTCTTGATCGGAGGTCCGATGCCGAATTTCACATCGGGGAAGATTTGCTGGACCGCGGCCGCCATTATGTGCGAAGTCGAATGCCTGAGGCAGTGCAGTTTGTAGTCACGCTCGGAAGGGAAATCTCCTACGCCGAGCGCAAAATCCTGATCGCTTTGAAACTCCTCACCCATCCTGTGGTCTCCTAATGAGTACCTCTATTCGGCAGTTATGCCGGCAAACGTAATGGTACATCACCGGGGGGCCGGAAGGCATGCTCGATGCTGCAGCCTTCAGAATTGGTGGGTTCAGAGTTCAAGCTTTACGTTGCCGTTTTTCAACCATAAAGCTCAAGAGCAAGCTAAAGCTTGAACTCTGAACCTCAAACTGACCCACTACCTCATAATTCAAACTCTGGAGTCGTCATATGTCTGATGTTACTATGCCCAGGATTTCGCGCTGCTCCCGTTGTCTGACCACAACAAGTATCTTAAATCTCATTGCAGGTTCGCAATGGGATTCGGCTCTGCCGAGGAGACAGAATGAATCAGGGAACCTCCGAGCGCCTGCACACGAGCCTTGACGCGATAATCGAACAGATGGCCGAAGGCTTGCTGGTTTTTGACGAGAAGACCACCATCATCAGGGCAAACCGCCAGGCCCAGAATCTGTTCGGATTAACGTTTGAGCAACTACGAGACGACCGCAACCTGTCACTAGCTGAAGGGCGGTTCGCCGATGAGCACGGTCGAGTCGTGGCGACTCAGGACCTGCCGGTGCAGAGGGCGCTCACGGCATTACGAGTAGTTGACACCCGGCTCTGGTATACAAGGCCTGATGGATTTCGCACCTGCCTTTCCTTGACGGCTTCACCATTTCTTGACGGGCGGGAAAAACCCGCCGGAGCCATCGTGCTCGTAAGAGATGTTACCGAACAGCACCGCGAGCATTCGCGCGCTCAGCAAGCCGACAAGCTTCGCGCGCTCGGCCAGTTGGCCTCGGGCATCGCTCACAATTTCAATAACTCGCTTGCCGCCGTGATCGGCTACACCCAATTGGCTATTCCCAGGGTGAAGGAACCTAACGCGGAAAAGTACCTGCGAATCGTCGAACAGTCCGCAAAAGATGCGGCGCGAATGGTTGAGCGCATACAGAACTTCGCGCGCGAGAGTCCTCACAAAGAAAACCTGATCGCGCTTCGTTTGACGGACATCGTTCGCGATGCGGTTGACATCACGCGCCCAAGATGGCGCGATGACGCCGAAGCGCTGGGCATCAAGTACCAGGTCAAACTGGAGTCTCAGACCGAAGATCTCCTCATAAACGGAGAGCCTTCGGAGTTGCGCGAAGTTTTCGTCAACGTGATCCTGAATGCGCTCGACGCGATGCCGATCGGCGGCGCGATTACGGTCTCGATTGGGGCCTCGACGGACCAGTCGAACGCGAGCGTCAAATTCACCGACACCGGCGTCGGCATGACGGAGGAAATCGAGCATAGGATCTTCGAGCCCTTCTTTACGACCAAGGGAGAGTCGGGTTTGGGAATGGGGCTTAGCGAGAGTTACAGAATCATCGAGCGGCATCACGGACACATAGAGGTCGAGAGCGAGCCTCATCGGGGCAGCAGCTTTACGATCGTATTGCCGCGCCTCAAGCGCGAGGAGCGCAAGCCTGGATCGCCCTCGGACAGCCCTGATCTGACAGGGCGAGTGCTGGTTGTCGACGATGAGGCCTCCGTTAGAGGTGTTCTTGCCGAAATGCTCATTAGAGAAGGGCATCAGGTTTCGGTCGCATCAAACGGCGAGGAGGCGCTCCAAATACTGGACTCCCAGGAGATCGACGTCGTATTGACGGATCTGTCAATGCCAAGGACCGATGGTGTGACCCTGGCGGCTGAAATAAAGTCGAGAAAACCAAATACGAAAATTGTGCTTATTAGCGGCTATGGCGGAGAGAAGGCTTACGAACGGGCGGGGCGCAATCAATGCATCGACGTCGCCTTGTCCAAGCCGTTCGACGTCGGTGACATCTCCAGAACCGTGAGCGGGCTGCTGAAATGATTAACCTCGTGGGAGGGTCAGCATTGCGCTGTTCGTCCGTAAAGCGAATGACTAGGCGTATCAAGCCATCGTGGTTTTCTTTAGCGAAGCTGTATCTGTAGCGACAAATCGGTTTCTACATCGGCTAGCCGGCTATTGTATATCTCAATGATTTCGGACAGAACGCAATAAAGGTCTTTCTCTTCCTCCGTAGCAAGCTCGATGATATTCAAGGCGAGGAAATTCTCAAGCGAGATTATGGTCAATTCATTGTCGATCCCGGCTTCCTCGGCCAGAACTTGCGCCTTGCTGGACTGCGCATGCGGGATTACAAGTACTGGTAGTAATCCTGCGTTGATGTTACCGGCGCACTTCTCAATCACTCTCCGAGACGGGTTGGCTGTCACGTGGTAAACAAGATTGGAGATCAGAAGTCTCCCTTCCTCGATTGCCTGTACATCTGCAGCATGAGAGAGGCGGTCTTTCAGTTCCGCTCGTACGAAACTCTTAGTTGTACCTTCCGGAGAATTCCCTTGAAGATTTCAACAGGTTTCACTTGCGCCTCGCAAGACATCGTAATGATATCGAAAGCGATATAGTCTTCTATTCCAAAGATACTTATGCGTCTTACCGTTCTGGCTTTCTTTGCAAGTTCGACGGCTCTTCCGATTTGAGTATTCGGAACAAGCAGTATTGGCTTGCGGCCGATTG
Organism: Blastocatellia bacterium; assembly: GCA_035607285.1. Taxonomy (GTDB): domain Bacteria; phylum Acidobacteriota; class Blastocatellia; order UBA7656; family UBA7656; genus Onstottus_A. The sequence goes on along the minus strand of DATNBZ010000125.1, from coordinate 869 downwards.
AAAGGCTTTGTTTGCAATCTCGAATCACGGCAGCGCTAGGCGCCGATGTGACATAGTAATTCAGTGATCCGACAGTAAGAGCATTTGTGCTTGTGGGTTTTGAATGCCTTACGCTTGCGGACGAGGGTTGTGCCTTGAAGCGTATCTCCAGTACGGCACTCACCAAGTGTTTGGCAATCAGCCCGACCGATTCGTCGTCCGCAAGTGTGAGTATGCTGTTGACCCAATGAACCGGTGACGCTCGAAGATCAAAGTCGATCTGAACGTTCTCATTCCACCCGAAAGTCATGTTCCCCTCGTATCGTCAGATGAGTTCGACTCTGGTGACTTGCTCACTGCTAATGTTCCAACTAACCGCGATGGTCGCGTAAGCATGGTAAATCGGCACGAAACCAAAAGCGGGATTTTGCATGAACCCAATTTCTGGAGATGCGGAAACATTGCTAACGAGCCCTAGGAAGTAGTCATTCTGGGTTTCATTGGCGATCCGCCATTCTTTATCAGTAAACGAAATTCCACCGAGTTCTTTGGCTAGGCCCTTGACTTCAACCAACGTCCGGTTTCCGCGAGCAACAATCTCAAAGTCGAACCCAACACCATAGTCTCGATAGTCCCGTAGAACTCCTTTGAAGGGCGTCAGTCCAGCTCGGAATCGGGAGACGAAAAACTCCTCCGCCATTCTGCCGGTCGGTCCTCGTGCAACATACTCGAGTTTCTTCTTCGTCCTTTTCTCATCATCTGAGGCTTTGATCCCCGTTAATACCGAGTGCAATTGGCTTTCTACTCTTGGGCGTTCTTCAGGTTTAATGATATCCAAGACCACTGCTCTCAATGCGTCTTCGCTTAGATCATCGAACGCTGTCATAACC
>DATNBZ010000025.1:0-23750 GCA_035607285.1 Blastocatellia bacterium | reverse complement strand
CTTGTTCGCGCTCGACGCGAAGACCGGCGCGCAAATCTGGAAGGTCAAGACCGACCCTCATCCGATGACCATCGCCACAAGCGCGCCGATCTATTACAACGGTCGAGTGTACATCGGCATTTCATCACGTGAAGAAATAGTGATGGCCGGGAACCCCAAGTATGAATGCTGCACTTTTCGCGGAGGAGTCGCCGCCTTCGATGCGAAGACCGGCGCACAAGTCTGGCGCTTCTATACCGTGACCGACGAGCCGAAGGAACAGGGTGTGGATAAGAAGGGCCGCAAGATTTTCGGGCCGTCGGGCGTCGGCGTGTGGTCAACCGTATCGATTCATCCTGAAGACAAGCGACTCTACTTTACGACCGGCGATGACTACACCAAACCGGAATCGATGATGTCCGACGCGATAGTGGCGCTCGATCTGGCTTCGGGAAAAATGCTGTGGTCTTATCAGGCACAGCACGGCGACGTGTGGAATATGAACTGTGTGCAGAATCCCAAGGAGTGTGGGCCGGACTTCGACTTCGGAACGATCGCCATTTCATTCAAAGGCGCCGCCGGAAAGAAGCTGATCGGCGCGGGACAAAAGAGCGGCTGGTTCTACGCGGTTGATCCGAAGGATGGCAAGCTGGTGTGGAAAACCGAAGTGGGGCCGGGCGGCATGCTCGGCGGTATCGAGTTCGGCGATGCAACTGATGGCGAACGCATCTATGTCGGCATCTCGAATCACCCAAAGCAGGGTTCCGTCTCGGCGCTTGATGGCGCAACCGGCAAGGTCCTGTGGCAGACGATGAACCCGGACGGGCGCTCGAACTTCGGGCCACTGACCGTAACCGGCACGGGCGACAATCGACTTGTGTTTGCGGGTTCTTCAGGCAATTTCATTCGCGCTTATGACGCAAAGACCGGAAAGATTGTTTGGGAGTTCGATACCGGGGGCGCAGTCGGCGGAGGACCCACGGTTGCCGACGGCGTAGTGTATGTAGGCTCGGGTTATCAGATGCTGCGACTCGGTAAGGCAAACAACAAACTGTACGCCTTCTCGATCGACGGCAAGTAGGTTGGATTGAAAGGAGACTCGGAGCGGCCGTTCAGTGTGGAGTTTACTAGAGAATTCGCTAGTCTTGTATGGGCGGTCCTCCGTGGCCGCCCCTCCTTCGAAAAAGCTCTTCCTCACTAAGGCGCGGCCATGGAGGACCGCCCATACAGGAGTACCCTTAATCGGAGTGGCTGGAAAAAGGCTACGAGGAACGCAACAGCCTGCTGATCTTTATCAACGTGATTCCGACTTTCGACGGCTTACACTCGCACCCGGACTTCGTGGATATTGTTCGGCGAATCGGGCTCCATTAGGCCCGCCGCCGAACTCCGTTTACTGTGGCCAATACCAACTCTTCCACCTTCCCCCAGGCTTCGTCGTCGTATTCCATTCGCGTGTGAGCAATCCTGAACGACTTCTTCATCCACGAGACTTTTGAGATATCGATCTTGCTGTCGCTGTAGTCGTACTTGAAGTTGCCGACGATGGTAGTCTTCGTTGGATCTTCAGCACGGATCTCCTGCTCGCCGCGAATGAACCATCCATTTCGCTGAAACAGATTCGCCGCGCGGCCGACATTCGAAGGGATGATCGAATCGTCACGTCCGATGCTGTCTACTTGCACGCTGAGGAGCACCGGCACGCCGATCTGCTTTAGTTGCCGGGCGAACTTGACTACTGCCGCGGCGCCAAAACTCTGGCCGTAGAGAATCAGCTTTGCGGAAGCGCACTCCCGTTGGTCGAGCTTCCCGTCGTGATTTCGATCAAACGCGTTCTTGACCAATTCGATTGCAAGCGATCGTTTCTCGTTCTCGACCGTCTCGACGTGCACATCAGGAAGGTTCATCGATCGCAGCTCGAGCGCAAGCCTGCGAACACAATGCTTGTCATTGTTCCAGGGTTCACGTCCGCCCATGAACCCCAGAATCAGAATTTCATTTTGCTCGAGCGGCGTTTGCGTCGTGAAGTCGCGATATCGCTGGCCTCGGCCAAAACAACCGGCAGAGCAGATCAATAACAGGACTCCCGCGCTCGACACGTACCAACGCCAACGCGCTTGTTCCGGCATACAACCACACTCACTTGACCCTTCACTTGACCTTTTTGCCCTTCAGGTCCTGGCCGTTCAAGTTGATCTGGATCTCGACAACCTTACCCTTGTCATCCCGCGCGAAATTCACTTTCGCGTTGACGTTCGTTACCAAAAAACTACCGTCTTCTTGCGGCTGCAACTCTTCCTTTTCTCCGCCGTCCTGAGGTTTGCCCAACAGCTTGTCACCTTCGTGTGTGATGATGAGTATACCCAGCGGGTCCACCTGATACTCCCCAACGAAATCATCAAAGGTCTTCGGGTCTACTTTCCCGGCCTTGGGAGCAGTTGGAGGAGTCTTCTTGTCGTCCTTGTCGGGCGGCTTCGCCGGGTCCGCAGGTTTTTGATCCGCGACCTTGCCCGGCTTGTAGTCCGCGAGCCATTCGACGTCGACGGTCTCCGCGCCTCGTCGCTCTTTCTCGCTGATCAACCATTTGCCTCGATCGTTCCAGGGCGGTCCGCCTTCTGGATCGACGTGACAAAACGTACAATCCTTCGCGCCAAATTTCTTGGCCTTTATGAGGAACGGCGGATATCCAAACGTCTGAGTAGAAAGCGCCGCGATGGTCGACGCGACGAACATCACTGCGACCAGAACCTTGATGCTTTTCACCTTATGCCCTCCTGAGATTTGATTGTTGAAGGATACTATATGTCGATGTTGGATAGCGACAACCTTGGAGCCCAAGTACACGGGCCACGTGTGATTGTTCCTCCTCAGCGTCCTCCGCGTCCTCTGCGGTTGATCCCCGACATTGATCAAGAATAAACCGCAGAGGACGCGGAGGACGCGGAGGACGCGGAGGACGCTGAGCACTGCGGACGTTTCACATTTCAGCCAACAGTCCAACTACCGCCGCCGTATCGCCAAGATCGGGAAGAAGAATGTCAGGCGAACACTCGCGTAACTGCTCGAGCGTGTGCTGGCCGGATGCTACAGCCAAAACTCGCGCGCCGAAATGCCGCGCACACGCAACATCTCGAGGGGTGTCGCCAACGATAATGAACTGTTCCGGCGCGAGCGCATGACCCAATTGTGCGCTGATTCTTTCCGCGGCAATAGCCGGCAGGTGATTGCGTTCTTCATCATCGCTTCCGAAGGCGCCTCGACGCCCGAAGTAATGCCAGATTCCCGCGACGCGCAGCTTTGCTTCTGCAAGCTTCTCGACATTGCCGGTCAGCAAGCTCGGCAGGAACCGTGAATCAATTGAAAGCACATCGAGAAGTTCTCTTACGCCTGGACAGACCCGAAACACGTCGCCGGTTGAAGAAAGGTGATTGAGGATATCTACGGTCGCCGCTTCGATCATCGACAGTCGCTCTCGTATGCCCGCGGGAGTGATGCCTTCGCACTCGAGAGCTTCGCGGTAGATCGCCAGATCGGTCTTGCCGGCGAAGTCCACTTCGTTAATTCGCCCGCACGTTCCGAAGACATCCATTAGCATTTCGTGGATGAGCTTGCGATATTCGCGCCGTCGAACTGTCGTTATCAGCGTGCCATCGACGTCGAACAAAACGATGCGGAGGAAGTCATTGGTCATTGGTCATTAGTCAGTGGTCAGTGGTCAATGGTCAGTGGTCAGTGGGCTAAGGACCAAGGACTAATGACCAAGGACGAATGACTACTGACTACTCAAACATTAAACCTGAAGTGCATTACATCGCCGTCGTGAACGATGTAGTCCTTTCCTTCCAACCTGAGTTTGCCGTGCTCGCGGCAGCGGGCCTCGCTGCCCAACTCAACCAGGTCTTCAAATTTCGTAACCTCCGCCCGAATGAAACCGCGTTCGATGTCCGAGTGAATTACACCTGCCGCCTTGTGCGCGGTAGTTCCGCGCTTGATCGACCACGCGCGGCATTCGTCTTCCCCCGACGTTAAGAAGCTGATCAAATCGAGCAGCGAATACGCCGCGCGGATGAACCGGTCGCGCGCCGGTTCCGCGATGCCCAGATCCTGGAGAAACTCGCGCTGCTCGTCGGCTACAAGCTGGGCGATCTCCATTTCAACCTTGCCCGCCATCGCGATCGCGCTTAGCTGCTTTGACTCGGCGAGGGCCTGAACGTCGCCAATCACTCCCTCTCCGGCCGCTTCCTCCGGCTGGTTCAACAAGAGTAGCAACGGCTTCAAACTCAGAAATCGAAAGCCGGCGATTAGCCCTATGTCTTCGTGTGTGAGATCGAGGTCGCGAAGCGGATGTTCTTCTTCAAGCGCGGACTTCAGGCGCAGCATCAGGTCATTTTCGCGAGCCGAGTCTTTCTCCTTCTTCAATCTTGTTATTCGATTCTCGATCTGCACGAGGTCAGTCAGCATCAGTTCATCGTCGAATGAACGTATGTCGCGCGCCGGGTCCGCCGATTGCGAGAGCATCGTGTTGTCGAATGCTCGCACGACGTGAACCAGCGCGTCAGCCTCGCGCATGTGCTGAACGAGCTTCGGATCCAGACCTGATTGGGTTTGTTCGGCGTCTTCGGCTTGCGGCCCGGCCACGTCAACAAAACTGATCTCCGCATAAGTCTTTTTCTTTGGATTATAGATATCCGCGAGTTTATCCACGCGCGGATCGGGAACTTTGATTACGCCGATATTAGCCTTTTCGCGCGCACCGTAGCCGCCCACTTCAGCGGTGAGCCCGGTGAGCGCATTGAAAATTGTAGTCTTACCCGATCCAGCGAAACCTACCAGTCCAACTTTCATTGTTTTGCCTTATTAGAGTAGTCAGTAGTCCGTAGTTCGTAGTCAGTAGTCCGTAGTCCGTAGTCCGTAGTTCGTAGTCGGTGGTCCATGGTCGATAATCCGTCTCAGTATGGTCAGCAGTTAGTCGCGCGTTATCAACACAAGCTACAGACTACGGACTACTGACTACGGACTACGGACTACTGACTAATCCTCAAATCTTGTCCCGTCATTTGCTCCGGCTTCTTCAGCTCGAGCAGGCCAAGCATCGTCGGCGCGATGTCCCTCAACGAACCGCCGCCGCGCAGCTTGCATTGATGATCGCCAATAAGTATCACCGGCACCGGGTTCGTCGTATGCGCGGTAAATATGTGCCCGGTCACCGGATCGATCATCTGTTCGGCGTTGCCATGGTCTGCGGTGATGATCACTGTTCCGCCTTTGGCTCGCGTCGCTTCGACCACTCGCCCGAGACATTCGTCGATCATCTCGACCGCTTTGATCGTCGCTTCGAGGTTCCCGGTGTGCCCGACCATATCGGCGTTCGCGTAGTTCATGATCACCACGTCAAATTGCTCGCTTCCAATTTGACTGACTACTTGATCGGTGATTCCAAAGGCGCTCATCTCAGGCTGCAAATCGTACGTTGCAACTTTGGGCGAGGGAATCAGTATTCGGGTCTCGCCGGGAAAGACCGGCTCGACACCGCCGTTGAAAAAGAAAGTCACGTGCGCGTACTTTTCAGTCTCGGCAATCCGAAGATTGTTGAGTCGGGCTTCCGCCATTACATCTGCCAGTATCTGCTCGTGATGCTCCGGACCAAACGCCACCGGCAAATGAAACAGCCGGTCGTAATGAGTCATACAAGTGAATCGGATGTCGGGTTTTGGCCCTCGAGCAAAAAAGGTGAAGTCGTCTTCGGTGAAAGCCCGCGTGATTTGTCGCGCGCGATCCGACCGGAAGTTGAAAAAGATCACGCTGTCGCCGTCCTGAATCGTCGCAGCCGGTTTGTCGCCATCATCGAGGATCGCTATCGGTTTTACGAACTCGTCGGTGACTCCGTCGCCGTAGGATTCTCGGATCGCGTCGACCGCGTCGTGCCGCGGGCGGCCTTCCCCGTAGCGCATGAGCCGAAAGGCCTGCTCGGTCCTCTCCCATCGTTTGTCTCGATCCATCCCGTAGTAGCGGCCCACAACAGACGCCACGCTCCCGGCGCCGTACTCAGTCATCTTTTGAATCAGTTCTGCGACGTATCCCGCTCCCGAGTCCGGCGCGGTATCGCGGCCATCCAGGAAAGCATGAACGAAGACGCGCTCGACGCTTCGCTGTTCGGCCATTCGAAGCAGTGCGTACAAATGCTCCTGGGATGAGTGCACGCCGCCGTGCGAAACCAGTCCGATCAAGTGCAGAGCCGAGCTGCGACTCTTCGCGTGCTCCATCGCCTGAACGAGCGCGTCGTTGGCGAAGAATGCGCCGGTCTCTATTTCGTAGTCGATGCGTGATGTATCCATTCTCACTACGCGGCCCGCGCCGATGTTGAGGTGGCCGACTTCGCTATTGCCCATCTGACCGGCTTTAAGACCGACATACTGACCGGAGGCTTCGACGAGGGTGTTCGGATAGGTCCTGTACCACTCATCAAAATGCGGTGTGCGAGCCAGCGCGATCGCGTTGCCCTCTCGGCGAGCTGAATACCCAAACCCATCGAGAACTATCAGAACAAGAGGCGTGTTATTACGTTTGCCCAAACCGTATTCGTCTCCTCGCAGAGAAGCTACAGATTACAAGCGCGCGCAACAGGCATACAAGTTGGCATAGAGTTGGCGTCCAACTGAGCGCCTTACTAGTTGCTTGTAACCTGCATTTCGCTAGCGGTTAAGGGTAGTCCTGTATGGGCGGTCCTCCGTGGCCGCCCCTTAATGAGGAAGCGCTTTCTCGAAAGAGGGGCGGCCACGGAGGACCGCCCATACAGGACTAGCGAATTCTCTGGTACACCCCACTAGTGAGACGGCAAAAGGGGGCGCGCCGCCCCCTTTTCATTAGTGTGGAATGCTTTGAATCGCGGTTACTCGAGCGCCTTCTCGATCGCTTGAATCATCGGATCGCTCTCTGGCTTCACCGCCGGCTCGAATCGCGCGACGATCTTGCCGTTCTTGTCTAACAGGAACTTGCTGAAGTTCCATTTGATGTCGCCGCCGAAATCAGGATTGGTTTCCTTGCTGGTAAGAAACTTATACAGCGGATGGATGTCGTCGCCCTTCACCGAAATCTTGGAGAAGATCGGGAAGGTCACGTTGTACTTCGCCGAGCAGAAAGTCTTGATCTCCTCGTCCGTGCCCGGTTCCTGCGCCATGAAGTTGTTCGCCGGGAATCCGAGAATCACAAACCCGCGGTCCTTGTACTTCGTGTAAACCTTTTGGAGCCCTTCGTACTGCGGAGTGAATCCACATCTGCTGGCGACGTTGACTACCAACACAACCTTGCCGCGATACTGGCCAAGGTTGACTTCCTTGTGGTCAATGTCCTTGAGTGTGAAGTCGTATATCGAGTTCATTTTTTCTCCGCTATCGGCAGCGTTGCTTGCGCGGCTGGAGAGCGAGATCGCGAATACAGTTGAGCAAACAAGTAGTGCCACGAACGCTAGAGTGAGCTTTGCTTTCATCTTTCCTCCAATTGACCTCTGATTTGCTTCCTATTGTTCGTAAAAGATTCTACCATCCAGCAAACTGCCAGGCCATTGATCGCTCACAACGGTAGTGGCTCACTCTGACTCTTTCAATCATAACGGAAAGAATTAACCGCTGATTTTCGCTGACTGCGTTTCGCTGATCTGCGCAGATCAGCGTGCCGAAGGCGGCGCAAATAAGCGGTTAATTGCCTACGTACTAGATCCTGAACCTATCCCCGCAAACCGAGCTTAAAATCGTAGCGCTTTGGCAGCGGAATCCTGTGGCTTTCGAAAGGCAGGTTGCGCCGGCGCAGGGAGCGCCGGCTGCGCGCAAAAAAAAAGGGCCGAGTTTCCCCGGCCCCCAAAGGTAGAAGTAGACTTCTACTTTAGAAGTGTACCCGCAGACCGAATTCGATCTGGCGTGGCGTGTTGAGTTGAGTCGTGATATTGCCAAACGACGCCGGGCTGTCGAGAGCCAGCGTCGGGTTGCTAGGTTGAAACTTGTTTAACACGTTGGCGAACTGAGCGAGGAACATCATCCCAACGCGCTCGGTGAATTGGAACTTCTTCGCAACGCTCAGGTCCAGATTCCACGTGGGGAGTCCACGCAGCCGACCGGTCGCGCCTCCATTGTGGTCCAGACCAAGAAGCAACCGGCGGAACCCGTTGTAGACAGCGGCAGGATCGCTGAACAGGTTTATGCCTACGCCACCGTTTGCCGGATTGCTGTTTGTTCCAATCGGGCCAGTGACAACCACGCCCTTATGCGCAACATTGCCACCGGTGTAAGGCACAAGGAAAGCCGCCTGCTCGTTAGTGCTGCCCTCGTTGCAGTTCATCTGGCCAAACGACTGACAGGATCCGTTGGTCCCCGTCTGCGTCGATATGTACAGCGGGAACCCGCTGCGCGCGGTGAACAGCGGAGCGAAAGCCCATCCGTCCATGATCCTTCCCATGATGCTGTGCTGATCCTTGAAGAATTTGGGCTCCCATAACAGCGACTGGTTGAAGAGGAAGCGCACGTCAAACGACTGTGGCCCGTACATCGCGCCCAGATCCCATGGATCCAGCACGGTGTAGGAACTGGTAGCCTGCGTCACTGCTCCGGTCCCAAGCGTGTGGCTGTAGGTAAAGTTGGATTGTGCGGTCACTCCGTGCCAGTCGCGTATCGCGAGCGAAACGAAGGCCGCGTTGTAGTTCCCCCATCCATTGGCCGCTTCCATGAATATGGATGTGAGCTGGTTGCAAACCGGCGATGTGGCGACACAGCCGCCGGGTGGATTTGAACTGGGTAAGGTCCTGCCAAGCGTCCACGCCTTGTCGCCCGCCAGTGCGTTCCACAAATTGTAGACCAGCGTCGATCTGATGTTGGACAACTGCTTCGACGCAACCGCGGTGGTGCAATTCGCAGAGCCGGCACAGTAGGTCGAACCTGGCCCACCCATCGCCGCTTCGAAGAACGGCTGCGCGGGCAAGCTCGCCGGCGCCGCTGCCGTGCACGTGGGGACCGGTCCGCAGAGCGACAGGAATACGTTCTTGAAGGCATCAGCGAAAGTCTGGCCTCCCAGGGTTGTCATGTACGGAACTGCGTCCAGATCGTACGCTTGATACTCGTGCCGAATTCGCCGTCCAATATATCCGACTTCAAGCAGGAGCTTGTGCGAAACCAGTTCGCGCTGCAGCGTAAAGTCGATCTGATCGGAGACGTTCGGTCTGAACTTGGGATCAAGCGAAGACCCGCCGCCCGCCGATGCGAAGCGAGTCCCCGATGAACTCAGCGTCGACGGGAAGAACGGTTGCGGCAGAGTGTTGGAAGCCGCCGGAAGCGGCGCGACCAACCCGTCCGCTCCGATTCGGAAAGCGGTGTTCGGATTAGCGCCGTTGGTTCCAAGGCACTGATTGCCGGCCACCGCATTCGCTGCTCGAACGGCTCCCTGGCACTGAACCGGTTGCAGCAAGCCTGTACCAAGAAGTGGAACCAGAACAAGGTCCACACCATTGAGCCGCCCGAAGATTCGATTGTAGCCGGCCCGAATGACCGAGTTACCCGGGCCGAGCAACTTGCCCAGGAAACCGCTGTCGAACTTCGGGTTCCACGCTATGGCGACGCGCGGGCTGAAGCCGCCGTAGAACGGATCGTAAGGATACTTACGCCCGCCGCCGGCAACATTTCGAATGGTCGCGAACCCGAGCGTCGGGTTGTAGACCTGTCCGGCCAATGCAGCGGATTTTCTCTTCGCCAGGTAATCTTCAGTCACGATCGGATTACCCTTTTCATCCACCAGCATCACCTGCTTGCCGTCGATCTCGTACGGCGGCATCTCGAGCGCGTAGCCGATGCCAAAGCTCAGCGTGAACGTCGGCTTGATGCGCCAGGTGTCGCTGACGTAAGCGTTGTAGGAAGGAATAACGCTCTTGTCGAAAGCCGGCGTACCCAGCGGTTGCAAGCTGAGGTCGGGAAGCTTGCGTGTGTAGAGCGACTGCGGTTGAACGACAATCCCAAGCACATCGGTGTAGAAGTTTGTCCAGGTGCCAAGCTGGCTGGAAGGCAAACCGGCCGGAGTGAAATTCGGGCTCAGCGACGCCAGTCCCGGATTCGCGGTGCCGATCTGATAAACATTCGCAGCCATCACGCCCTGGCCGTTGTCGTTTCTCTGGTGAATGTCGAAGTTCCGTTCATAGGAACCTCCGAACTGAAAGAGATGACTTCCGTGAATCCAACTGAGGTCGTCACGAATCGTGTGGTCCTGCCCATCCCAATACCGCTGGCGGACGCTTTGGGTGTTGACGTTATAGGGGATCAACGCGTTGGCTGATTCACCGCCAAGCTCCAACGCTCCACCAAGTCCCGGGAGTTGCGGGGGCGCCTGGGCGGTTGACCACTCCCAGAAGTTCCGCAGGTAATTGTAATGAAAGTCATTCGTCAGGCTGGGGGTGATATTCGTGGTAAGCCCAATCACATAGTACGAAGGCTTCTGCTGCCTCGGAGCGCTTGAGACCGCCTGGCCGAGACTCCCACCAAGCAGCCCGCCGATGTCTATCTGGGTGTTGGCGAGTTGGTCCAGCCGGTAGTAGCGGTAGCTTGCCATCAACCGCCATTTCGGACCGAAGTCGTGATCGATTCTGGCCACGAATGAGTCGGTGTTTTGAGGCAGCAGCACCGAGGTGAGATAACCCTGCGTGTTGTGCTGGTCACCCGCCGACGGATCGTTTGGCAGCGGCATGTACTTCGACCAGAGCTGCGAGATCAGCGGGTTCATGCCTAGCCCGCGAGGATCGCAGAGCACGTTGGCGGCTCCGCACCTGGCCGGCTGGTATGTGACTCCGCCTACAGTGACGGGCGTGGTGTTCAGATTGTATTTTTGCCAGACACCCGCGGCGTCCTGGACCTGAATCACTCCCGCTCGCAGTAACTCCGTGGGAACGGTTCTCTCAATCGGAGTAGCCTGCGGGAAACGCCGGGCTTCATAGTTGGCGAAGATGTATGTCTTGCCTCCCCAGATCTCTGGTGTGATCGGTCCACCCGCCGAGAAGCCATAACGGTTTTGGTGGGTGTGGGGGAGCGGCGTAAACGGGGATATGACTTTGCCCGACGTGTCTTTCACCGGTGTGTGATTGTTCTGCCAGGTGTTGGCGCCAAAGTTACTTCCGAAGAAGTGTTCGTAAGCCGAGCCGTGCCATTGATTGGTTCCGCGCTTGGTGACCAGTGAAATCTGGCCGCCGGCGGAGCCGTTGAAGTCCGCTCCCTGGTTGTTGGTCGCGACCTTGAATTCCTCGACGCTTTCCGCGGGAGTCGGCATTACGCCCGAAGGTGTGCCGCCCGTCGCCGCCGACCCAATAAAGCCGGCCGCCTGCGTATAGGTGTTGTTGGTGCCGGCCATGTCGTCGCTGTTGTTGCCGCCGTCGAGCTGGTAGGTGTTCTGGTCTCGAACCGCGCCGGCTACTTCACCGTTCGGGGTCACCGCCGGCTGCAGAACAAACAGCGCGTTCGCATCTCGGCCCAGGTTGGTGATGAGCTCTAGATTCTTGCCGCTGATTGTTTGTCCAACGGTTGCGTTAGTAGTCTGCAACTCGGCCCCTATCGAAGCCGACACCTGAACGGTCTCTGACACCGAGCCGACCTCCATTATTATGTCGACCGTTCGTAGCAGCCCTACAGTTACCTTTTGACCGGCAACCTTGGCCACTCGAAACCCCGACTTGCCGACGGTCAGATCGTAGGTTCCGGGTGGAACCGTGACGAAGGTATATCGGCCGGTATCATTGGTCGCGGTTTTCTGAGTGGCGCCGGTTGCAAGGTTCAGCAGAGTGACATCCGCGCCGGGCACCACAGCGCCTTGCTGATCCGTCACCTGACCGGTGACGGTTCCTGCTGAAGTTGACTGCGCCAGGGCTGGTCTCGCGCTAAGGCTGAACACTATCCCGAGAGAGATAAGCAGCAGCCCTAGGAAAAACGGAGACCCAGCCGCGTCGTTTCGCTTTTGGATACCATTGATCCTCATTGAGACTCCTCCATTTTGTCAGCCGCCTCTTCATTGCGGGTGGCGTGAATGAGAGTGGCCTCCTCGAGGGCGGCCGTTCTCGATTAACTGCCAAGGCACGCTTGCGCGATGCCGTGTGGTCAAAAACACCAACTTTCAAACAGGTGAGGCTTACCGGGTTCGGCGTGCCGATTGAAGAAGCACAAAACGGCAATCCGAGGGTTCGCCTGCTAAAGCCGGAGCTTCTGCTGCGAGATACTCAGCAAAGATCGATTATTGCTAAAGACCCCGACGAGATCGGGTCAGCGAATTAAGTCGTCCGTCAGGACCGAAACTAAGCAAACGATGACTGTGAGGATGTAAGCCGGAACAAAGCGTTAGCCCAAATTCTATACGCCTGGGCGTGTCAGCAAATCATACGTTTCGATGAACTAAGATACGTTAAATGATTGCGTGATGTGCGCAATCTACAACTTTCGAAAAAGCTTTGCAAGGACTATTTGTTGAGTCCTTCAGCGTGGCCGGCTTTCGTTCCGAATCCCGCCAACGCATCACCTACGGGTGAAGGTGGGACTTGAGTCGAGAGCAGCCCGTGACTCTTCGACAGAGGACGTGTCCTGAGACTTCTCTGGAACCCCGTAGGGGTGAAATGTTCCTGCGCTCAACTCTATGCCGCTCCTAACGGAGCTTGGAAGTCCGCGTCTGCGTCCGTAACTATAAACATCACACCCCTACGGGGTTGCCGGGCGGAACACTTGATTCATTAACTATAAACATCACACCGCTGCGGGGCTGCCGGGCGGAACACTTGATTCACCGCTCTGAGTTGCTGGTGCCCAAGTCCTCGTTCCGGTTTTAGCGTTCCAATTTGACTTTTCGGAACTCGCATTGTACTATTACCGTAGTACAATAGGACAATGGCGCTTTCGTTTAACATTGACACCTCGCACCCGACGCCGCTCTACCATCAGCTCGAGCGGGCTATTCGATTCTCGATCGCTACTGGAAAACTCGCCGTGGGCGATCAACTGCCTACCGTGCGACAGCTCGCCGTCGACTTGCGCATCAACGCAAACACCGTCGCCAAGGTCTACGCGGAACTTGAACGGCTTGGCATAGTCGAGACCCGGCGTGGCGTCGGAACTTTCGTCCGAGCCCGGCACTTCGAAGCCGCTCGCGACAAAGACCGCGAGCGCGAGCTACGCGAAATCGAAGATCACTTCCTCGCGCAGGCAGCGCACCTCGGCTTCTCTGCCGGGAATGCGGTTGACCATCTTTCGGATCGGCTCAAGAAGATGAAATGACCATCTCGAAAAGGAGAATGAATCATGGGAATCACTGACAGAGACAATCAACTCGCGCTGAGCAAAACAGCGCTCACCGCCCCAAACGTACCGCGCGCCAACATCATTTCGGTCCTGGTGTTTCTCTTACCGCTGGCTCTCGGCGTGGTGCCCACGGTGCTCACGAGGAATCCGCTCTTTGTGATCGTCGGTTTGATCGTCGGACTCCTGCTTGCGCAATCGCCAAGAGTCGCAAAGCAGTGGGAGAAAGCGGTCGTGTTGAGACTCGGGCGCTATGTCGGCATCAGAGGTCCCGGACTCTTCTGGATCGTGCCTCTGATTGACACGGTTTCGTCGTGGATCGATCAACGAGTAATCACCACGAACTTCGTCGCCGAACAGACGCTTACTTCAGACACGGTGCCGGTCAACGTAGACGCGGTGCTGTTCTGGATGGTCTACGATCCTGAAAAGGCTGCTCTCGAAGTGCAGGACTATCAGCAAGCAGTGAGCTGGGCTGCGCAGACTGCGCTGCGCGACATAATCGGACGGACGGCGCTGACGGAACTGCTTCGAGGGCGCGAGAGAATCGAAGAAGAGTTGCAGAAGCTGATCGACGACCGCTCGAATCCCTGGGGAGTGACGGTTCAATCAGTCGAGATGCGAGACGTCGTGATACCCGATGCGTTGCAGGACGCGATGTCGCGCGAGGCGCAGGCGTCTCGGGAGAAGCAGGCGCGCATTATCCTCGGCCAGGCTGAAGTCGAGATCGCGCATCTCTTTGATGAAGCGGCACAGTCTTACAAGAGCAATCCGACCGCGCTTCATCTGCGAGCGATGAACATGCTTTATGAAGGCCTGAAGGAAAAGGGAGCGCTGATGCTTGTGCCGAGTTCGGCAGTGGAATCCATGGGCATGGGCGGACTCCTTGGAGCGGCCGCCTATCGCCAGCAGGCGCTTACCGGCAACCAGGAAGACAAGGACGCCAAGTAGACGATCGCGACGCATCTTGATCCTGTGAGACCCGAATCGCGAAGACAGAACGAGGACAGAATAATGATCAACGCCCTCAAGACTTTGATCTTCACCGTGCTTGTTCCGGGGACGGTCGCGATATGGATTCCTTATCGCATATTGTCCCCGGCCGGCTCGCGCGGAGCGATTTCAATCGGTGCTTTTCGCTACTTTGGATTTGTGGTGATGACGATCGGCGCCTTGATTTACTTTTGGTGCGCGTGGGATTTCACGTTTGCCGGCAAAGGAACTCCGGCGCCGATCGATCCTCCCAGGGAATTAGTCGTGAAAGGCCTCTACAGATACGTCCGAAACCCGATGTACGTGGGTGTACTGAGTGTTGTGCTGGGTCAGGCGATATGGTTCGAAGCGCTCCGGTTGTTCGAATATGCCGGACTGGTCTTGGTGTTGTTTACTACGTTTGTCCTTATCTACGAAGAACCCGCGCTGAAGCGAAAGTTCGGAGCCTCTTACAAGCAATACTGCGAGCGTGTTCCGCGCTGGATCCCTCGATTTCGACGGTCTCCGGTTGCGCACGGATAAGGGTGCTGATTAGGAGTGGAACTTGGGTGGGACGTGGGTCACCTCAACCGGCAATTCAGAGCGGTGAATCGAGCGTTTCGTTCGGCAAGCCGAGGGTGTGATGTTTATAGTCACGGACGCCGGCGTGGACTTCCCAGCTCCGTTAGGTGCGACATAGAGTCGAGCGCAAGAACATTTCACCCCTACGGGATTGGCAACCTGTGGAACTCGCCACACTAAACATTCTACCCTTCCGGGGGTACACGAACCCTCAGCACAATTCCCTGGAACCCCGTAGGGGTAGAGTGTCTATAGTGGCGAGTTCCATAGGTTGCCAACCCCGTAGGGTGAAATGTTCCTGCGCTCGACTCTATGCCGCACCTAACGGAGCCAGGAGTCCACGTCGTCCGTAACTATAAACATCGCACCGCTACGGGGTTGCCGGACGGAACGCTCGATTCTCCGCCCTGAGTTCCGGGTGACCTAAGTCCCACCCAAGTCCACTTTTACTCACACCCTGCAAACTCTCGAACCCGTTTCCTTGAAACTCCTCAGGAATTGAATTAGATTCACGCAACCTGTCACTAACCGAAGAATCTATTCAGTCCGGCAAAGGAGTAACGACATGAAACGCACATTGTGGATATCGACGGCGGTGATTCTGAGCGCTTCGTTCATAGCGTTAGCCGCACACTCAGTGTACGGAGAGCGGGCCCGAGCAGACGGCCAGGACGCCGCCGGAGGAGGATGGGAATACCTTGTGGTGCAGGGCGGAACCGTGAACCTTTCAGGCATGGATGGAGGAAGCATGCGCAAGGAGCCCGGCGCTTTCAGCCGCGAGTCCTTTCCGCTGGAGAGGAACCTGGATAAGCTCGGAGCGAAGGGGTGGGAACTTGTAACGGTCACCGGATCTCCCGCCGATCCCATCTACTATCTCAAACGAAGGAAGTAGCGCAGGGAGGCATTGGTTGGAGCCGCTCCGGGTGACTGCGTTGCGGCACAACAAGCGGCATTTACCGTCGTGCGGTTTTGATTCTCACGTAGAAGTACACGCAGGCGAGAATGGTCGCTAATCCGAACAGAGCGAGTTGCGCCACCAATTGCGTCTTCGATCGCTTTGGATCCATGAGTAATCCGAGATTGCTCGAAATAACGGCGCCTGGCATCAGGTAGTCTTTAAATATCACGGCGCCGATCCCGAGGAACACCAGAAAGGCGATATAGACTACTTTCCATTTCCGCGAGAAGTCTCTTGGAAACATCTCTCCTCCTGAGCGTCCGTCATGCTGTGTAAACACCTTGGCGCAACGCTCACTGCTTCACGACCTCGAGCTCAAAATGAATTTCCTTTCCGCGCGCAATCGCATTCAGGTACTGCTCCCAGAACTTGCGAATGAATCTCAGCGAAGGAAAGCGATGATCGAGGTTGATCAAGAACTCTAGCCCGGTGAGCTTCCACAGATTCAACAATGTCACGCGAGTCCTGAGTTGACGGAAACGAACGTCGGTGTAGAACGGGAACACCGCTCGCTCGTCAATCAAATTACGAAACGAATAGCTGTTCAGATGGTTGCGATGTGTCAGGTCAGTCGCGAAATCGGGATTTGTCCAGTGAGGCGCCACGAGTTTCACCACGCCGCCGTTTCGCGTGATGCGATGAAGCTCACACATCACGGCCATAGGATCTCTTACGTGTTCGATCACGTGGCGGCCGATGACTTCGTCGAACTGGTTGTCCGGGAACGGATAGGGCAAGTCATCAAGATCGTGAATCACATCGGCCGCCGTTCGCGGGTTGATGTCCATGCCGACAGCCCCCGGGACTTTGTTCGCGCCGCAGCCAATGTCCAGGACTCGCGGCGCTCGCGATGGAGCGACGAGGTCAGGAGTGGAAGTTTGGGTATGAGAGATCTCAGTCTTCATCTTTACCAACTACCTGCTCACGAACGCTTTGGCTTGATAGTCCTGAACGCCCGGTGGATCTTCTTATCCCGGCTCTTTCGTTGAAGGTTCAGCCGAGTGTCCATCCTCGAATCCAGATACTCGAGCTCCTTTTCCATTTTCGTATAACTCTCGTATCGAGCCGGGTCGAGCGTGCCATTCTCGAGCGCCTCCCGCAGCGCGCACCCCGGTTCGTTCCGGTGACTGCAGTCCGTGAAGTAGCAAGCCGCGGCAATCGATTGAATGTCTGAGAAGGCCAGATCCAGCGAACCGCTGGCATCCCACATCTGCAACTCGCGCATGCCCGGAGTGTCGATCAACAACCCTCCGGTCTTCAACACGAGCAGCTCTCGATGCGTCGTCGTGTGCCGGCCGCGACTATCGTGCTCGCGAACCTCGGCTGTTTTCTGGATTTCCTCTCCGACGATTCGATTGATCAGTGTCGATTTGCCCGCGCCCGAGGAACCCAGAAACGCGACGGTGACTCCGGGAAGAATGTATTGATCGAGCGCGTCCAATCCCTGACGCGAGATCGAGCTGATCGCGTGAACCGGAGTCCCAGGCGCCACGGACTCGGCCGCTGCGATTTTTTGCGCGACATCCGGGCAGAGATCAGCCTTGCTGAGTATGACCACCGGCGCGGCATTGCTTTCGTAAGCCGAAACAAGATATCGCTCGAGGCGTCGAAGGTTGAAATCGTGGTCGAGACC
The DNA here is from genome assembly GCA_035607285.1 of Blastocatellia bacterium. Classification (GTDB taxonomy): domain Bacteria; phylum Acidobacteriota; class Blastocatellia; order UBA7656; family UBA7656; genus Onstottus_A. Next base: position 6,328 of record DATNBZ010000025.1, on the reverse strand, counting down.
TTGAACCAAAAAAACTGTGTCGACATTTGCGGCGACGACTTGCTCTTCGCTGTTTGAGCCGGCGGCCTTGCGTGAGAACTTGCTGCGCCGCGGCAGTACGGCGTGAATTTGAGAGAGACCGTCGCGCTCGCGCGTCGAGACCGAAACCCAATCTCCAACAGCAGGAAAGTCAGCGGCGCTCTGGCTGTCGTATCTCAGCTTGCCGCGCACCCGAGCTTTTAGTTCGCCCTGTTCAGTGTAAAGCCGATAAGCCCCACGCTGTTCGAGCACGACTCTTCCGGCAAAGTGGCCCAGCTCGCGATACGGTTGAAACTCGCGCTCGAAGAACTCGCTCCATCCGAGTGACTTCAGGTCGTGCATACGAGTCATTTCTTAGACGCGGTCTTGGAAGCGCGTCTGGCGGCGCCCTCTCCAAGGCGCGAGCCGGCGAACGCCGTGAAGCCCGGGTATCGGGCGGCTGTGCCAAGCTCTTCTTCGATTCGAAGCAACTGGTTGTATTTCGCTACGCGATCGGTTCTGCTAGCCGAGCCGGTTTTGATTTGCCCTGCATTGGTAGCGACTGCGAGATCGGCGATGAACGTGTCTTCGGTTTCCCCCGAGCGGTGCGAGATCACGCACGTGTACGCGTGAGTCTTGGCCATCTCGATTGTATCCAACGTCTCAGTGAGCGAACCGATTTGGTTAACCTTGATCAGGATCGAATTGGCTACTTTTTCGCGGATGCCTCGCGCAAGGTATTCGGTGTTGGTGACGAATAGATCGTCGCCAACAAGTTGCACCCGTCCGCCCAGCTCACGCGTAAGCGCGGCCCACCCTGCCCAGTCCGACTCGGCGAGCCCGTCTTCAATCGAGATGATCGGATACTGATCGACCCAACTCGAATAGAGATCAACCATCTCATCCGAGCTCATCCGCGCGCCTGTCGACTTCTTGAATACATAAAGGCCCTTATCATAAAACTCGCTCGACGCGGGATCGAGCGCGAGCGCGATCTGATCTCCAACTTTGTAGCCCGCCTGGTTGATAGCTTCGAGTATTGCTTCGATGGCTTCGTCATTCGACTTCAAGTTAGGAGCGAAACCGCCTTCGTCGCCGACCGACGTTGAATGGCCTCGCTTCTTCAACACGGCTTTCAACGAATGGAAAACCTCGGCGCCCGCTCGCAGGGCTTCGGCGAAAGTAGGCAAGCCGCCGGGCACGATCATGAATTCCTGGAAGTCTACGTTGTTGTCAGCGTGAGCGCCCCCGTTCAACACGTTCATCATCGGAACCGGCAATGTTCGCGCGCCGACTCCCCCCAGGTAAGAATAGAGCGGAAGCTCCAGCGCATCCGCCGCCGCGCGCGCGGTCGCCAGCGACACCGCCAGTATTGCGTTTGCGCCGAGCTTGCGTTTGTTCGAGGTACCGTCAGCCGCAAGCATCGCCTGATCGATATCGGATTGCATCAATGCATCGCGGCCGATGATTGCTTTCGAGATAGGGCCGTTGACGTTGGCGACCGCTTTGAGCACGCCCTTTCCGCAGTAGCGTTTTTTGTCGGCGTCGCGCATCTCGAGCGCTTCGTTTTCGCCTGTGGAGGCGCCGGAGGGGACCGCTGCGCGGCCGATTATCCCGCTGCCAAGCGTGACCTCGGCTTCGATCGTCGGATTGCCGCGAGAATCCAGAATCTCCCGCCCATTTACTCGTTCAATCGTCGTCATAGTGTTTCCATTGTTGGTAGTGGGGTCTTAGCGTGCTGGTGACAAGGCATTATCTCTGCGTCCTCCGCGTCCTCTGCGGTTAATCCTCACCTCTGATGAAGAAAACCGCAGAGGACGCCGAGGACGCCGAACAGCAAAGCGATTGTGAAGGACCAACACGCTAATACCCCAGTACCCCATTGTTCCACAGATTGCTTGAGCCTCAAAGGTTGCTATACTCTAAAACAACTTGCAAGTTCGAGGGTGCAATGGAAAAAAGAGAGATAACGTTAGGACACAGCCCCGATCCCGACGACGCGTTCATGTTTTACGCGCTGGCCGCCGATAAAATCGAGACCGGCGGATTGAGTTTCAAGCACGTAATCCAGGACATCGAAACGCTCAATCGCCGGGCGATAAACGCCGAACTCGACGTCACCGCAGTTTCAATACACGCCTACTCTTACGTGCTGGACCAGTACGCGTTGTTGACGTCGGGAGCTTCGATGGGTGACAACTACGGCCCGATGGTGATCTCGCGGTCGCCAATGAGTGTCGGTGATCTGAGTCACGCAACAATAGCGGTTCCGGGGTTGATGACTACGGCTTATCTGGCGTTGAGGCTTTGCGCCGGCAATCCGAAAACAATTGTAGTTCCGTTCGATCAAATCATGGACTCGGTCGAGCGCGGCGACGTAGACGCAGGCTTGTTGATTCACGAGGGTCAGTTGACCTACTCGGCTCGAGGCTTCAACAAAGTTATCGATCTGGGCGAGTGGTGGATGAAAGAGACCGGTCTGCCGCTCCCGCTTGGCGGTAACGCGATCAGGAAATCGCTCGGCCCGGATCTGATCGAAAAGGTGTCCAGGCTTCTGCGCGAATCGATCGAATACGGTTTGCACAATCGCGAAGTCGCGGTTCGACACTCGATGAAGTACGGCCGGGGAATGGAAGAAACGCTCACCGATAAGTTTGTAGGAATGTACGTGAACGACTACACGATTGACTATGGCGACCGTGGACGCGAAGCGGTGAGGTTGTTACTCGAGCGAGGTCACGAAGCCGGAATCATCCCTCGACCGGTCGAGCTGCATTTTGTCTGATCGTATGCGCGCGATACAGCGCCTCTCATCGGCCGGTCCCGGTTTCGGGTAGTGGGGTATTAGCTGTTGCCAGCAAGCAGTCCTCTGCGTCCTCCGCGGTTTTTCCTGCTCAGTGGCTCGGAATCAACCGCAGAGGACGCCGAGGACGCAGAGGAGAAACGCGAATGTGAGCGAGCAACACACTACTCGGTTTCGCCGCCCGCGCTCGCGCCCTGATCAACGCGCTCATCGAAGCGGGGCAGAAATACGTAAAAGGTGGATCCTTCGTTGAGCGCGCTTGTGACCTCCACATGCCCGCCGCTCTGCCTTACTATTCCGTCGATGACCGAGAGTCCCAGGCCCGTTCCCTGCCCCTGTTCTTTGGTTGTAAAGAAGGGCTCGAATATTCTGGCCTGCGTTTCAGCATCCATCCCGGTTCCGTTATCGGTAGTTGAAAGCACAACATAATCGCCAGGATGAAGTCCCCTCGTCGCGCCTTCGCCGTCAACATTGACATTGCTGGTTTCAATCGTGAGCAAGCCGCCCGCTTCCATGGCATCGCGTGCGTTGAGCGTCAAATTAATCAGGATCTGTTCCAACTGCCCACGGTCGGCGATCACCTTCCCCAGAGAAGGCTCCAACAACGTTTTCAGGCTCATGCGCTGGCCGAGCAGACCTCTGAGCATCTCGTCCACGCCCACGATCACTTCATTCAGGTCGACCATCGACGGTTGCTGAACTTGCCTGCGACTGAAGGCGAGCAACTGGCTGGTAAGAGCAGCGGCGCGTTGCCCTGCCTTTCTTATCTCGCCAAGCTTATCGAAGTCCGGGTCGCTGTCGAGCTTCCGCATTTGCAGCAACTCGCTGTAACCGATGATGATGGTCATCAAGTTGTTAAACTGGTGAGCGATTCCACCGGCGAGCCGGCCTACGGCTTCGAGCTTTTGCGTCTGCCGAATGCGTTCGTCGCTCTTGCGCAGCGCTTCTTCAGCCCGAGCGCGTTCGGCAATCTCAAAAGAAAGCCGGTCGTTGCTGGCCTGCAACTCGGCGGTTCTCTCTTTGACGCGCGCCTCTAATCCTTCCTGGGCCTCACGGAGCGCAATCTCGACCGCCGTGCGTTCGCTGTCTAGTCGATGAACGAGTTTCGCTGTCAGCAAAGTCAGCGTCCCAAAGATGATGACATTCGAGAGCGCCAGGAGAGCAACGCCAAACTCTGTTTCATAGTAGCCGGCCCGTTGTCCGAGCAACCTTACCCATCCGACCAGGATTGGCAAACAGACCGCCGCAGGCAACAGGCGCCGAAGCATGACTCCGGCCACGCTCCGGCTCGTAAGCACTGCCATGAAGCCTTGCTCGGGCCGAGCCGACAGCACGCCGAAACACAGCACAATGAAGGTCACCGTTGAGTGCAGCGCAATCCCAACGTGCGGCAGGATGTTGTAGAGAGAGCTTGCGCCGTAGAGATAACCCGCCAGAGTCAGCAGTGAGTACAAGAGCGCCAGCAAGACAAGCTCCTGCGTGAGCCCAAACGCCCGTCGGGCTCCCAGGAGTGTGAGGGCAACACCGAGCATCAGGAAGTTCATTGCAGTGCCAGGCGCCATTCGCCCCGGCGGAAACATCGCTGCAAGATCCGAGCGGTCTGCGAACAGCAACTGGTCAATGTGAAGATCCCAACGCGTCAGATATTCGATCAACGTCAACGTTGCAATCAAAATCACCAGCGAGGCGCACGCTATTCCAATGTAGCGAAGCTTCCGGTTGCGCGACTCATCCCGCAGGATAAGGAGCGATGCGCCCAACAGTACAAAGCACGCAGCGGTGTTGGCCTTCATCACAGTCGTGCTCGGAAAGACAGTCTTGATCGAGCCGATGCCGAACGCCCAGCTCAGTAACACGACGAAGCCCACGAGAATCACGGCCGCACCCGCAGTCGTTGACTGGCGTTTGGCTAGGGTCACTAGGTTCATCTGAGAAAATTCCTCGGTGCTCAAGCGGACGGCCGAACCGTCAGTGTCGTCGGGGGATCCGTGCGGTTAACAAAGTAAGGCGCATCATACACAAATCCGGGTCGATTGCATAGAAGCCCGTGCCTTCGGTACTGGCGATTAGCGTGTTGCCGGCCAAACAGTAACCTCTGCGTCCTCGGCGTCCTCCGCGGTTTGATTCCACCTGATTAAGAAAACCGCAGAGGGCGCAGAGGACGCGGAGGGAGCAAACAGGATTGTGAGCGAGCAACCCGTTATGCCCTACTACTTTTATTCGGCCTCCAATAACGTCTGATGTCGCTGGGCTGGAACCCCGTAGGGGTAGAATGTTTATAGTGGCGAGCTCGCTAATGTTGCCAACCCCGTAGGGGTGAAATGTCCCTGTGCTCAACTCTATGCCGCTCCTAACGGAGCTAGGAAGTCCGCGTCAGTGTTCGTAACTATAAACATTACACCCCTACGGGGTTGCCGAAAGGAACGATCGATTCACCGCTCTGAGTTATTGGTTGATAGTGACCCAAGTCCACTTTTATCGCGTTGGTTCGGAGAACTACTGTTTGAATTTCTTCAGCAGCTCCCGAGCGATTATCATCCGCTGAATCTGATTCGTTCCCTCGACGATCTGACCGATCTTCGCCTGACGCATGAGCGCCTGCACCGGATAATCCTCGCTGGTGCCATATCCGCCGTAGATCTGCACCGCATCCGTCGTAACCTTCATCGCGGAATCCGTCGCAAGCAGCTTCGCCATCGAGGCAATCGCGTTGAACGGCAAACCGCGATCGCGTAACCACGCGGCCTTTCGAGTCACGCAGCGCGCGGCCTCGATCGCAGCGGCCATGTCGGCCAGCATGAACTGAATCCCCTGGAACTCGGATATCGCCTGTCCAAAGGCGCGCCGCTCGGTCGAATAGCGCAACGCGTGATCGAATGCCTCCTGCGCGGTGCCGATCGATGTCGCCGCAACGGTGATTCGGCCGGAGTCCAGCGCAGTCATCGCCACTTTGAATCCCTCGCCTTCTCGCCCGATCAGGTTGCCTTTGGGAACTTCGCAGTCTTCGAAGAACACCTCGCGAGTGTGATGGGGCAGACCCATCGGCCGCTCGCGCTTTCCGAACGCGAGACCCGCGGTCCCTTTCTCGACGATAAACGAGCTGACCCCTTTGGCGCCTTTTCCTTTTTCAGTAACGGCCATTACGATGTAGACGTCGGCTTCGCCGCCGTGAGTAATCCAGATCTTCTGGCCGCGCAGGACGTACTTGTCGCCGCGAAGCTCGGCGCGAGTGTTGATGTTAGCGGCATCCGATCCGGCATGCGGCTCGGTCAAAGCGAAAGCGCCCAACAGTTCGGCGCGCGCCATCGCCGGGAGATACTTTTGCTTTTGCGCCTCGTTGCCAAAATGATTGATGATCAGTTGCGGGAGCCCGTGAACCGAAAGCACGCTCCCGAGATGACTGCCAAGCCGCGAGAGTTCTTCCAGCACCACGATGTATGACGAGTAATCCAGCCCGCCGCCGCCGTAGTCGGTTGGAAACGGAATGGCGGCCAGTCCCAACTCGCCCAACTTGCGAAACAGCGGCCA
>DATNBZ010000023.1:0-69835 GCA_035607285.1 Blastocatellia bacterium | reverse complement strand
ATGCGCCGATCCCTCAGGTATTGATGTGGGGTCTTGTTGAACGCTCGCCTGAAGAGCCTTAGAAAATGAAAACGCGAGAGGCAAGCTTCACTCGAGATCTGATCGAGATCGAGCGGCAGATGAAAGCATTCGTCTATGAGTCGCCGTGCACGGGCGAGCCTTCGGTAGGTGTCAGCCGCTACTGGTTGTTCGAGCGTGATCTTGCTCTCGTTTTCCATCGGGACCTCTTCGGACTTTGACGCGCTCACTTCGTCTTTGTAGCTTTGCCTTCCATTACCGTAGTCCAATTGGCGCCGGTCATCATCTCGAGCTTCATCGTGTACATCGTCGGAGAAACTTCTTTAGCGATGAAGCGCATCTTTACAGGGCTGCTCGCCTCGTTGGTCCAGGTCCAGGTGTCTCCCTGTACGGCGCCCTTAAAGTGCTCCGCTTCACCGAAGTTATCGTAGGAGTCATAAGTGTAGACCTTCGCTGCTGCGTCATAACCCATAACCGCGAGTTCGTGAAGTTCACCCATCGCGCTCTTGCCATCCGTGTGTGTGACGGCGAAAAACCCGCCCGGCATCATCTGTGTCTGATCCGTACTGATCACCTTTCCACCGGAGCCCATCGGGCCGGGTTTTATCTCATATTCAGAGGTCCAGTTGCCTGCGTAGTATTGCAGCCTCTTTTGCTCGGGTCCTGGTTGCGGCATTTGAGAAGGAGTCTGCGCTAAGCCGACACCCGCAAGGATACTGAATACGACCGAAACAACAACGATTCCGCGTTTCATAAGTCTCTCCTTATGCCGGATAGACCGGCGGGTTATTGATGGAGCGGTGAGTATACAACACAACCCAAGGTGACATTCAAACAGGAATGCGAGCTCAGCCATTCTCGTGAGCGCTTTCAAACGAAATGAGTTCGGAAGCGCGAATATTCGCGAAGTGCTCGACGATGCGTTTGGCTTCGCGGGTACCGACAAAAGGTTTCAACTCATCGAAGCTGGCTTCAGAAACGCGCTTCAAGCTTCCAAAGTTGCGCAGGAGGCGGGCTTTCAACTTGTCGCCGACTCCCGGTATTGATGTAAGCTCGCTCTCAAAATCGCGCATCGTTCGGCGCTTCCGGTGATAGGTCACGGCGAAGCGATGGGTCTCGTCGCGGATCATCTGGATCAACCGCAACACCGGCGAATGATGATCGATTCGAATCGGCTCCTCTTTGCCCTTTATGAACAGCAATTCTTCTCGTTTCGCTATGGAAGCCGTCGGCAAAGCTTCGAGACCCAACTCGTGAAGCGCGCGGGCCGCCGCAGCAAGTTGGCCTTTTCCTCCGTCGATCAGCACAAGATCAGGCAGAGGTTTGTTCTCGCGCAGCAACCGCGAGTACCGCCGCCCTACCACCTCATACATACTCTGGAAATCGTCGGCGCGGCCTTCAACCGAGCGCACTTTGAACTTGCGATAGTCGGACTTCTTCATCACGCCGTGCTCGCATACGACCATCGAAGCGACGTTCTCGGCGCCCTGAATGTTCGAGATGTCAAAAGATTCAATGCGGTCGGGAAGCGCCGGCAGCTCGAGTGCTTCGCGAAGATCGTCGAGCACCTTTTGCATATCCGGACGCTGCATGCGAAAGCGCTGGTCGAAGTTCAAGCGGGCGTTCTTCTCGACCAGATCGATCAGGTCGCGTTTGACGCCGCGCTGCGGTGTCATGATGCGAACACGACGGCCGCGCTGATTGGTGAGATATTGTTCCAGCAGCTCGTGATCCTCGAAGTCGACCGGCACGTAGATCTCGCCCGGCGCGTAGTCGCCCGAAGTGTAGTACTGCTTCAGCGCTTGTCCGATGAACGCCGACGGATCGAAGGGATCGTTCACGTCTTCCCAGTAGAACTCGCGCATCCCGACGATCTTTCCTTCGCGCATCGTGAACAGCGACAGCGCCAGCAACCGGCCTTCGCGATAGTAGCCGAACGTATCGACGTCATCGCGCGAGATGACCATCATCTTTTGTTGCTCGCCCAGTTTCTGAATAGTCTTGAGCTGATCTCGATAGCGCGCGGCTGCTTCGAACATCAGCTCATCGGAGGCCTGCTGCATTCGGCGCTTCAGCTCTGATTCAAGATCGGCGGTCTTGCCCTGGAGCAAGAGATCGACGTCACGCACCGCTTCGTCGTACTGCTCGATCGAACACAGCCGGCTCACGCACGGGCCGAGGCACCGCTTGATGTGATATTCCAGACACGGGCGATCCGCCTTGCCGTCGATATCCATCGTGCATGTCCGAAGCTGAAAGTTCTTGTTGATCAGATCCAGCGTGTTCCATGCCAGAGAGATCGGAAGGAACGGACCGTAATAGCTCGCGCCATCCTTGAGAATCTTTCGCGCGATCATCGCGCGCGGCGCGGTCTCGTTGGTGACCTTGATGTGCGGATACTGCTTGTCGTCCTTGAGAAGCACATTGAAGATCGGCTTGTGCTTTTTGATCAGGTTGGATTCAAGCGCGAGCGCTTCGATTTCGTTATCGGTAACGATGAGATCCACGTCGTCGATTCGAGCAATCAGGTCGCCGGTTCGGAAGACGTTCGCGCGATCGGAGTGAAAGTACTGGCGGACACGATTGCGAAGGTTCTTCGCCTTCCCGACGTAGATTATCTTCCCGTTCTTGTCGCGGTAGAGGTAACAGCCCGGCTGGGTGGGGAGATTTAGTAGCTTCTCGGAAAGTTGCATGTTGGAACGCAGAGTTTGTCGCTTAACGGGCCTTGAGCACTTCGTTAGTCTTTGTCAGGCTGTTTGCCAGTAACGAAGGCATATCCGATTCTTCCTCCAACGGTAGCTGGAAGTTCCCTGCGACAACGCCGGGGACGGTAATATCCTCATCCAGCTCCTCCCATCGCAACGCAAATCCATCCAGGCGAAGACTGACTTCCTTCAGTTGTTCATCCGTCGCGTTCTTCAGAATGCGAAACCGGTCCGCCGGGAAACCAATAATACGTCCGTCGGTCAGCTCCAAAAACACTGTTCCCTTTTCTACCCAAACCTTAATCGCCACCGGTTCGACGCTCTTTGCAGTTTCAACGATTGTGGTATTCATTGTATGTGTCCCTCAGAAGAATCTGGTTCTCAAACACCAGTCTTTCGATTTGTCGAACAACGTGCGGCGAGACTCGTCGGTTCCTCGCCAGGGTGATAGGTTCCATCCAGAACTTGCATTCTCCATCGGGAGTGGCGACATGGATATGCGGAGGTTCATTGCGCTCATCTGAATAAAAATGAAACCGGAATGATCCGATTCTCAGGACAGTTGGCAGCGCTCCACATCAATCTTTTACTCAAGCTTAAACATCGGGACGTATCGGCCTTCTTCAAATCTGAATTTGAAATTGCCTTCGAAGCGCCGGATTCCCGACACGCCCGAGCCGCTCGCAAGCGTCGGCATCCGCAGCGTGCCTTCGTATTGATTGTAGTCAATCGTCGCGTTGAAGGTCTTCATCTTGTTGGCTTCTTTGTCGAGGGCGTCCAGATTGTGAAGCGCTTCGATCTTGATCGTCATCACCTCGCCGGTTTGCGGATCGAGTTGCACAACGCCCGACGCCAGAGCAACGTTGGTCACTTCCGCCCGAGGCACAAAGCGAAACCATCGCTCGTTCTTGCGTTCGGCGACGACTTCCTGAAAGTTATAGTACTTCACGCGCTCGGGCAGGAGCGGAAAGAACGCAACGTCCCAGACCGCGCCGAAGGAAAGCAGCGTGGGCTCGTCCTCCTTTATCCTGTCTTTAGGGTTCCCTTTCTTATCGGTGTCGGCGATCACGCGGACGACGACCGGAGTGTCACCGGTCTTGTCGGGTTTCTTAGCCGGCTCGACCCTGACGGTTGTGTCGCGCAGTTCTTCGGTCGACTCCTTGTCGCCTTTGACCTTTGTTCGCTCGACGTGAATCTTCTGCTCGTAGCGGCAGTGGTCCCGGAAGTACAGCGAGCGGTCCTGATTGGAAGCGGCCTTGCAAATCAGCTCCGGCGCATCACATGTTTGAGCGCTCGCACTCGAGGCGGCGACCGCAAAAGCTATTAAGAAAGCGAGGGTCACGTGTCTGATCAACTTCTTGACTCCCAAAAGGTTTTTCGTGTATTAACTTTAAGCGTCGATCATCAGAAGTATAAGTTAGCAGAGGACATCGCGGCAATCATCATCATCTCTAACGCCAGCGAACCTCAGCCCGTGTTGGACGTTACTTTTGCCTCGGCCATAACCTGGCGAAAATCAAACGGATGGAGGCCCCCTATGAAGTTTAAGGCGATGGCTGTCTTTGGCATCGCAGTGGCAGTTCTGCTTGGCAATGCCTGCGCAACAAAGAAATACGTTAGAAATCGAGTAAACGAGCGCGCGACCCCGCTGGAAAGCCGCACGGGCGAGTTGGAAGAGACTTCGCGGCGCAACACCCAGGACATCGGCCGGCTGGGCCGCGACATCGAAGATGTTCGTCAAAAAACCGATCGAGCCCAACAACAAGCCGACCGCGCGTCTTCCTCGGCCGAGCAAGCCAACACTCGAGTAACCGGCGTCGAGCAAACAGTCTCAGACCTGCGCACCAACCTGGACAAGTACACCGTCCAGAAGACCGTCACCATTCAGTTCAAGGCCGGCAAGTCGGATCTGCTTCCCGAGTCGATGGCGTCGCTTGACGAGCTCGCGAGTCAGATCAAGGATCGCAACGGCTTCCTGCTCGAGATCCAGGGCTTCGCTTCGGCGGAAGGCAAAGCCGATCTTAACGAGCGGCTGAGCCAGGCGCGATCGGAAGCCGTTCGCAGATATCTGGGCGACCATCACAACATTCCGCTGTTTCGAATGTCGATACTCGGCTTCGGCGTGAGCCGTCCTGTTGCCGACAACGAAACCAAAGAAGGCCGGATGCAGAATCGTCGCGTTGAAGTTCGGTTGCTCACAAACAACGCGGTCAGCCAACAGTCGCACTGAGATTCGAACAGGCATCGACAGGATTCGCAGGATGTTCTGTTGATCCTGTCCATCCCTGTTTGCGTTTTACTGACGGACTTTGAAATCGAGTTACCGGCAGGCAAACCCTGAGATTCGAACAGGGATAGACAGGATTCACAGGATGTTCTGTTGGTCTTTTGATCCTGTTAATCCTGTCTATCCCTGTTTGAGTTTTACTGATGGACTTTGAAATTGAGTTACCGGCAGCCAACCAAACTCTGAGATTCGAACAGGGATAGACAGGATTAACAGGATGTTCTGTTGGTCCTTTTGATCCTGTTAATCCTGTCTATCCCTGTTTGCGTTTTACTGATGGACTTTGAAATTGAGCTACCGCCAGGCAAACCCTGAGATTCGAACAGGCATCGACAGGATTCACAGGATGTTCTGTTGATCCTGTTAATCCTGTCTATCCCTGTTTGAGTTTTACTGATGGACTTTGAAATCGAGCTACCGCCAGGCAAACCCTTCGACGCCGTAGCTCTCGGTCTCAACGCTACCGATCACCTCATCGTCGTCCCCCACTACCCGGGATTCAACAGCAAAGTCGCTCTGCTCTCACACACCCTCGCGGCCGGAGGCCAGTGCGCTACGGCGATGGTTGCCCTCGCTCGTTTGGGCATGCGCACACGCTACATCGGCAAAGTGGGTTCAGACGATCTGGGCCGCTTTCAGATTCATTCGCTCGAATCCGAACGCGTCGAGTGCGCCGGTTTGACCGTCGCGGATGGCGCCGAGAGTCAAATCGCTTTCATAGTCATCGACGAAGCGAGCGGCGAGCGCACGGTGATCTGGCATCGCGACGATCGATTGATGATCTCACCCGATGAGGTGGACCAGGCGGCGGTTACATCCGGGAGGGTCCTCCTTCTCGATGGGCACAACGTTGACGCGTCGATCACCGCGGCTCGATATGCTCGCCAGGCCGGCATCCCTACCGTACTGGATATCGACAATATCTATCCGGGCGCGGAAGGATTGATGCCCTTGATTGACTTCCTGATCTCGTCGACCAGTTTTCCTTTGCGGATGACCCAGGAGACCGATCTCAGGCTTGCGCTGAAGAAGTTGTCTGAGATGACCGGTTCGATGTTTGTCGCGGCAACCCTCGGGCGCGACGGTGTGCTCGCTTACTTTCGGGGAGAGTATCTCTACTCACCGGCCTTCACGGTCGATTGCAAGGACACAACCGGCGCTGGAGACGCCTTTCACGGCGGATTTATTTACGGGTTGCTGGCAGGGCTTTCGGTCGAGGAAACGCTTCGAGTCGCAAACGCAGTGGCCGGTTTGAAATGCCGAGCCATCGGAGCGCGCACAGCGTTGCCGACACTTGAAGAGCTGAATGCATTGCTTAGTCAGTAGTCAGTAGTCCGTAGTCAGTTGTCAGTAGTCCGTAGTCAGTTGTGTTGGTCGCCGAGGAAACCGGCGCGGCGCCGGTTTTCTTCGTCGGCCAACACAACTTTAGGACATCACCACCCAGTAGTCAGAGACTCGTTGTGTTTCATCCAGCTACGGACTACGGACTACTGACTAAATTCCGATCGTCTCGCGCAGGTAGCGCCGGCTGCGGACCGCGCTTTCAAAAGGCTGAACGCCGGGCAGACTCGCGTCCACATCCTGTTCGACGATGGCCCAACCGTCGTAGTCGCAACCGATCAGCTCCTGTTTTATTTTCGGAAAATCTACCGCGCCTTCACCCAGCTCGCAGAAAATGTCTCGACGAACCGCTTCAAGAAACCCAAGCCCAAGTTGTCGAACCGATTCAAGCACCGGCAATCGAACATCCTTCAAATGAAGATGCCAAATTCGCGAGCCATACTTCTGCACGACTTCCACCGGATCGCCTCCGCCGTAAAGATAATGTCCCGTGTCCAGACAAAGACCAATCAAACTCGGGTCCGTACTCTCGCAGAGGCGCGCGATTTCGTTTGGCGTCTCGACAAACGTGCCGGCGTGATGATGAAACGCGGTCAATACACCGAAATCGCGGCACGCTTTGGCGATCCGAGAGACAATCTCAATCGTGTCATACCAATGTTGCGTGCTCATCCCATCGCGTTCTTCATTTACGCGACCCGCTACTGACATGCGGTTCTCATTCATCTCGCCGGCAAGAACAATGAGTCGAGCATCCACGCTTGCCAGGAGTTCCGCTACTTTCAAAGCCTCTTGAAATGCTGCCTCGTGACTCTGCGGCTCGGCGAGCGAGAGCGGCACAAAAGCGGACACCATTTGGAGCCCGCGCGATGACAATTCCGCTTTCAGACGTTGCGGGTCTGAGGGTAGGTAATCATACGGCCCAAGCTCGGTTCCTTCGTATCCCGCCCGAGCCATCTCATCCAGCACGCTGGCAAAGGGCGCCTGCCCGTTCCAGCCTTCGACTTCCATGATTCCCCAACTAACGGGGGCGGTGCCTATCTTGATTTTCATCTTCGCCTTCACGCAGCTCGGCAGTCGCGTTGCTCATCTGCGTCCTCTGCGTCCTCCGCGGTTGATCCTCCAGCACCGATCCAGGATAAACCGCAGAGGACGCCGAGGACGCAGAGGCTCGTAAAGATTCACTTCAAGAACTCGTCGGCATTTTCTTTGGTCACCAGTGCCGTGCCGGTGTCGATCACTTTCGGCACCGGTTGACCCTGAATGGCCATTATCGCTGCTTCAACGGCCTGCTTGCCCATGTTCGCGGGATACTGAGCGATCACCGCGCTGACCGTTCCGGACTTAACCGCTCGTACAGCTTCCTTGCCCGCGTCGAAGCCAACGACGAAGATCTTTCCGCTCAAGTGCTGCGCCGCAACTCCCTCCATCGCGCCAAGCGCCATTTGATCGTTCGTCGCGAACACCGCGTTCAAATCCGGATGTGAAGTGAGGAGGTTTTCCATCACCGTAAGACCCAAAGCGCGTTCGCTGTTGGCGGGCTGTATCGTGACGAGCTGGATTCCCGGCGCCTGCGCGATGGCGTCCTGAAAGCCGGCGACGCGGTCGTCGTGTGACACCACTCCAAGCACGCCGCGTATGATCGCGACTTTTCCGTGGCCCGCGAGAATCTTCACCAGGTAATCGCCCGCAAGCTTCCCGCCTACGCGGTTGTCCGTCCCGATGTAGCACAGCTTACCGGGCCACGGAGTATCGTTGTCGACAATCAGAACGGGAATGCCCGCCGCCTTCGCCTTGTCGAGCACCGGGGTCACTTCGGCAATGCCTCCCGGCACAACCGCAAGAGCCGAGACCTTTTTCAGAATCTGATCTTCGAGGATTGAAACCTGCTGGTCGATATTGATCTCCCGCTCCGGAGCGAGCACCGACAACTCGACGTCCGGATGTTGGCGCGCCGCTTCCTCCGCGCCGCTCTTGAGCGTCTGCCAAAACTCGCTGTCCAGCGCTTTTGTCACGATCACGATTCGGTGCTTGAGCGGAGCCGATCGATTGCACCCGCCCGCTGAAAGAACCAGCACCGCGGCGAACATCAGCACGCATATAACCGATAGCTTATTGCGCATTTTCCCTCCGTCATTTTTGCGGTCATTTTTTGCCGTCATTTTCTCGCCAGCTTGCGTTTGGTCGACGTGCGCTGGCGCAGCACATCTATCCAGACCGCTGCGACGATGACTACACCAATCACCACTTTTTGCCAGTTCGGCGAGACATTCAGCAGAGTCAATCCGTTTCGCAAGACTCCCATGATGAGCGCGCCGATCAGTGTTCCCCATACTGTTCCCACGCCGCCAAAGAAGCTCGCTCCTCCGATGATCACCGCGGCGATTGCATCAAGTTCCGCGCCATCGCCCGCAAGCGGAAACCCGGAATTCAAGCGGCCCGCAAGCACGATTGCCCCGAGAGCAGCCAGTCCGCCGCTCATCGCATAGACCATCGTCAACCGGCGGTCCACCGGTATACCCGAAAACATCGCCGCCTGCTTGTTGCCTCCGATTGCGTACACGTCGCGTCCAAACGTAGTCCGAGTCAGGAACACATGAAACAGGGCATAAATCGCGACGACCAGAATCACCGGCACCGGAATGTAAGCAATCGTACCCGCTCCCCAAAAGCGAAATCCCTGGGGCAACTCCGATATCGGGAAGCCGCCGGAGATAACAAAGGCCAGACCTCGCGCTACGTTCATCATTCCCAACGTAGGAATAAACGGATGCGGCAGCCGCAGCTTTGTCAGCAGCAGCCCATTCATCATCCCCAGCACCGTTCCTACACAGGCCCCCGCCAAAATACAGAGAGGCCACGGCACGCCTGCCTTGAGCATCATCGCCACCAGCACGCACGACAATCCCAGGATCGAGCCTACCGACAGGTCGATGCCTGCGGTGATGATTACAAGCAACTGCCCAAGCGCGAGAAGCGCGTTGATCGATGATTGGCGAAAGACGTTTATGAGATTGTCGAAGGTCAGAAAATATGGCGATAGGAAACTAAGGATGGCGGAAGTTACGAGCAGCCCCAGCAGCGGCCCAAATCGCCGCATCATACTGCTGCCCGCGCGACGCCATCTTTGCGAATCCGACGGCAAATCGGAAGGCGCACTCGGCGGCGCGCCGGAAGTTGCCATAGGCGCGCGTTCCTCGCCAACGGCTGCGGTGGTGTCGTTCGGGTTCAGTGGACATCACCTCCGGTCGCAAGCTGCATAATCGATTCGTCGGTCGCGTCCTCGCGTGCAAGCTCACCTGCGATTCGCCCGCGATGCATCACCAGTATTCGATCCGCGAGATTCAGAATCTCTTCGAGCTCGGATGAAACCACAAGAACCGCGACCCCGCGTTCGGCCAGCCGCCGAATCAGGTCATAAATCTCAGCCTTCGAGCCCACGTCTATTCCACGAGTCGGCTCGTCGAGGATGAAGACCTTCGAGTCAGCCGACAGCCATTTAGCCAGCACGACTTTCTGCTGACCGCCGCCGCTCAGATACATCACTTGCTGTTCGACGCTTGGCGTCTTGAGGTGCAACTCGCGCGCGAGACGATTGGCCACTTCTCTTTCTCGAGCGGAATTCAGAAACACCCCATAGCGCGCAAACTTCTTTGGAGCGGCAAGCGCGACGTTGAACCTGATACTCCCACCGAGCACGAGTCCTTTTGCTTTTCGATCGTCGGCCACCAACGCAAGCCTGTGTCGCACCGCGTCGATCGGCGTCTTGATCGCAACCGGCTGGCCATCCAGATAAACCTTGCCCGACTCGACTTCGCCGGCGCCGAACAGTGTCTCCACCAGTTCGGTTCGTCCTGCCCCGACGAGCCCCGCAAGACCGACAATCTCGCCGCGACGAACACTGAAGCTGATATCGCTGAACTTTCCTCGGGCGGTCAATCCCTCGACGCGCAACGCCTCTTCGCCATTGACGTGTGGGGACTTGTCGGAAAACTGTTCGCTGATTTCGCGGCCGACCATGTACCGCACAAGGTTGTCAGTAGTGGTCTCGGCGATCGGTTTGGTCGCAATATGACGGCCGTCGCGAAGGACAGTAACCCGATCGGCGACCTGATGAATCTCTTTCAGCCGGTGAGAAATGTAGACGATGCTGACGCCGCGAGCTTTCAATTGCGAAATGGTTCGAAAGAGCCGGGTCGTTTCGTGTTCCGAGAGCGGCGACGTCGGCTCATCCATGATTATGAGCTCGGCGCTGAACGCGAGCGCCCGCGCGATCTCGACCAGTTGCTGCTCGGCTATGCTCAGCTCGGCCACCGTGCGCGTCGGATCGAGGGGATGGCCCAATCCTTCGAGCAAGCTTTTCGCCTGGTTATTAATGTCACCCCAGCGTACCCACCGCGATAATCCACCGCCGACCGGGTGACGCCCGAGAAAGATATTTTCGCCGATGCTCAATTGAGGAACGAGGATCAGCTCCTGATGAACGATGTTGATCCCGAGAACGTGAGCCTGGTGCGGCGTTTTGATCTCGACCGGGCTGCCCTTCCAAAACACCTTGCCGCTGTCCGCTTCATAAAGACCGGTGACGATCTTCATGAGCGTGGACTTGCCTGCGCCGTTTTCGCCGATGAGTGCGTGCACCTCGCCGGGGCGCACATCGAAGCACACATCTCCAAGCACGGTGACACCGCTGAACCTCTTGGTGATGTTCTCCATTCTGAGGAGTGGTTCACGCGATGACGTCGACAACTGTTGGGTCCTCCGGGAAAGGGGATTTCCATTTTCCTCAGCGTCCTCGCGTCCTCTGCGGTTTTCCTAATCAGTGCTGGGGATCCAACCGCAGAGGACGCCGAGGACGCTGAGGAAGAACTGGAAAATGTGTTTATGGTTGTACTACCGCCTTGATTGCCTCGCCGGCCCGCATAGCCTCCAGCGCCTCGCCAACCTGGTTAAGTCTCAATCGATGAGTGATCAACTTTTCGACCGGCAACAAACCCGCTTCCAGAATTCGAACAACTTTTGGAAAGGCGGTTCGCTGAATGTAGGAGCCTAAGATCGACGCTTCGTAGCGCGTGATGGCGTACTGGTTCAGGCTGCGCTCGGCGTGCTGATTGACTCCGAAGAGAATGACGCGACCGCCTCGCCGGACCATTTCAAGAGCTTCCGGAAGCAGACTCCCGGCCGCATCGACCGCAACATCGACGCCTATTCGAGTGAGGGCTTTCACTTCAGCAGCGGCGTTTTCGGTCTTTGGGTTCATTACGGCATCCGCGCCCAGACGTTGTGCCGTCTGGCGGCGAAATTCGGTAGGCTCGATCACGAAGACCTTTCCGGCTCCCGCGCTCTTGAAGAGCATTAGGAACAGCAGTCCTATCGGACCGGCCCCGAGAATCGCGACGCTTTCGCCGGGTAAAAAACTGGTCTTTTCAAACGCGTGCCATACACACGCCAGCGGTTCGGCTAGACAAGCGCGTTCGGCCGGAACATCGCTGCTGATTTTGTGCAGCGCTTTTGCGGGCGCGAGATTGAACTCCGCGAGCCCGCCGTGTCGGAATATTCCCAGCGACGTCATGTTTTCGCAGACATTCGTCATTCCCATCCGGCAATACTCACAGAGTCCGCAGGTGATGTTGGGGTCGATCACCACGCGGTCGCCCGGCTTGACGTTGATCACGCTGTCTCCAACGTCTGTGACCGTCGCTACGTATTCATGTCCCAGGATGCTTCCGGGGGTCGCCGGGTGACCGGGCGGATCGGCGAGGATGTGAATATCAGTGCCGCAGATGCTCGCGCGATCGACACGCAACAGCACGTCATCGGCGGCTTGAACGCTGGGTCGCTGAAACTCCTCCAAAGCCCAGTGACCGGGCCCATGAAAAACTATCGCCTGCATGGCTTCACTCATCTTTATCTCCGCTATCTCCGCTAGTGACTTGTGTAAGGGCGCTCCTGTAGGGTCGGTCCTCCGTGGCCGCCCCTCCTTCGCGAAGCGCTTCTCCACTAAGGGGCGGCCACGGAGGACCGACCCTACAGGAGCGCCCCTAATCGCTAGTGCCGCGCCGCTCGGCGAACAGCCGGTTGATTATTGGTGCGTGTGCGGTCGTACAATTCGATTGCTTCACCAAAGCGCAGCCTGACTGGTTTGATATGAACCGGAAGCGAAGACCCCGGTTCGAAGTTGGCATTCAGCATGAAAGCCTTGTTGAACGTGTTCAAACTGCAGCCGGCGTCCGCGAGCTTGTTGATCTCTTCGCCGCCCCTGGGATTGCCGGCCACGTCGCACCGAACTGTGATCTTCTCCACTTGATCGAGCGTGCTTTCGGCGGGCAGACGCACCGTGGTTCGAAAGTAGCCGCTGCGATCTATTCGGTAATAGTTAATACCGAGATCAGACTCGTACCATTTCGGGTTTCCCTTGAGCTTGACCGCAAAGCTCAGCGCCGTGCCGTTCACTTCCGACGATGCGTCGAGGTAAAGATAATGTCGGGGGTCGGCCATCTGATTGCCGCCTCGGCTCGTCTCTGAGATCTTGCCTTCTCGCTGCAGCTCGGCCGCCATCACCGGATAGATCCACGGATGCCGATCCATGATTTCTTCCCTTGAGCTGCGACTTAGATCAAACGGGATTGGCCGCAGCGCAAACCGCATTTCCGACTCCCCGTGATCCGAGACGTTGTTGTTGTCTGAGACCACGTAGATTGCAGGATGACCGTTCTCTGAATTGCCTTTGAAATTCTGCGTCTTGTGTTCGACGCCCTGGAACGTCGAGGATCGCGTTTTTCCCTCCGCATCGATCTGCACTTCGTAGATCCATTCGATATCGGTGGTGCGCCCCCAGCGAGCCATCAACGCGCTGGTCTGGGTGCCCCCGTCTTCATTGGTGAAGATCACGCTGTAGCGAAAAGTGGTTAGCGCTACAGCGCGTTCGGTCTCGCACCACATCAGGAGAGGAATGTCACTGAATCGGCCAATCGTATTTGGGCGGGCATAGAGAATCGGCGCCAGCGAAAGAGCCTCATAGTCGGGAGACGTTCGATCGACAAAGGAAATCTTTGCGTCTTGAATATCGATTCTGGTCGCTTTCGCGGCCGACCGTTTTCGATTGAACTCGGCTCTCAGCCGATGTTCCCCGGCCGGAAACCGTCCGAGTATCACGCGGTAAGTAAACGGCCGCGCCCCGGCAAACAGAAAGACATCCTGGTTGTACCGGCCATCGACGAATATGCTTGCGGCCGCGGCCTCGCTTCCGGCGGCCGCCCACGAAGTACCAGGCGCCGAGGCCGTCAGATCGAGCAAAACTTCCGCCTCGGTTTTTATCTCGAACGGCTTCTCACTCAGCGTCTGCCCGGATATGTCCTGGAAGAATACCGCCAACGTCAGGACTGCAAGAAACACATTGAGTGAGAAGAGAGGCAGTTTCATGGTTACGTGTCCGGCAAGTCGAGCAGCAATTAACCGCTGATCTTCGCTGGCTGACGCAACGCCGATTTCCGCAGATCAGCGATAATCAGCGGCCCGGCAGGCGGCGGCAATCAGCGGTTAATTCGGATCTAAGAAAGTGAGGGCAAGACGCAACCTGGACTCCCGCTGCGCCTTGCTCCAGGGCTATCAGAAGACAAACTTCAATGCGAACTGCATTACACGAGGATCGCCTGCCAGAGTGGAGATGCGGCCGGCAGAACCGTTGGTTATGTCGTTTTGGGGAAGCCCAAACTGCGGCGTGTTGAACATGTTGAACATCTCCCAACGAAACTCGAGACGACGGCCCTCGCCAAAGTAATCGAAGCTCCGGGCCACCCCCATATCGAAGTTGATGTAGTCTGGACCACGCAGCGTGTTGCGCCCGCAGTTTCCGAGCCGCGCCTCGACCGCATTGTTCTTTGTTGGATTGGGCGCGGTAGGAGCGGAGTAGGACGAACCCGGTACGTTGTCAAACCACTTGTCGATGCTCTGAGTCGTGCTGTCGGACAGATCGCCGTTCTTGATGCAGTCGGCGAAGGCGCTGACGAGCCCGCCGCCGCGAGGCCCGCCGATGACCCCGTTGTTGGAGCCGGCTTTGATTGTAAACGGCCGGCCGGAACGAAGGTTAGCGAGCCCGCTGATTCGCCAGCCGCCCACAATGTAGGAAAGCGGGCCGTTGTTCAGGTACTCGCGACCGTGGCCGAACGGCAGCTCGTAGAGATAGCTCGCGACAAAACGATGCCTTACGTCGAAGTCGCTCAGGCCTCTCCGCTCGCCCAGAATGTTGAACGGATTCTGCGTGAAGCTCCCCGTGGTCCCGGCAGCCAGATGTTCCATCGCCTCATCGATCGACTTCGAAAACGTGTACGACGTTCTAAACGACAAGCCTCGGCTGAAGCGCTTTTCAACCGACGCTTCCATTCCGTGATACATCGAGTTGGCGTTGTTCTCGCGGTACTCGATCGGGCCCAGGTCAGGATAGGGCACAATCGGAGTAAACGTCGTTCCTACCAACGCGTTCTTCACGGTCCCGTTTGCATTGAAGAACGGCTGATTCAGATTGCGCAGAGTCGAGAGATGCGTGCCCTTGGTCCCGACGTAATCCAGGGTGACGACCACACTCGAACCCAGTTCACGCTGAATGCCAAAGTTCCACTGATCGACGCTCCCATCGACTGAATCCGGATTGATCGCGCGAAGACGGACTCCGCGAACCTTGGTTACATCGCTCAGAATCGCAGTCGGGTCGAGAGACAAATTAAATCCACTCGCCAGGCGAGCGTTGTTGGCGGTCGTGCTGCTGCTGGATGCGACCACCAGGTTGTTGACCAGAAAAGGAAGATTGAGCGCCAACTGATCCTCGCTGCCCGCGCGCTCGAAGGTCATAAAGAACCTTCCATACCCCGCCCGGATTACGGTCTTCGGTGTGAGCTGATACGCAAGCCCGATGCGCGGCGCGAAGTTGTTTTTGTCGGGCGCGACCAGACCCCGGCCGAAAGACGAATTCTCCGGCGTGAACTTCAGGCCGGTGGTTGGATCGAGGTTCGTCATTCGATCCCGTCCCTCCATCGGCCACGTAGCGTAGTCGTATCGCAGGCCGAGATTCGCCGTAAGCTTCGGCGTAACCTTCCAGTCGTCCTGGAAAAAGCCGGAGAACATCTTCAGGCGCTGATCGACGATGGCCAGATTGGTGAGCTGTTGCTGTTGGGGATAGCCGAGCAGAAAGTCGCCAAGACCGATGTTGGTGCGATTCCCGTCGAAGGTCATCTGTCCGCGCACCGCGGGAATATCCATATAGACATTTCGCATCGGCGCCCGCACCTCCGCTCCGACCTTGAACTGATGCGCGCCAAGAGTAAGGCTGACCGTATCGGTCCATTGAAACTGATTGGTCTTTTGGAACTTGGGTAAGAAGTCGGGCGACCCGATTCGGCTGAATCCGGATTGACCTCCGATTGTTTGCGTCCCGCCACGCGCGGAAGTATCAATGCCGGAGATTCCGCCGCTCTCGCCGGGAAGATCCGCCACGCCCTTGAAGCCAAACTCCGCGAGCGTGTTCAGCCCGATCGGGTCCTGAGCAGCGAAGGAGTTGTTGCGGCCCCAGCCGAGCCGAAATTCGTTGACGATCCGAACGCTCAGGACCTTGTTCCAACCGATTGCAGCCGATTGGCCCTTCATGAACAACCGCCCGTTTGCCGAAGAGCTGGTCCCGTCCAGGACTCCGCCGAAAATGCCTGGCAGATATCGAAAGCGGCTGCCGTTGGTGTATCGCACGAAGATGCTGTCACTGGAGCTTAACTGCCAATCGACACGTGTCGTATAGCTGTCATTGTCGTCGATGATCCCGGGCGCGCGGATAAAATTCAGTTGATTCAGCGCACCCGACCCGGGAACGATGTTCGGTCCGGGCAACAAACCCATGATCTTGGCAGCCAGCGGATCGATACACGCCGCCGGGATCTGGTTGTTCTTGAACGACCCGTCCGCATTGAACGCCGAAGGCACTTTCGCGCGGCAATCGCCCACTCGATCGAATAGCGTAGCGTATGTTACGCGGTTGGCTGCCGCCGCCGCCGGAGAGAAGTCGCCGATGCGTTCGTTGGGTGTCGGCACGTTGCCGAGACGAGTGACTCCCTTGCGAATTCGAGTTCCTTCATAGTTGAAGAAAAAGAACAGCCGGTCCTTGAGAAGGCGGCCGCCAAGGTTGGCGCCAAATTGATTTTGAATGTTCTGGGGTTTCTTGACCCCGGCTCGATTGTTGAAGAAGTTATTGGCGTCGAAGATCCGATTGCGCAGGAACTCGTACGCGGTGCCGTGGAATGAGTTGCCGCCGCTCTTTGTGGTGACGCTTACCAGCGAGCCGGGACTCCGTCCGTTCTCCGCCGAATACGGATTGGTGCTGACCTTGAACTCCTGGATCGAGTCAACCGAAGGCCGCACAACCTGCGTCGTCAACTCCTGAACGTTTTCTGAAATGGAGTTGTTGTCGACGCCATCGAGCACGAAGTTATTTTGCAGCGAACGTATGCCGTGAACGTTGGCTCCGCCGGTGCGGCCGTTCGCGGTGCCGCCGCCTTCTTCGGTGTATCGATCGGCCTGCACGCCGGGGACCAGGGCGATCAAGTCGTCCCAGTTTCGAGCGCTCAGCGGTAAATCCGTCACCAGCTTGTTCTCGATCACGCCGCCCGTCGTCGCTTCCTGGGTTGTGAGGATCGGCGCGCCGGCGGTGATCGTTGCGGTCTCGCCTATCGCTCCCACCGAAAGAGCGAAATCAATTCGCGCCTTCTGTCCAACTTCAAGCGCGACATTTTCCCGAACGGTTTTCTTGAAGCCCTGGATCTCAACCGTCAGGGTGTAGATACCAACCGGCAGGCTTGGAAAAGTGTAATAGCCCGAAGAATCGGTTGTGGCGGAGGTATCGACATTCGTCGCTCGATTCTTTGCGGTGACCGCGGCGCCCGCTACGGCGGCGCCCGTCGGGTCACCGACCAGACCAGTTAAACTGGCGGTATTCACCTGGGCGAACCCTTGAACGCACAGGCTCACACAAAGAAGCAACACGCATGCAATGCTTAGTGAAGGTTTCCTCATCATTTCTCTCCTCTCCTTGTAGACTGGCGTTTCGCGCAGCGGGCATTCTACATGCCCAACGTTAAAGACGAGTTAAATCCGTACTAAACAAACGACAACAAAGTGGCTCGCAGACAAAGCCGCATACTGGAGCTACTCATTCAAAACTTGCGCGACCACTCCTTCGGCCACCGCTCGATGACGACTTTCTTTTCGGTATAAAACTCAATGCCGTCGCGGCCCTGACTGTGAACCACCCCAAAGAAACTGTCCTTCCAACCGCTGAATGGGAAATAAGCCATCGGCGCCGCCACACCGATATTGATTCCAATGTTCCCCGCCGAAGCCTCGTAGCGGAACTTGCGCGCCGCCGCTCCGCTCGTGGTGAAAATTGAAGCAGCGTTGCCATACGGGCTCTCATCGATGAGCCGCAGGGCGTCCTCGACCGTCTGCGCGTGTGTGACGCTCAGCACCGGCCCAAAAATTTCCGTATTGGAGATCTCACTTCCCGGAAGCACATTGTCCAGAATCGTCGGGTTCACGAAATTGCCGCTCTCGTATCTGGAAATCTTCGCGCTTCTTCCATCGAGCAGCAGCGTCGCTCCACCGTCCGCGCCTTTTTTGATCAGCCCTTCAATGCGAGTCTTGCTCTCTCCGGTAATGACCGGGCCCATCTGCGCCCCTTCTTCGAGACCATAATTCACGTTGATCGAGCGGGCGACGTCGGCAATTGCTTCGGTGAAAGTATGCCGGGCTTCTCCAACCGTTATCGCGGTCGATACCGCCAGACAGCGTTGGCCCGCGCACCCGAACGCGCTGTCGTTGATTATCTGAGCGGTCATTTCCATGTCTGCATCCGGCAGAATGACCACGTTGTTTTTGGCGCCGCCCTGAGCCTGCACCCGTTTTCCGTTCGTCGACCCGCGGCCATAGACATACCGGGCCGTCGGTGTTGAGCCGACGAAACTGATAGCGCGAACCTGCGGATGATCGAGCAACGCATCGACCGCGTCCTTGCCGCCGTTGACCAGGTTGATCACTCCTTTTGGCAAACCGGTTTCATCAATCAACTCGAGCAGCCGATGCATCGAGACGGGCACCCTCTCCGATGGCTTGAGGATAAATGTGTTTCCGCATGCGATCGCGTAAGGCAGGAACCAGAAGGGAACCATCACCGGAAAATTGAACGGGCAAATGGCCGCGACCACGCCGAGAGGCTGGCGGATCATTATTTCATCAATCCCGTGAGCAACGTCTTCAAGGTTGTAACCCTGCATCAGCGTGGTAATGCCGGTCGCAACTTCCACGTTCTCGATTGCGCGGCGAACTTCGGCCTTCGCTTCGGTGAGCGTCTTGCCGTTTTCCATCGTTATCAGCCGGCCTATTTCGTCGAAGTGATCTTCCATCGACTGCTTTAGCTTGAAGAGGAACTGTATGCGCTCCTCGGGCGGCGTCCTGCGCCATCCGGGAAACGCAGCCGCAGCGGCTTCCACCGCGGCGTCCACGTCGTCCTTCCCGCCCAACGGCACTTCCGTGATCGTCTCGGCGGTAGCCGGGTTGACCACCTTCAAATACTCGGTCGCGCTCGAGCTCCGCCATTCGCCGTCGATGTAGTTCTGCAATTGTCCGTTTGTTGTCATAACTTCTTACTCCTGTTTTAGAGACCGGCCTGGGAGCGCCGGCATCCTGCCTGCCCAGCGTGCGTTCTGCAAGAAAGATGCAGGCAGGATGCCTGCGCTCCCAGGCTATGCAAAGAATCGCTCCTTCTTTAAAGCCTCATCGTACTTCTCGCGAGCAGACCTCACGCTGTCAGCTTCTGAGACTTCCGCTACAGGCACATCCCACCAGGACTCGTAACCCGGCACTCGCATTTCCTTATCGACTTCCACGACGATAACCGTGGTGCGATCCGTAAGCCGGGCTTCTTCGAGCGCGTTTTTCAGGTCGTCGCGAGTCACGGCTCGAATGGCATGCGCGCCCATGCTTTGAGCATTCGCCGCAAAGTCTACTTTCACATACTCGCCGTCCAGTTGCCCTGTTTCTCGATCGCGAAAACGGTAGTCGGTGCCGAAACCGCCTGATCCGATCGACTGCGACAGCCCGCCGATGCTCGAAAAGCCGTGATTGTCGAGAACGATAAGAGTCAGCTTGTAGCCTTCCTGAATCGACGTAACGATCTCCGAGGACATCATCAGGTATGATCCATCACCGACCATCACGTAGACCTCGCGAGCCGGATCCGCCATCTTTACGCCGAGTCCGCCGGCGACTTCGTAGCCCATGCACGAGTAGCCGTACTCGACGTGATAGGCTTTTGTGTCGCGCGCGCGCCACAACTTGTGAAGATCGCCCGGCAAGCTCCCGGCTGCGCAGACGACTACGTCTTCAGGCCCCGAGAAGTTGTTGACAATGCCGATTACCTCACCCTGACTGATCGGCGGTCCGTGACGAAGCGCGAACAAGCTCTCGACCTCCGAATCCCATTGCCGCTTCAAGCCGGCGATGCGCGCCGCGTAGTCGTCGCTCACTCGATAGCCTTCGTGGCCCGCGTTCAACTCCTCCAGCGTAACTCGGGCGTCCGCAATAAGCGGGAGCGCTGCATGCTTATAAGCATCCACTGCCGCGACGTTGATGTTTATGAAGCGAACATCCGGGTTCTGAAATGCGGTCTTCGAAGCCGTAGTGAAGTCGCTCAACCGTGTGCCGATCGCAATCACAAGATCGGCTTCGCGAGCGAGTATGTTTGCGCCCGGAGTCCCGGTGACGCCGATGGCATCCATGTTCTGCGGGTGGTCGAACCCGAGCGACCCCTTGCCCGCTTGCGTCTCGGCGACCGGAATACCGGTTCGCTCGGCGAAACGCGCGAGTGCCGCGGAGGCTTCGCTGTAGAGAACTCCTCCGCCGGCGATGATCAGCGGAGTCTTAGCCGCGCGAATCAACTGCACCGCCTTTTGAAGCAAGGCTCGATCGGCTAACGGACGGGCGACGTGCCATACACGTTTCTCAAATAAGCCTTCGGGAAAGTTACACGCTTCGGCCTGGACGTCCTGAGGCAGCGCCAACGTCACCGCACCTGTCTCAGCGGGAGATGTCAGAACGCGCATCGCTTCCATCAATGAATATGGAAGCTGATCGGGCCGATTGATCCGATCCCAGAAGCGTGAAACCGGCTTGAAGCAGTCGTTGACCGAGAGGTCCTGCGTATGTTCGGATTCGAGTTGTTGAAGCACTGGCGCCACATTTCGCCGCGCAAAAATATCGCCCGGAAGCAATAGCACTGGAATCCGATTGATCGTCGCAGTGGCCGCGCCGGTGATCATATTCGTAGCGCCCGGCCCGATTGATGACGTGCACGCGAACGCGCGCATCCGGTTGCTCATCTTCGCGAAGGCGGTTGAAGTATGAACCATCGCCTGTTCGTTTCGAGCGAGATAGTAGCGAAGCGCTGATTGTTGCTGCAGCGCTGATTGTTGCTGCAGCGCCTGGCCTATGCCGGCGATATTTCCGTGGCCAAAGATTCCCCAGACGCCCGCGAAAAACATGGTCTCGCGCCCGTCGCGCTCGACATACTGTTCGGCGAGGAAGCTAATGAGCGCCTGCGCCGTTGTTAATCGCCGCGTCTTCACGCCATCCTCCCGCGGGCCTTTGATTCGACCGCCTGTTCGACGCTCCAACCCTTGTGAACTATTCCGCCGACCGCTTCGGCTACCGCGAGAGGATCGTCGTCGCCCGGATAAAGCACGTTGCGTCCGACGAGCGCGCCGCGCACGTTTGAACCCGCGGACATTCCCGCGGCGACCTCGCGCAGGAACGCTGTCGGGTCGCCGACGGATTCGCCGCCGAGCAACAGGATCGGCAATGTAGTCGACCGCGCGACGACTTCGTAGCTCTCGCAGTAAGGTAGCTTGAGCCACAAATAATGGCTGCTGTCGCCCAGCGCCGACGCGACGCCTACGATCTTCGCCAAAGCCTCGGCGGTCTTGATTACTTTGTATCCCTTCTCGCTTTTGACAACCGGCAATGGTTCGAGAAAAGTCGGCAAATGAAGCGCATTGAGTTCATTGATCGCCGCCGCGCTCGCGACCATTGTCTTGAGCGAGTCCGGTTCGTCGTCGCAGATGCGCATCAATATCTTCGCGCCGTCCAGCTTCCATGCCGCGCACCCCGCCGGAGAAGCGCCGGTCATCGGGTCGTTCATCTCCCAACTGCTGCCGGCAAGTCCACCGCGATTCAGGCTCGCGATCAAGAGCTTTTCCTTAAGAAAGCCGTCGCGTCCCGCCAGGTCATCGAGGACCAGCAAATCCTCGATGATGTCCATCGTCGCCATCACGCCGTCTACGGCGTCGCCCATCAGCACGCGCACTATGCGAGCGAGGTAATCGTGACGATTGACCATCCCCAGCGGATCGCCGCCAACACCGGTCACGCGACGGGCAGGGTGATCGGCGGCCAGGATGTTGAGCTTGCCGTCAACGGTCAACGACGTACGGCGGCTGCGCGACTTTGCCGCTCGTAAAACGTAATCGGGGTCCTGCACACGGATGTCCGTCAGTCGCGCCAACGACGCCGCTGAAACAAAATCATCTGCTCGAAAGGCCAACTAAAACCCTCCTCGCTGCTCGATAAAGGAAAGTGCTTCCTGTTCGAAAGGCATGAAGTTCGCGCAGCCGTGACGCGTGACTACGATGGCGCCGCACGCATTGCCCATCCTCGCCGCGCGATGCCAGTCCCAGCCTTTCAAGTAACCGTAGATCAACCCGCTTGCAAAAGCGTCGCCCGCTCCCAGCACGTTACAGACTTCCACCGGAAACGGAGCGGCTTCGATCACATCGCCATTGCGCAAGTAAACCGTCGTCGCTTCGCCGCCGCGCTTCATCACCAGCGTCGAAGGGCCCGCCGCAAGCACTGCTTCTATGGCTTTCATTACATCGCCGCTCACTCGCGCGCCGGAGACTTGCGAGTGTTCAACAGAAACATTCGACTCTGCTTCAAGAGCCGCAGCCTTCACTTCGTCGGCGGTCCCGATGACCACGTCCACCAGCCGCATCGCCGCGCGAATCGTCAGGCCATATGCGCGGGCGTCGTGCCACTGGTCCGGGCGAAAATCCAGATCCAAAAACACCGTGGCTCTGTTGGCCTTCGCTTGCTCGGCAGCAAAGAGTGTCGCGCTTCGTGAAGGCTCCCGGCTTAGCCCGGTGCCGGAGATCAGCACTGCGCGGCTCTTGGCTACCGGCGAGGCCAGCACGTCGTCGACCGTGAGTTCGATATCAGCGCAGTTGTCGCGGTAGTACACCAGTGGAAACTTGTCCGGCGGCTCTATTCCCAGTATCACCGCGCTGGTTCGCCGTCCCGGCTTGCGCGGAATAAAGCTCGTGACCACTCCTTCTTTCTCGAGAAAATTGAGCACAAAATCACCTACTGGATCTTCACCGACCGCCGTCAGCAGCGCGGAACGCAACCCCAATCGCCGAGCGCCGACGCTGATGTTGGTTGGGCACCCGCCGACATAAGCGGCGAAGCTCTTGATTTCGACGAAGGGCGCGCCGATCTCGTTTGCATAGAGATCGATCGAGCTCCGGCCCATCGCCAAAATGTCGTAACTTCTGTCACTCATCTTTGGCCCACGTCGCGGGTCATGTCGCGAGTAACCACCGGCACGCGCGGATCCGTTTCTTTCCACGTTTCACGCACCCACGCATAAGCCGGATCGTCCGTGGCCGCCATCGATCTGGCGCTCCCCGCAAGCGCGTTCAGGTAATAAACGTCATAGCCGTGCGCCGCCACCACCGGGTGATAGCCTTCAGGAATCAGCACGAGCTCTCCGTCTCGCACGGTGAGCGTGGCGTCGATTCTCCGATCGGGCGTGTAAACCTTCTGTATGGCGTAGCCATCCGGATGGCTGACTCTGTAGTAGTAAAGTTCCTCGAGATCAACTTCGCCAGGCGGGTTGTGCACGTCGTGTTTGTGAGGTGGATAACTCGACCAGTTCCCGCCGGGCGTATAGACCTCGACTATCAGCAATCGATCGGCGGGGAATTCCGGCTTCAATATGTGATTGATCTGTCGCGTGGCATTCGCGCCGCCTCGCACCTCGACTTCAATGTCATCCGGCGTGACCAGGCGAGCAGGAAACTTCGATTCGGCGCGGCAATAACAGAAAGCAAGATCACAGTCAGACTCGGCCCGCACGGTGAAGGACGTTTCGATCGGCAGATAAAGCGCGTACGGCATTCCGTTGAACACGTGTGCACGTTCGCCGAAGCCTTGCCACGATCCGGCGGTTGATTCGACGGAGCAACGGCCGCCGAGCACCACCATTCCCATTTCAGTGTTGCCCGTTTCATCCGAGAAACTGTCGCCTTTCACCAGGCGACGCGCGCGCAAGCTCAAGTACTCAAACCCTGAGGATGCGGGAGTCACGTGCATCGTATCCCCCGACCCGCCGCGCAGAACCTTTTTTGGAATCAGTAACTCTCTATCTTGCATTGCCGTCTCGCTTACTGAACTTATTGAACTTGGGCTTGGTGACCTTGTCCGGGCGGCGCCGTGGACTCCCGCTCGATCAAGTGCCCCTGGACTTTTATGTTTGTTTTGGAGCTCAACCCGGAGAAGAGCTTGATCAGGATATCCATTGCCATCCGCCCCATCTGCCTCATCGGTTGACTGATGGTTGTAAGCGTGGGGCTCGTGTAGGACGCAATAAACAAATCGTCGAAGCCTACAACCGAAACATCCTCGGGCACTCTTAACTTATGCGCATGGATTGCGCGGAGAGCGCCGAGCGCCGACATGTCGTTATAGCAAAAGACTGCGGTTGGCGGTTCGGGCAAAGCCAGGAGCTTTTCCATTGCAAGCAACCCGCCTTCGGCTTTGCCGTCTCCGTGAGCCGTCAACTCAGGCAGGAACGGTACGTCAGCCACTTCAAGCGCTCTGCGATAACCGGCGAACCTCTCGGTGTCCGACTGAAAACCAAATTGATCTCCGATGTAGGCGATGCGCCTGTGTCCGAGTCCTATCAGATGCTCGGTAGCCTGACGGCTCGCCGCCGGATTATCGATCATCACCGAATGCACGAATTCTCCGGGGTGTTGATTGTTGATCAGCACTGTCGGAACTCGCATCTCATCGAGCAGCGACATATACAGAGCGCCGACTCGCGACGCGGTAACCAGGATTCCATCCACGCGTCTTTCGTGGAACGAATGCACGACTTTTACTTCGCGGTCGGGATTGGCATTGGAGTTAGCAAGAAAGACCGAGTATCCGTGATCATTGGCGACCTCCTCGATTCCGCCGACGACTTCGGCGATGAACGGGTCGGCAATTCTTGTAACAACGACTCCAATAGTTTTTGTCCTTCGGGTGACAAGGCTTCGGGCAACGGCGCTGGGTCTGTAGCCTTTTTCCCGCGCGATCTGTTGAATGCGGCCCGCGGTTTCGGGATTCACCAGCGGGCTGTTATGAAGCGCCCGCGAGACGGTTGAATGCGACACCTTGGCAACTCGCGCTATGTCCTTGATTGAGACCACAGCCCCTTCCTGCACACGTGTTCAATAAGACGTTAAAATAAAAGCAGCTAAGAGCTGCCTGGCACATCGAGCCTTCAGAAAAACTACAAATTGATCTCTTCGTTGCGAACTGCTGCGAACCTTCCGCCTTGTGCGGCTAGCTTATATTGAAATCGGTTTTGTTTGTCAATAGCGGCGAGCTGTCAGTACTGGGCAGTTTGAAGTTCAGAGTTCAAGCTTTAGCTTGCTCTTAAGCTTGTGCATCGAAAAAGGGCAAGCTAAAGCTTGAACTCTGAACAAAGGAGCTTAGGTTGACGCGCGAAATTGGAGTCGGATAACATCCAGAGGCTTGAGGTTGAGTAATTGTCGAGCAGTGAGAGAGCAGTACGGGCCGTTAGCTCAGGTGGTAGAGCAGCTGGCTTTTAACCAGCGGGTCGCAGGTTCGAGTCCTGCACGGCTCATCTTGATTTGATCAAGTACGGCTGCCGCAAAGGCGGCCTTTTCCTTTCGATTACCGCTTCATCTGCGATAACACCACTCTCTCAGACATCGTTCGCGATGGTTCGCTGGCGCGAACATAAGTGCTTACTATCTTCGCGAGAATGGGAATCGGTCCTGACGGGAGACGAACGGTCACTGGTTGTCAGCGTCCTTTCTCGATTCGAGCGCGCGCAGCTTTGTTGCACGGCGCGCAGCCATCTCTTGCCCAACCGCTGCGATATCGGCGCCGCTCAGTATCTGGCCGGCAAGCGGAAAGATTTCATTGTCTTCAACCGCGATGTGTTTCTCATATGTCGATTGAAGCTGCTCAAGCAGCCCTCTGAGACGATCGATCGATTCGCTCGACACAACGCCCTCGGAAAGCCATTGACTGCCGAGCGTCTCTACTTCGGCGTGTACCGCATCTGCTTTCTCATGATCGGCGTGTAGCTCGTCAAGCCGGGAAATCGCAGACCGCGCGCGCTCGTCCGAAGACTCGATCATGCGAGGGAACAATGACTCTTCCTCGTCGCTCGTGTGCTTCGGAGTTGCTTCGCGAAAATACTTGAGCGCGACCTCCAGGCCGTTGCGCTGGTCGTCACTCAACTCGGCGCCCCATGCCTGGTCGGTCACTTCGATCAGAACACCGAGAAACTGCTCAATTCGCCGGTGACAATCGCTGAGCAAGCCCAGCGGATTCGAAAAGTCGCTTTCTACCTTCTTTCCAATTGTTATTGGCATCGTGTCTCTATGATAGCGCCCGCAAGCCGGCTATCGCCATGCATCGGCCTGTTCGACAGGGATAGACACGATTAACAGGATCAACAGAACATCCTGTGAATCCTGTGAATCCTGTCGATTCCGATCGCAACGCAGCGAGAGTTAGAAAGAAGATTCCCTGTGGAAGGAGTCAAACCCGAAACGTCAGGGTAATGAAGATCAAGAACACTATCGAGTAGATCATCTCCAGCCAGCCGACCTGCTGAAGATTGTTTTGGCGGACCGGCTTCGCGAGATACCAGAATGAGCGAACCAGAACCGGCATGAAAGCGGCCACCGCAAACAAACTCAGGTTGCCGGTCAACGCAAGCACTACGAGCGCTACGAAGAGACAAATGTGATAAACAGCACACCGCTTCCATGATTGCCGCCTGGCCTCTTCCTTCCGGACGTTGAGCGTATTAACTCGCAGCTTGACGTAGAACACGCTGCTGGCGAAGTACAGGGCGCACAGCATCCAGAGCCAAATCGCCGTAGCATTCAACACTCCGGCCGAAACGTAATAAGCGGCCGGAGCCGTCAGTGTCAGGCCGGCGATCGCCACCATTTCACCGGCGACGGTCCGGTCTTCGCCTCGCACCGCCTTTCGCGCGTTCACCGTCAGAAGGATAGCTGTGGCCATAGACAGCGGGACGAGCCAATAGAGACGAGAAAGAAATACCAGAGGCGCCCCTAACAACGCTGCAAGTCCAAGGTACGCGAACGTGAGCCGCCGCGCGTGCTGATCCGTTCGACCTCGACTCCGAGAACGCAGTAAGGCGACAAGTGCGCCGCGCGCCGTAAAAACCAAAGTCACCGACAGCGTCAGAAGCAATAGCCGGAAAGATAAACTCAACGCAACAAGCGCCCCGACAACGAGCGGTACATAAAGCATTGCCCACGCGCCGTGCTCTCTCGGTATCTTCAAACTGGATCGTTTACTCATGAAATCTCTTCGATCGGATATCTGGTTGCTTCAATCGCTCAAACGCAAACAAGCCGGCAGGATGCCTGCGCTCCCAGGGCGCGGATGCCGCGCGGCGGGATAGTGGTCGTGGCTCCTACACCGCCCACTTTTCCTCGAGCTCGGAAGCGATGCGTTCGAACTCTTGCGTGGTGGGTCCGTCACCCAGGTTCGAATCGAATTTCTTGAAGCCCTCGCTCAGGGCCGCCTTGTCGTCGTCGTCGAGAATTTCGTCGCCGAGCCTGAACAGGATGCCGTCTTCCTTTTCGATGTGCCCTACCAGCAATCGGACGTACGCTCGGGCCGATTCGACGAACCGATTGACGGCATTAGCATCGCCCTCGCGATATGAAGCGGTTGCCTCACGCAAGTCGCCGATCAACCCGCGTTCGATACGATGCTCGTGCTCCATTGCGCCGAGCGGACCACCCTCGCGAGAGATGCCGCGTCGTTCGAGCGCCGGAAAGAGCACAGTCTCCTCTTTCGCGTGATGATAGCGATCTGCAAACGTGGTTGTGAAATCGAGAATATCGAGAAGGGCTCTGGCCGGAACCGGATTCCCGCCTTCAAGCCTCATACAAACTCCGTCCAGAGCGCGCAGACCTTGCTCTATGATTCGGTGCTCGTGTTTGAGGATGTGAAATGGTTTCGACATCGCTGGTCTCCTGAGCGGGGAAGTCCCTGGTAGGCGCCAAAGAATATCGTTGCAGCATCAGTCTCGGCGGCGCCAGCCGAGATCCTTGCTGGGCTAAAGGGTCTGTGAAAACACCCGCTGAAGTGCCGGCGCCGGTCTGTTTACGTACTCATCGAAGACCATCGCTACATTTCGAATAAACACGCGGCCGAGCGGCGCCACCTCGATGCGCCCTTGATCGAGTCGAACCAATCCATCGCGCTCCAACTCGCGCAGGCGCACAAGCTCCGTCGCGAAATGTTCGTCGAATTCAATTCCGAAATCGCGCTCGACTTCCGACTTGACGACTACCGTATGGCAAAGAATGCGATTGATAAGCGACCGGCGCAGTTTGTCCTCGCCGCTGACGCGCATGCCTCGCATCACCGGCCAGCGGCCCGCATCAATCGATTCATAGTAGCGCGGGACTTCGCGCCAGTTCTGCGCGTAGACATCGTCAAGTGCGGAGATCGAACTCACACCCATCGCGTACAGATCGCACCCGGCTTTCGTCGTGTAACCCTGAAAATTCCGATGCAGGGTTCGCTCGTCCTGTGCGCGGCATATCTCGTCTTCGGGCCGCGCGAAGTGATCGACCCCGATGTAGCGATAACCGGCGCCGGTCAGCTTGCCGATCGCGTCGGTGAAGATGCGGAACTTCTCAAAGCCCTCGGGAAGAAATCGCGCAAAGCTGCCCTGCTGCTTTTTCATCCACGGAACGTGAGCATAGCTGAACAGGGCGACGCGATCCGGATTCATCGCGACGATCCTGTCGACCGTATCGCTGAAACTTTCGGCGGTCTGATGCGGCAAGCCATAGATCAAATCGATATTGATGCTCTCAAAGCCAAGCTCGCGAGAATAGTCAAACAGCCGTCGCGTCTCTTCGTAGGGCTGCACGCGATGAATCGTCTTTTGAACGAGAGGGTCGAAGTCCTGGATGCCCATGCTCAATCGGTTGAAGCCAACTCGCCGAAGCGCGCGGCAGTGCTCGTCGGTGGTGACGCGCGGATCGATCTCGATGCTGACTTCGGCGTTCCGCGAAAAAGAGAACCGCTTATTGATGTAGGTGTACAGATCTTCGACTTGCTCGGGCGAAAGATAAGTGGGCGTGCCGCCGCCCCAGTGCAACTGTTCGACCTTGCGAGCAGGATCAACTCGAGCGCTGATCCAGTCGATCTCGCATTTGAGATGGTTGAGGTAGGGCGATGCAACTTCGTGACGCTTGTTGATGACGACGTTGCATCCGCAGTACAGGCACAGGGACTCGCAAAACGGAATGTGAAAATAGAGAGAGAGCGGCGCGGGGTCCTTCTTCGCATTGGCATCGGAGAAAGCCTCGCGCAGCTCAGTTTCGCCAAAGCTGTCGTCCCATTCAGGCGCGGTCGGATAACTTGTGTATCGGGGTCCGGGTTGGTTGTACTTGTCCAGCACCGCCTGGGAGACGGTTACGGACGCTCCATCGATAATCACTTCCAGCGTGTCGTTGGCATTCATAAGCGTTCCCTATCGGACTACCCTGATAGGCATCTGTAATAGGAAAGGCAATCACCGTTCCGCCAAAGGGCAGGAGTAATTCGCAATATCTGATACGGAACGCTGTTGGGTTGCGGGAATTTGCACAACGACGGGCGTGGATTTACGCAGATGAAAAGCCTAGCCTAGCCTCTCTGCTGTTTGCTATGACGCGGTCGATCTGCGCGATGGTCATTCGGTTGCGCCCGCTTCTGCGCGATCTCTCGCGAATCGACCTGAGCGCCAACTGGGCGCGCGCCTGCTGAATGGCTTCGGCGGTTTCATCGAGCGTCGCGCTGTCTACAGGCACAAGCAATGCGACGGGCTCCCCGCCTTCAGTAAGCAGGGCTTGCGATTCGCGCGAAATAACCCTGCGAAGCTCGCTGGCTTTACCCTGGAGTTCATCCGCGGTGAACGCTTTCATATCCGAACAATAGCATCGTTGGCTCGCGATGTCATTGCAAGATTCCGGTATCGAGTCCCCGACAGTACTCTGCACGATCAGTATCAAAGAAAAGTGGGGGTCGCAGATGGGAAAGGGCTGAAGAACCGCGTGACGGTTCTTCAACCCTTCCCTTCGCTAAGTCTTCCAGCCTGAAAGTGTGAACCACTACTTCTTCGGCTGTAGGAGCGCGCAATTCAGCGTGTTGTTATCGATGTTCACGTCCGTCCAGAACTCACGGATCCCCTCATTGGTGGTTAAGCCGGTTCCATCGGTGGCCGATGAGTAAACCTCCATCATCGCCTTTCCCTGTCGATCCCAGAGGTTGAGTGTAACAAATACCTCGTAGGTGTCGGTCACCGCCGACAGGTAGACGTTGAAGCCGTCGATCTTCACCTGACCTGGACCGCTGAAGGCATACTTGTACTCGCACATGTTGCACTTGAAATCGCCGGTGGCGAGATCGAATACAATGAAGCCGCCGCCATCCTGATCCTGAACCGAAACCTGCCTCGGCACCGGTGGGCCGATTGGCAGCGGAGCGCCACCGCCCCTCTTCTGGGCTTGAACGGATACGCCTGCCAACAGAACTATGATTGCAAACAGTAAACTAATCTTTCTCATTTTGACCTTCCTTTTGAGGAGATTCTCGGCCACTCCTCCAATGATTTTTCCGACGGACTCGCAGAGCGGGCACGCTTTGTTTGTCACCGCTTCAATATAGGTTATGTCGCGTGAAGAAACCGTGAGCCCGGTCACGCATCACCGTGACCCGGGTCACTTTCAAAAATGATCTGGAAGGAGGTTGTTGCTTCGACCGGATTTCTTTGTGACAGCCGTCACCGTAAAAGACGCACCCGTTGCCGAAAGGTTCATCGGCCAGCAAGATGACAGCGTGTGGTCAGTCCTTCGCGTGCTTTGCGGTCCTTTGCGAGCTTTGCGTTCAACGTATCTCTCTTTCTCGAGCGGATTCCTTGCGCAAAGCTCGCAAAGTACCGCAAAGCTCGCGGCGTCGGGTGGTTTCCACGGAGGGCCGCCCCTACATGCTGGCCTTACTTTTTTACTCCCTGGCCGGAGTGGCATTCGGTGCACTTGAACTCCGATATGTCGCCAAGGTTGATCGGGTGCTTGAACGAACCGCTGCCTTTGTGGCAGTCGGCGCACCTGAAGCCCGACAACGCGCCCAGACCGACAGGATGCTGGAAGCCTCCGTTCTGAACCGCGATGTGAGTCTCGCCTTCAGATTGATCGAGGACAGTGTGACAGATATTGCAGTCGGTCCGAATAATCTTGCCCGCGTCGCTGACGTGTTTACCGTCGTGACATCGGAAGCATCCCAGGTTGTAGAAGTGGCCGATGTTGTTTGGATGAGTCCGCCAGTCAACTCTCATCTCAGGGAAAATGTATGTCTGGAAGATACGCTGCAGTTCGGCGATCGAGGCCCTGATCGAGTCCTGCTTGCTTGCGTACACGTCGGGGTAGTTGTTCCGGTAGTACCCGTCGACGTCGGACGCGATCGCGGCCAGAGCTTCGCCGGTCGTGTCGTAGCTCTTCGTAAGCGTGGCTACGCCTTGCTGCTTGATAAACGGCAGAGAGGCGTCGATCTTCTCACTGAGCAGCCCTTCGTCTACCGCGCGGTCCGGCGGAAGATAGACGTGCGACGGACGATTGTGGCATTCGACACAATCGACTCGGCGCTTAGCGGTCTTCTCGATCTCCGCGGGCGACAGGTTGAAGTCGGCAACCTTGTATTCGGTTATTTTTCCCTGCGGGTCTTTTGATCTCACCCACGGGATCACCTGGCGGTGATCGTCAGTCGCAATGTAGGTAATCTCATTGGCGATGTTCATGTGCCAGTGGATACCTTCAACCTGGCCATTGGACGGATTGCCGCCGCCGGTGTTGATCAGCATGCGAGTCTGGGTGAGCGTGTTCTTCTCGTCATAGCCAAAGCGATTGAACACTTTCAGTTGCGCGCCGAAGAACTTCGACGGCCAGTGACATTGCTCACACGTGTCCTGGGCCGGCCTGAGGTCGTGCACTGGAGTCGCGATCGGCCTGGGGTATTTCTTGAACGTGACCGAGTAGAGCTGATATGCGCCGGAGAGCTTTGACCTGACGTACCATCCCGCTCCCGGCCCAACGTGACACTCGACGCATTTTACTCTCGCGTGAGGCGAAGCCTGGTAGGCGACGAACTCCGGGTTCATCACAGAATGGCATAGTTGCCCGCAGAATGTGACTGAATCCGTGAATTCATAAGCCCGGTAGCTTCCGAACGCGCTGACGAAAAGGAAGACGAATACCATCGCCATGAATGTCAGTATCGAGCGGCGGCGGCGAGGATCATTCAAATCAATTGTCGGGTAACCGCCGGCGCCTGACACGCCGACTTTGTGGCGGCGCCTGCGTTCGACCAGCATTCCGAACAGGATGATGGCTATTCCGAGGAGCATGCAGCCGGGGAAAATTATGTAAGTAAAAATCCCGAGATACGGCTTGCTCCTCGATCCGAACAATTCGGTGAGGAAGAGGAAAACGATGCTTGCCATGCTTGCGACGACTATTGTCACTCCGATGAGGCTGATGAAGTTTCGATAGAGCCGGGGCGGCTTGCGGAGTCCTTCCGATGTCATGTGGTTTCTCCAAACATCATTTGCTCGTAATCGACTTCGTGTTCTTCCTTGTAGTACTCTTCGGACACTCTCCCGTCAACCACCGCCCAATTCAACGGATACACATCCGGATCGAAGATTACATTGTAGAAATGCCAAACTATGATCGCCAGCGTCGCGAGGATCGCTTCGTAGAAGTGCACCGAGAGGGCGACGTCAATGATCCACCTCGGCAGGAAACCAAACACCTCGACCTTGAACCATACCATCAAGCCTGTCAGTCCCATGATGATCGTGCCCCAAACCACCGCCCAATATTCGGCCTTCTCACCGTAGTTGAATTTGGCGAACTTCGGCTTCGAAGGATTTCCAAGTCCGTAATAACGCATCGCCTGAATGAAATCGACGATGTCTTTCCTGCGCGGAGACATGTCCACTAATGCTCTTCGGCCTTCGGTCGTCAGCAGCAGGTAATAAACATGAAACAGCCCGGCGGCCAACATCACTACGCCGGCGATGCGATGCGTGATACGCCGGAACGACTCGCCTACCAGCAACGTCGCCAGCCAGGAATCCGGATACTTGAGCGCGAATCCCGTAAGCACCAACACAGTAAAACTCGTCAGCAGGATCACGTGCTGAATGCGTTGCCTGCCGGTCATTCTGACGATCTGGCGGATCTGGGCGCGGCGCTTCGCCAGGGCCTTCTTGCGCCAGACCAGCAGATTGTGGATGAACATTCCGCCGATCACCACGCCTATCAGCCATAGGTACAGCCATCGCACCCAGCCATTCACGACGGCGCCGGCGTCGTTTCCGGACGCTCCCTGTTGAGCTGCCGGAACGTTGAGATGAATCTTACCGGCTACGAAGTTCTCGCCGGCGCCCGGATGACACTGCCCGCACGTATTCACCAGATTCGCCTGGTTGACCATTGAGCGCGAATCCGCGGAAGGCAAGATGTTGTGAACGCCGTGGCAACTCGCGCAGTTGGCGACGACCTTCGAGCCCAGTTTCGAAGCCAACCCATGATAACTGTCCTGATAACTTGTGACCCGGCCGCTGGGGACGCCAAACTCCTGCGAAAGAGCGACGCCTTCATGACACTGCGAGCAACTTCCGGTGGCAAGCGCTTGCGAGGTCTTCGCCGTTGCGGGATCGATGTGCGGCTTTATGTTGTGAATCCCATGACAATCCGTGCAGACCGGCGAGCGCGACACACCGCGCGACACCGCTTCGCCGTGTACGCTCTGGTTGTATTCACCCGCGATGTTTGAGTGACACTGCCCGCAGGTCTTTGAGATGTTGGCTTTGAAAATCGGCGAGCCGGCTTCCGACGCCGGCGTTATGTCGTGGCTGTTGTGACAGTCGGTGCACACAGCAGCTTTTGTGTTGCCATGCAGAATGGCGCGCGCATGAACGCTCTCCTGATACGAGACGAACGGACGGTTGCTGATTCCAGTCCCATCCATCACCGAGCTGCTGCCGTGGCACGAGCCGCAAGTCTTTGCGATGTTCGCTCTGTTGATTGTGGATTTGGGATTACTCGCCGGAAGGACCGTAGTCATATCCCCACCCAACGAATGACAGTCAAGACAGCTTGCGGCGTTCCTTCCGTTTTGAATGGCGCGCGCGTGGAAGCCGTGATCGTAAGCCTTGTGCGCATCGGCGTGGAACTGCGCGCCGCCAAGATAAGGAAGGGACTTTCCGGGGCCGTGACATCCCGCGCAGTCAAGCGATCCGGCTGCTTGTTTTGGGACCTCGTTCGTCGTAGCGTCTGAAACGCCGGTCGCAAGCTTGGCCGTCACAGGTTGGCCGGCAGGCTGGGTTGCCGACTGCGCTGCGGGTTGAATGAAGGCGGATTGAGCCTGAACTCGAGCTGCGCCTTCAAACTCACAAACAACACCGAGAAGCACAAAGAGCACTACTACCGTGATTGAGACATAGCGTTTCATAACGCTCGTTCCTTTTGCGGCGGGCCGGGGTAAAGCTCGCCCGCACGGTCATTGCAACGCAAGACCGATTCGCCCAACTGTAGGCCCGCCTGAACCGCAATCCACTCAGGCGGGCAAGCGCAGGTTGACTTACTTCCTGAGTGACTTCATGTAAGCGACGAGACCCCTGGCCTGGTCCGCTGTCACCTTACCGTCATAGGCGGGCATCTTCGGCTTGACGCCTTTGAGCACCGCGTCAGTCAGCGCGCCGTCGCCCTTGGCGGCATCAAAAGCCTTCTCAGCTTTTGCGCCATGACACATTGCGCATTTCGCCTTGTAGGTGGCTGCCGCATCGTCGACTTCAGCGCGAATCGGTACCGCGGATGAACTCAGTATTATTGCAAAAGCCGCAACAGCAAACAGGCCTGTTGCAAGTTTCTTCATTCGATCAATCGTAATCATCATGATGACCTCACCTTTCGTAGTTTCCTTTGCGGGCTTTGCGGTCCTCCTGGGAGCGCAGGCATCTTGCCTGCATCTTTCTTCCATAAGGCCGCCCGGCAGGCAGGATGCCTGCGCTCCCAGGAGGACCGCAAAGTTCGCAAAGAGCTACCGGGACTCAACGTGCTCGTCCCTATGCTGCACTTCCGTCCCTATGATGCACTTCAGCAACCCTTATGCCCGGAGTGAGAATAAACAAACAACGACTCTAATCGAGGGAAACCGGAATTGTGTGCGAGCATGACATCATCGGGAAAAGGGGAGTTGGGTTTTCTCCCAGGGAGCATTGGGGAACTTTACTCAATCGATGATTGAAGGGATCAGACACCGATCAATGCCTTCTTGTTTGACCTCCCAGCGCTTTGGAGTCACAATCGTGACGGCCGACACCAAGGCGCGTGATAGGCGTCACGGACACCCCGTCTTGTTTGCTGTTAAAAGATTCCGGAGCGCGGAGCTTTCGCTTGTGAGCCTTGAGGCTTCGGTCAAAGCGCCGATAGCAATTTAGACCTTATTGAGGGAGTTGCTCGACGAGAGATGATCGATCAGATCGGCTTCAAGTGAATGAGAGACCGCACGACTAAGCTTAAGATTACGCTGCTTATTTGTCTTTTGGGAGCTGGCTACGTGCTCGGGACTTCCCGCGCCTCCGGATCGTCGGATGAAGTCGCGCAACAGCAACGCTCGAGGGCAAAGCGTCCGCCGCAATCGACCGGTGGCAAAACTGCGGGCCGCAATTATTCGAAGTTCTCTCATAACATTGCACAACACAAGTTGGCGTGTGACTCATGTCATAAAGTCCCGACGGCAAACTTCAACAAAGTCCGAACAGGAGAGGCCGCGTTCCCCGATGTCACCGACTATCCTCAACATCCTTCCTGCATCGGATGCCATCGGCAACAGTTCTTCAGCGGAGCTCAGCCGGTCATATGTAGGGTTTGCCACACCAACCCCTCTCCCCGCGACAGCTCGAGGCATCCGTTTCCGAATCCTCCTGAAATATTCGACGCCTCAAAAGACGGACAGAACTCCTTTTCGGAATTCGGCATAAGCTTTCCCCACGATAAGCACGTCGACATAGTTGGGGAGAACCGGTCCGACGCCGGGGCCGATCGCATCGTCCGCGTCTTATTCACCCAGGATAAGTCAGCCAAGTCCGAACCAAAAGGCGAAGAGAGTGATCCGAAGAGCTGCGCGGTATGTCATAAGACTTACCAGCCGCAAGGCGACTCCGATGACGAGTACATAACCAGGCCGCCGAAGGATTTGGCGGATGATGCATTCTGGCTTAAGAAGGGCGCGTTCAAGACGACTCCGACGCACGTTGTCTGTTTTACCTGTCACGCGCCGGAAGGTTTGCAGCCCACCTCTTCGGACTGCGCCACCTGCCATAAGCTCTTGCCGCCGGAGCGTCAAATTCAGACGGCGCGCGCGCACGATGATTTCGACCCGAAGCTTGCCGCGGCGATGGGAATAAAGGACAAGCAGACGCTCGAGAGGTGGAGCCGGCGTGACACCGCAAAGTTCCGGCACGAATGGATTCCACACGCGAGCCTGAGTTGTGTGAGTTGTCACAACGTCGCGACGCTCAATACGCTGGATCCGAAGACGCGGACTCAAGCGAAGTCGTGTGGCGGCACAGGCACCGGCTGCCACATCGAAGCGACGACCGACGGAATTCTCAACCTGGAGTTCCAGAAGAAGAAAGCGGACCCGTCTTTTGAGTGCACGAAGTGTCACGTTCGCAATGGCAGGAACCCGGCCCCGGAAACTCATATCAATGCGGTGGCGGCGGCAACTAAGAAGTAACGAGCTTATGTCATCCTCAAAGACAAGTGAGAAAGGTCATACAAACAGCATCGCGCCGCGCGATGTCAGGCGACGTCTCTCGCTTGCCGTCTTGATAGGCAGTTGCGTTTGGATTGCGATTTGTCTTTGTTCTGATTCAGGAGCGTCGGCTCTGGCTGTCGAATCCGGTTTCGGCAACGAATTCAGAATGTCGCCGGTTGTGAGTTCATCCTCAGGCTCGGAGGCAACTCAGGAAGCCGGCAATGATTTCTCCAGATTTGGACACACCAATGCGAGTCATCAACGCCTTCCCTGCCTCTTATGCCATCGTCGAGAGACCAGCTCGCCGCGCCCTGTTCGTTCCGTGCAGCACACGCCCTGCGCGGGTTGCCACGCGCAGCAGTTTTCCGCGAACTCAGGTCCGATATGTACGATTTGTCATACCAATGTCGAGTCGAAACCTCACGATCTGAGGCCGTTCCCTACCTTGAAGAGCTTTGACATGACCTTCGCGCATGCCAGGCATCGAAATGTTGCCTGCTCGAGTTGTCACAAGCCGGCCAATCGAGGAGTCGCGCTATCCATACCGTCGGGCGCGGACGCTCACGCTACCTGTTATCAATGTCACTCGCCGAAAGCGCAGGCAAACGGGCGAGACATTTCATCCTGCAGCACGTGTCACAAGCCGGGACAGCACACCCGTCTCTCGGCTTCCTCGAAAGCATTCAAGGCGAGCTTTTCTCATGAGGAGCACCGGCGCAAGGACGTGAACTGTACCGAGTGTCACAAGATCACGGCCTTGGCGGCTCGGTCATCCCAGGTCAGTTCGCCGTTGCCGACTGAGCATCCGTCATCGAAGAGCGCACAGAGCTGCGAAACATGCCACAACGATCAGCGAGCGTTTGGCATCGCGAACTTTTCAAGCTGCAAACGTTGCCACCAGGGTCCAACCTTCCGCTTCTAGCGCCTACACAAGAAGGTGGATTTACGCGTGCTTTTCGGTGGGATTAACCCGCACGCCCTGGAGAGTCTCCTCGTTGCTTCTTTGAGGAAGCATTCCAGCGTTCATTCCCGTTCCTTCAAGCTCTCTTTCAACGGCTTTCGAGTTCGCGTGTAGTAAAGCGAGATCATCACCGCCATCAGTCCGAGG
Source organism: Blastocatellia bacterium (assembly GCA_035607285.1). GTDB lineage: Bacteria > Acidobacteriota > Blastocatellia > UBA7656 > UBA7656 > Onstottus_A. The sequence goes on along the minus strand of DATNBZ010000023.1, from coordinate 32,124 downwards.
AACATGAACGCCGCTACGCGGAAGCGAGGATCGAGGCTTGCCAGATCAACCAGGAAAAGATAGACCACCGTTACGAGCATGCCCGAGATTGCCATCAGCCGATACTTGTTGCTTCTCAGCAGGTAGCTCAGCAGGAAATATACGACCGCGGTCAGTGTCCAGGAGAGCGTGACGTATTGCGCCGGAACCGCGCGGTACGTGGCATAAAAGACAAGAACAAAAGCTATGAACAGATAGACATTTCGCAACATCTCGGTTCGGAGCGTCAGCCGCTCTTTCTGCCAGTTCATCACTCGCGCGCTTGCGAGAGCAACCAGCGCGAAGCTGAAATTCACCGGATGCCAAGAAGGCGACAATGCGAAATACGCGACTAGAATCCCAACGTAGATCAGCGAGTTCACAACCACCAGGATTCTGGATCTAAACCACAAAGCGATCGAAACCACAAGCAAGCTCTGCAGCGAGAGCCAGAAGAACGAATCCGGGATCGCGGCGTATCCATAGATCGCGATGCTCAGCGCCATGAACCCGAAGCACGCGTAGATGGCAGGGCCGAGCTGACGATTCGTTCTTATGAACTGAGCAATCGAAGACGCCATCAGCATTCCACAGACGCCCAGCGAAATCGCCGGAAAGTCTTTCTGCAAATGGGTCAGCGTTACCAGAAACACGAGCGCGCCCAGTCCAAGACAATTGAGAAACACCAGCCCGAGCGAGGAGAGATCGTCAAACGACACCTGCTTGTTTAGAAACAAGGGCAAGGTGAAAATCCCGGCGTACAAAAACAGATACACAAGATTGTATTGATGCTCGGACACAGCCTGAACCTGATTACCAGCGACCGGATTGTTGAGCAGCCATGACAAGTGCGCGGTGTACGCGAGCACGATGCCGGCATTCAGGAGTCGCCACCAACCGCGGCTAACTCCGAGGTAGACTGCGGCCGCCGACAGGATCGCCACAAGCGGCAGTTCAATGTGCGTCCGATCGATCAGCAGGGCGGCAAGCATTCCCAAAAGAATTCCGACCGTTGCGAGCGTCTCCGAATCGCGATGGACCGCAAGATAGAGTTGAAGCCCGACGACCACCAAGAGCAGAACCAGCACTACGGTTGAGTTTTCGACAAGCGGATCCGGCGAGAAGAAATGCAACCGCATTGTCGTGTAAAAGAGCAACAGAAGGCTCCCGCTCACCAATATGCGAGACAGGTGCGACGCCCGAGTCTTCCACAGGCTCGCGGCGAGGAATAGACCTGCGGCGGCGAGATAACCAACTGTAGTCGATATCGCTTTATGGCCGAGGCTGGATGTGTAAGTAATCAGGAATACTACGCCAAGAAAGAACACGATGCTGCCAACCCAAGCGAGCCCAAACTCTCCGATGCTTGCTTCGAGTTCGGAGCTTTGGCCGTTGGCTTCATCAGGGAGAACGCGACGGGCAGCATCGGCAGCGGGCGATCGTAAGTCAGAAGAAAGATCGAGGGGCGCTAAGCCAAGATGCTTTTCGAGCCGTGATATTCGTGCATCGAATGCCTCCCATGACATCGATTGATCGCCGCGCGTTTCCGGAGAGGTCATGGCACACCCTCCTTTCATATTGCGTCAAAGGCATAGTTCGCAGTTCGGCCTGGGAGCGCAGGCATCCTGCCTGCCCGGCGGCGTTCCCGAAGAAAGATGCAGGCAGGATGCCTGCGCTCCCGGGGTCACTGTTGCGTCCGTGGGTCCACGCCACGGCGCTCCAGCTCTCTCACTTTCAAGTAAATCAACCCGGCCAGAAAAAGTATGAAAACCAACGACCCCGCGAGGCCTTTCCGCCTGAAGCTCAATTCAGCGAGAGCTGCTCCTCCGGCGGAATAGCTTTTGTTTGCAACCTCCAGTCCCGGAGCGACAATTTTCTCGAGCTCGTCAGGCGAGAATGTGTGCACGAGTACCCTGCCCTGGGTGAGAACGTCTTTGGCCTCGTTCAACTCGAACCTGGGTTTGCTGACTTCCATTCCCGCGCGCTCGGCGCGATTCAGAATCTCGGTTGCCCGGATGATGCTCGCGGACATCTGGTCTATTTTGTCGCGCATTCTCTCGGCGGCCGCGTATCCGCTGTCGCCCTTGCCGTGGCATTGAGTGCAAGCGGATTTCTCCCCGACGCCGAGCATTTCGTCGCTCGGAGGGACGATTCCGTGATTGCTGTGGCACTGGACACACTCACCCGCTCGCATGAGCCCGAAGACAGTCTTGTGAGGGTTCGACTGGAATAGAGTCGCCTGGCGAACGTGGCATTGACCACAGACGTTCGCGACGGACGAAAGACCCGGCGGGGCGGCCCCGTGATTTCCATGACAGTCGTTGCAGGTCGGCGCCGAAAGATCCTGCTTCTCATACAATGCTTTGGCGTGGACGCTGGTCTTATATTTTTCGAACTGGTTGTTTGGAATGTTGTAGCTCCTCATGTAGTCGGCGTTGCCGTGACACGAGCCGCAGGTTTCAGCCACGTTGAGAGCGTAGACTTTTGAGAGCGGGTCATTGATTGCGCGAACTCCGTGATTCCCATGACAGCTAATACAGGTTGCTACTTTGGAATCGCCGCCTTTGAGCAGAGTGCCGTGTACGCTGGTTGCGTATTCGCGTTCCTGGTCGACTCGCAGACCTGGATTGAAGGTCTTCATGAAGCCCGCGTTGCTGTGACATCTTCCGCACAGCGCCGGTATCTCAGCCGGCCTGGGCTTGCCGATGAAGCCCTTCCTTCGATCCATCGCCGCGGCCATATCGTCCTTCGTCGCGTCGCCGCGATGACAATCGACGCACGACAACCCTCGAGCGTCGTGTACATCCCCCCTGGAAAGCCGAACCGGTTCTGACAACGCGCCGTCCATCGTCGAATGACATTCAACGCAGGAGTTTTTCTTTTGCGCGGACGCGGTGACAAACAGCAGCAGCGCGATCAACGGAATCAACACGGAAACCAGCGCGTAAGAACGGCTCCGGCTTCGCGGATTAGCAGGCGGGTCATTTGTGAGCTTCATCGCCTTAGTCTCCATCAACCGACGTACCCGACGATCGTCAACACGACGATGTAAAGAACGACAATCACTCCGATAACAGTAAAGAGGGTTCTTCGCCGAGGCTTCGCTGGGTCATCAAGAAACGGCACGATAAACAAGAGCAGACCGCCTACGGTGAACGCGAGAATGCCCAGGACCTCGCCGTCGAAGGAAAGAACTTTCGCCGGAATCAGCTTCAACGTTTGGAACATGAACAGGAAGTACCACTCCGGCCTGATCCCGGTCGGGGCGGATGCAAACGCATCGGCCTTTTCGCCCAGCTCCCATGGAAAAATCGCCGCAAGCGCCGCGAGCACGCCTATCGCCAGGACCCATCCAATCAAATCGCGGAGGAAGAACCCCGGAATGAACTTCATCTTCTTCAGGTCCTTGCCTTCGAGGGAGGCCGGCACGCTCATGCCGTGCTTTTGGACCAGCGCCAGGTGAATCCCGATTATCAGCGTAGTTATCGCCGGCAGCACCGCGACGTGAAAACCAAAGAAGCGAGTGAGGGTTGCTCCGGTGACGTCTTCCCCGCCGCGAAGGAATCTCAGCATCGGCCGGCCTACCACTGGAACGACTCCCGCGATTTCGGTCCCGACTTTGGTGGCAAAGAAGGCCAGCTTGTTCCACGGAAGAAGATACCCGCTGAACCCAAAGCCCACCGCTAGCAGCAGGAGCAGCACGCCGCTCAACCACGTGACCTCGCGCGGCCGGCGATAGGACCGCATGAAATAGACGCTGAACATATGAATGAAGAGAGTCGCGATCATCAGGTTGGCCGACCAGCTATGGACCGATCGAATCAACCAGCCGAACTGAACCTCGGTGACGATGAACTGGACGCTCTCGAATGCGGTTTCGGCGCTCGGCCGATAATACAAAAGGAGGAGAATCCCGGTGCCTACCTGAACGCTGAAGAGAAACAAAGTCATGCCGCCGAAGTAGTACCAGATGGAGTGGCGATGAATCGGGATTTCCTTCTTGCGCGCAAGGTGGGCGATCGCACTGAGGCCCAGACGATCATCGAGCCAAAGCGTTATGTTTTCTGTCTTCATAAGCGTCAGGCCTTTGAGACGACGATCTCCTCGCCTCGAGTATTCACAACGTATTCTTCGAGCGGCCGAGGCGGAGGTCCGCCGACGTTCTGACCGCTCAGGTTGTACTGCCCGTTATGACACGCGCACCAGATCTGTTTTTTCTCGGGTTGGTATTGAACAATACAGTCGAGATGCGTGCAGACAGCGGAAAAGGCCTTGAGCTCGCCCGTCGCCGAGCGAATCAGGATGCCGGGCTTGTTCCCGAACTTAAATATCTTTCCCGAATTGAGCGCCAGCTCGCTAACCTTGCCGGCGCTTACCGAGTTCTGCGCGGCTTCGATTACCCGCGGCGGCGTTATGAACTTGAGAATCGGATAGAAGATAGCGATCGCCGTCGCGCCAAAGCCGGTGCCGAGCAGGTAGTTCAGAAATTTCCGCCTGCCCTGCGTTTCATACTCCGCTTGCGGCGGCTTGTTGTTCGGGCAGTTCGCGCATTCTCCCGCACGCGCATCAGCTTCGTGATTTGATTCGCTTTTCATAGAACCGATCTCCAGTTAGTTCGGATTGATAGTGCTCACGCTCGTCAGCCCGCCTACGAGGCCGACAAGCGAGTAAATTTCTGTTCGGAATACGGAAGGGGCCCGGACTACCGAGATTCTCAGTTAGCGTCTTTGCGGCCCATCCGGGTAGAGCGGGCGTTCAGAGTACCGACTTTAGTCGGGTAGTGCTTGTAGAATAATAGTAGTCGAAGCACAAGGCACTGCCCGACTAAAGATCGGTACTCTGAACGCCCGCTCTCCCCGGATGGACCGCAAAGAACGCAAAGTTCCGCACAACTACTTCTTCAGCGTTCGAATAAAAGCCACGAGCTCTTTGCACTTGTCGGCGCCCAGAGACTTTCCGTAAGGCGGCATCTTACCCTTGCCGTCCGAGATGATGGCATAGAGCTGAGCATCGGTTTGCCCCTGGACGTCGGCTGACGTCAGATCGCGGACCTTCATAGCTTTGCCTGCGGCGGTACTGCCGGCGCCGTCTGCGCCGTGGCAACCGGCGCACTTTGCTTTAAAGGTTTCTCCGCCGTCACCGGCAATTGGATATGCAGCCTGTGAACTGCTCTGCAACAAGATCACTAACCCAAGGACCGCAAGCGACATCGCCGCGACCACCAGCTTCTTCAGCTCTTTCATCGATATTTTCATTCTCTAATTCCACCTTTCATCGAAGTGATTTCTGCTCCGTAACCAGTCACCTGTAACAAGGTTTCGATAGCATTAAGTGTAGTCCTGTATGGGCGGTCCTCCGTGGCCGCCCCTTAATGAGGAAGCGCTTTCTCGAAGGAGGGGCGGCCACGGAGGACCGCCCATACAGGACTAGCGAATTCTCTGGTACACCCCACTAGTATTGGGGCTCATTGATGGACTTGAGCTTCAAGTGACTTCCAGAGTTTTAAGTAATCCGCTGCGCTCTTCAGCTTCTTCGTAGCCTTTTCCGGGACCCACATCGTCTTGTGCTGGTCCTTCATATAAGGAATGAAGAGATTGGTAGCTTCGACGCTGAAACCCGGATGGCAGTGAGTAATGCTTCCTTCTATGCCGCATGAATAGGGCAGGTTTTTGGCTACCTTGAAATCATGCGCTCGCTTCGGGACCTCAGAGCCTATGATATTGTCGCCGTTGATCGGCATGTGGCAATCCATACACTTGACTCCGGCGACGTACATCAGATCGAAGGCGTCGTTGCCTTCGTTGTGCCGCGATGTGTGGCAGTTCAGGCAAAGCAGGTCCTCATTGCCTTCGTGAACGACGTCATAGGCTTCGGGCGTGTTCTTGTCCATCCCCCACTTGTAAATGCCAAGCCTGCGGCCAAGCACCACTGCAGACGTATGAGACGGGTGACAAGCAGCGCAGGTGACTCCCTCGACCTTCCCATCAGCGATCGGCTTATTCTGCCCGAGCGCGTATTCCGCTTTCGGATCCGCTTGAAGCGGCGAGTGACATTTCGCACAGTACGTGTTCTGCGTCGACTTGTAGTTTGATACCGCGTGCTGCGAGGCTCGCCAGCCCTTCCCGGTGAAAGAGAAGACGTTTGCGGTTGCGTTGAAGCTGAACCCTACCGCCTCCAGCATATGATCTCCGCCCGCGCCTCTCGAGAAGTGACAGCTATTGCAGCTATCGGACTCGCTGTAATTGTAATCCGGCCTGCTGAGCGGGGCCGGCGTCGGATTGGCTGCTATCGATTGCGCCCAAGTTGTTTGTGTAAGAGCTAAGAGGCCTACCGCAAAGAGAGCTACAAGAAACAACTGGATGAATTTTCCAGGCATAATTGCCTCCTTTATGATTCACCCCTGCAGGTTACTGCCAGCCGGTTTTCCTTGTTCCCTCTGGTTTGTATCCCCCCGCAGGGGGTACTTGTTTGCTTCGGTCCATCGTTGACTGAGCTCGAACGTTACTCTCTTGGACAGCCGTACTGGCGGGCAAACCATTCCGGGAGCGCGGGCGTTCAGAGTACCGACTTTCGCCGGCTCTTCCTGATTACAAGATATTCTACTATCAAAGAGCCGATTAGAGTCGATACTCTGGACGCCCGCGCTCCCGGGAGTTTGCAGCCGGTCGCCCCTTCTTGTGCTAACTTCTGCTCTCATACTGCCAGTTAGCCTTCAGCGCACACTAACAACTTATTGAATGACCATCGAATGACCTGGCTCACTTGCTACTCACGCCCGAAGTAAACCCTCAGTGACGTGTAGGGCAGGTGCGCGTGATAAAACTCTCCGGTCGCGCTCGGCGGCGTCGTCTTCGGGAAGTTCTCCTCGTAGCCGAAGTATTGATACCCCGCGATCCAGTCCACGTTCTTATGAAGCTTGACGACAATTTTCGCTTCAGGAGATTGGAGCTGATAAGGGAATGACCCTATGAGCATGCTCGGGGTCGCAACGCGATCGTTTTGTCCGGTGTCGTCGTGGATACGATATCCGCCAAACAGCGTCGCTCGAGAACCTATGCGGACATACCCGGTCGCGAAGAAGAAATTGTCACGCATAAAGTAACGGCTTTGGCCGAATGTCTGCACGCCGGTCAGAAACAGAATTATCTCGGCATCGCTTGTGACATTCGCTCGCGTATAACCGCCGTTGAGCCCGAACCTCTCGTTTGGACTCCAGTCGACGGATGAGGTAAAGACCCTCGATTTCACGTTGGCCCCGAAGGTCCGATTAGCTTCTGTGATCGCCGGGTTGCTGTTGTTTTTGGTTACCAGGGACGCGTTGAAAGACAGCGTCCTGTTCGGCCGGAGAATGCTCCGGACGCGAACGTTCGTGAATTCGTAATTGTCCACTCGCGTGAAGACGTTATCGGCGCTTCCTTTCTCCATATCCATATACAGAGACCAGATCTTCACCGGCTTCGCCTTGAACCCGAAGATAAATGTATTCGTGCTGTTGTCGATCTTGTCTACCGTAGGTTTTGTTGCAGCGCCGATAGTGATGTCGCTGCTGCCAAGCTCAATGTGCCGGTCGGCGTAGCGATAGCCGCCGTGGACCGAGAACCGCGAGGTGATGTCCCAGTCGGCCTCGATCGTGTTCAGGTAGCGCCGATAGTCGATCGTTCTGAACGAAAGCAGATTGGTCACCGCCGGCGGCAGAACAGTCGTGCCGCCCGCTGTAGTCTTCGAACGCAACAGCGTTTCGTTCAACAGGTCGCCGCCGTTGATGCGGAAGTTGTTTACTCGAAACGTCTCCGAGATGCGGAAGTTGTCGGTTACGAAGAAGGTCGCCGCCAGATCTCCCATTCCGTTCGGACGCTTCGCCGAGCCGTGCTGCATTATGATGTCGGACGTAACATTGTTGCCCGACGAGTCCGTGCCGTGCCCGTTCTGGAAAAATGTGTAGTCGGTGCTGCCGCTCGTGTAAACAAAACGGCCGGTGAAGTCGAGCTTCTTTCCGATCAGCGTGTGAAGGCTGAACCGGGTGAACGGTGTGTTCCCGCGAGTCGGAGCAGTGCGATAAAAATCGTTGATCTTCGCCGTATTCGTCGGATTGTTACCCGCGTTCGGGACCGTCACCAGGTACTGACTGTCTTCCTTGAAGAAGCGCCAGCCTTGCATGAATGACAGATCGAATACCCAGAGCTTCGCGTCGACTCCAACTCGGTATTCGTCGGCAGCCATTCGCAACGGCACCGCCGCGGGATACTCGTCTCCGTTGAATCGTATAGTCGAAACCGACGGCCCGCTGTTCCGGTCGAGCGAGTAGCCGAGATTGAATCTGATCTTCTCGTTTTGCGGCAGGATCACCAGGTTGAAATCGCCCTGGCGATACTCGGTGTTCGAGGTGTGCTGCCCGAGCGCGAAATTCGACAGATTGTTGAAGTAGTCAAACCGGCGATAGTTCGCATCGAAGCGATAGGCCTTTGTCTTCTCGGCGTTGACCCGGAGGTACTTGTTCGGATCGGTCCCCCAGCCAAACGAGCTCACGGTCAGCGAGTCGAGGACCGGCGCGTTGTTGTCCTTCGACTTCATCGAGAAGCTCGAATCGAAGATGCGGAAGCCCGGAGTGTAATTCAGATCGCTCCGATACCTGTCCGCGTTTCCTTCGATCAGGACCCCGCGAACACCAAACTCGATGCTCGAGTTGATAGTGTAAGGCCCCTCGGAGCCGTTCCGTGCGCTCGCGGCTGGCTGTTGCGCCTTGTCGTCGGCCTTGTCGTTGGCCTTGGCAGCCGGTGACTGCGCTCGCGCATCGTTAGCAAGAAGCACGAGCCCAAGCACGAACCCGAGCAGAAACAGTAGAGTGAATTCAATCTTGCTTTTCATCGCATTCTCTCCTCGACGTTCAGACTTTAGGGCCTATCGGAAATAATCCTTGTTGGTGTTCGAGCCATGAATCTTCGAGTGGCACGTCGTGCAGTTCTGGTAGCGCACGGTCGCCTGGTTGTGGAAGCTCGGCGCGCCGGGCGCGTCAATCTCACCTGTCTTCAGCGCGACGTTGCTGTGGCATTCCAGACAGAGCTGATTCACGTTACTGCGCTTCAGCATCTTTGGATTACTGGCCCCGTGCGGCGTGTGGCATATGGCGCAGCCTTCAACCTTGGAGGGCGCGTGCTCGAATACGAACGGCCCCTGTTTGTCGGCGTGGCACTTCATGCAAGCGGCGTCCGCTCCGGTATTGAGCCTCGCCTGCTTCGCTTCGAATCCGCCGTGCGGGTTATGGCAATCGCTGCACTTCATTGCGCCTTCAAGGACTCGGTGATGGAACGGCTGCGTGAACTGCCCCTTCATCTCATTGTGACAAGTCAGGCAGAGTTGCGGCTCGTTCCTTACCAGCATTTTTGGCGGCGCCAGATCGTTCGAATGCGCCGAGAAGGGACCTACCGGTATCAGCGAGGAAGGGAAGTCAGCCTTTCCCTGGGGCGCACCGGCAAGCTTTGCTGCGAGCCTGGCTGAGGCGTGCGGTGAGTGGCAATCCGTGCAAGCCACGTCGTTGCGCCAGTGCTCGCCCCGTTTGTAGTTGTTGTGCTCTTCCTTACCGGCGTGACACTGCAGACAAGCCTCGGAGATTTGCTTCGGCGATTCTTTTTCGAATGTTCGAATCTTGGTTTTGTCTCCGCCGCCTTCGACGTGTGCCTTGCCTGGGCCGTGGCACGATTCGCAACCTTGCCTCTCGGTCTTCCAGCCGGCTTTTGCAAGCTTGGCATGAGCAGTTCTGGAGAAGCTGGCGTGTTGTTCTTCGTGGCAGGCCTTGCAGGTCTCGCTTCCAACGTAATCTTCGGGCGAGTACTTTGCGGCCGCCGCCGGTTGGGCTTTCTTCTGATCGGAGGGATCAGCCGGGCTCGAGAAGGAGCTCGAGGCGGTGTATAGCAATCCCACTACTGCACAGCCAGCCACCAGTGCGGTCTTGATTAATTTTACCGGGCTCATCATGTGCCTCCTTAAAGTCTGAGCAGCAAATCTAAAGGTTCCCTGAGAAAAGAGCTATGAGCGTTATCACTCGTCGAAGTGACGGCCATCACTCTGCCAACCGTCGTATCGAACCCGACTAAGGCAATTGGTGTTCGCAAGTAGCAGCTACTCATAAGGCTACCCTCGGCGTAGCCCCTGTCTGCTTGACAGCAAACAAGTTATCTCTGTCGCTCGCTGCTTCGTTGGGTGTTTTCATCGCCGATTAATCCGAAGCGATCGACTCGCAATGCGGGTTTTTCCCCAATGCCCCCAATGCCATTGAGAGCAATTGCTCAACTAACCGAGCGCACTCTTGTATGGGCGGTCCTCGTGGCCGCCCCTCCTTCGTTTGAGGGATTCACAGAGGGGCGGCCACGGAGCGCCGCCCCCACAGGACTACCGATTTCTCGGGCAGTTCCTTTCTCGCTCTCGGGTCGGGAAGGATTATTCGCAACGCCACTCGGGCGTGTTACGAAAATCTGAGTATTCAAGCGGGGAAGTTGATTTATGAAAGGGAAAATGAGGCGGCGCTATTGTGCACCATCACGCGTCGATGTCAGCATTGAAGAATGCTACCGACCCTTTGCAATCCCCTCAGATTCGCTTTCCGAAAATGGGTCTCGATCCTGACCCGCGCCCGGATGATACAGGCAACTCATCAGGAAGTCTGTTCAATTTTAGACAGTCTGACCTTAACCGCTTGACGAGCCTTTTGAAGGGGCCTCGACAAGCTGGCAGCTTGTCGGACACGAATCTCTCAATTGATTAGGGTTTGACCGCTACTTTCAGCACCCCGTCGAGCCGCTCGCCAAAGATCTTGTAGCCTTGCGCGATCTGATCGAGTCGCACCGTGTGCGTGAGCAGCGGGGTTAGATCGACTCGCCCGGCACGGACAACCTCCATCAACCTTCGCATTCGCTCCTTGCCTCCGGGGCAGAGTGTCGTCACGATTCGATAATCGCCAAGCCCAGCCGCGAAAGCTTCATAGGGCATCTGTAGCTTGCCGGAATAAACACCCAGACTCGACAACGTTCCGCCGGGTCTAAGACAGCGAAGCGCGCTCTCGAAAGTCTGCTGCGTTCCCAGCGCCTCGATCGTGACGTCGGCGCCTCCGCCAGTAAGCTTCCTCACTTCGGCAACGACATCCACCTCGCGATAGTCCAGCACCACATCGGCGCCTATTCGACGCGCCATCGCAAGCCGACTCTCGTCTGCCTCCACTCCGATGATCAGGGACGCTCCCATTAATTTCGCACCCGCCGTCGCACACAGACCGATGGGACCTTGCGCGAAGACGACCACGGAATCGCCAATTCGCACGCCGCCCGACTCTGCTCCGCTGAAGCCGGTCGAAGCGATGTCCGCCAGCAGCACCACCTGTTCGTCGGTCAGCTCATCTGGGATCTTCGCCAGGTTCGCCTGCGCGTTCGGCACGAGCAGGTAGTCTGCTTGCGCTCCATTGATCGTGTTGCCGAATCGCCAACCGCCTATCGCCTCGAAGCCGCCACCGTGGCCGCACTGCGAAAGCTGACCCGAAAGGCAAGCGCGGCATTGCCCGCACGGAGTGATCGCACCGACCAGCACTCGGTCACCGGCCTCGTAGCCGGTCACGCCCGGACCAAGCTCCTCGATTACACCGACGGGCTCGTGTCCGATCACAAGCCCCGGCGTGACGGGATACTCGCCGCGCACGATGTGCAAGTCAGTGCCGCAGATCGTAGTAAGCGTGACGCGGATCACAGCCTCGCCGACTCCCGCTCGTGGTTTCTCGACTTCTTCGATTTGGAACTTGTTTACTCCGCGAAACACATTTGCTCGCATCTTTTCCATTTCTCTACCTCCGAGTTCAACTCTGACCTGGCGGATTTTTCCCCCGGCGACGACGCTTTCTTTATTTAAGGGCAAGCAGCGTACCCGTACAGAGTTTTGCTGAGCAGCCTCGCGTGTCGAGACAAGAGGAGGTTTCTTTGCGAGCTTTGCGGTCCTTTGCGTCTTTGCGTTGAGTATTCCGAGCTGCTGAAGAATTCTCAACGCAAAGACGCAAAGGACCGCAAGGCTCGCAAAGAGTTACTCGACACCAGCGAATCTCTTGAGTAAATCTACGCAAGACCGATGCGCAGTTTCCCGCACGGGGTCGATCTGGTTATTGGGGTTTCGTGCGTTATGGGGCCTGAGAATTAGGAACAGTCGTTGCAGTGACCAGAAACGGAGGGCGTTGGCTGCTGTCACTTTCCAGCGTGATGGCGGTCATCGCTTCTCCGCATCTCGCCTTCCAGTTTCAATCGAGAACATCTTTTCAATTTGCTCCAATCACATCTGTCAGCGCCTTGAGGAGTCGCTCCGCGGTGTAGGGTTTGGGCAGAAACATCTTCACACCCTCGATCGCTCTGCCGCTTTCGGCGAGCCCGCTGCTCGCGATGATTTTTATTTTTGGGTTCAGCTTTTGAAGAGCTCGAATGGTTACCGGGCCGTCCATGTAGGGCATCATCAAGTCGGTCAACACTACCTTGATTTCGTCCTTGTGCTGCGCATACAGCGCAACCGCTTCGGTGCCGTCCGCCGCCGTCAGCGCGCGATAGCCGTATGCTTCGAGCGTGCCTTTCGTGATTTCGCGTATCGCGATCTCATCGTCGACCACCAGGATCAACTCGCCTCGCCCGGGAGGCAGCGCCGTGGACGTGTCGGCTTGAACGGTAAAAGGAGTCTCGGCTGCAGGCAGATAGATCTTGAATTGAGTTCCCCTGCCGGGCTCGCTGTAGACGTTTATGAAGCCGCCGTGACCTTTGACGATTCCAAGCGCGGTGGACAGTCCGAGGCCCGTCCCTTTGCCGTGTTCTTTGGTCGTAAAGAATGGCTCGAAGATTCTATTGATCACGTGCGGCGATATCCCGATGCCGGAATCGGCGATGGTTATCATAACGAACGCGCCGGGCTTTGATTCCAGGTTCATGCGAGCGTAGTTCTCGTCGATGAACACATTTTCGGCTTTAATAGTCAGCCTTCCGCCGCCGGGCATTGCATCGCGCGCGTTGACGAAAAAGTTCATCAGCACCTGATGAAGCTGAGTTGCGTCGCCGGCGACTACGGAAAGATCTTCGGTCGCTTCGAATTCGACCTCGATGGACTTCGGTAATGTATCCTTCAGAATTTTTACTATCTCTTTGATGAGATGTCGCGGCTGTAGCGTTATTCGTTCACCTTCCACGCCACGCGCGAACGAAAGTACCTGTTTGACCAGGCCCGCTCCGCGCTCGGCGCTCATTTGAAGCATCGCGAGCAACCGCTGGCCGTCATCGTCGCTGATCCTCGCCTGCAATAGTTGAATGGACATCATGATGGGCGACAGAAGGTTATTGAAGTCGTGAGCTATTCCGCTTGCCAGTGTGCCGATGCTTTCCATTCGCTGAGCGCGGAGGAACTGGGCTTCTATTTTTCTCTTTTCGGTGACGTCGGTATTGATCACCAGAACGGCCTTCGGCTCGCCTCGATCGTCGCGCACGAGGGTCCATCTGCTTTCAACCACTATGTCCCTGCCGTCTCTGGTGTTCTGTCGCAGCTCGCCCCGCCATTCTCCGTTGCCAAGCGTTGCGCGCTTCGCGTCCGCAAACTGCGAGAGGCTGTTCTTATAGATGAGGTCTTTCATGTCACGGCCGATCACTTCCGCGGCCGGCCAGCCGTATATTCGCTCGGCGCTCTTGTTCCAGAACCGGAACTTGTCGTCGAGGCCTCTAACCAGAATCGCATCCTGGGCGTTATCAAGCAGCGTCGCTTGTTCTCGAAGTTGTTCTTCGGCGCGTTTGCGCTCGGTGATGTCGTTTCGAATCGCGACGTACTGATAAGGCTTGCCCTTGTCGTTGAGGAACGGAACGATGGTCGTGTCCACCCAGTAGATGCTTCCGTCCCTGGCGCGATTCTTGATCTCGCCTTTCCAAACCTGCCCGCTTGCGATTGTCGTCCACAGGTTCCTGATGAACTCTTTAGGATGGTAAGCGGAGTTGATGATCCGATGGTCCTGGCCCAGAAGCTCCCCTCGCGAATACTTTGAGATCTCGCAGAACTTTTGATTCACATATTTTATTATTCCGGTCTGATCGGTTATCGCCACGATGGACGATTCATCGAGCGCGAACTTGATGTCGGCAAGCTCCTTGAGCGACCTCTGCAATTCCGCTTCGGTTTTGCGATGCGTCGCTTCCTGTTCTAAAGAAGTAGCCATTGATCCAGCCCTGACCTGATTTTTCGGGAGCCATCCGGGACTTCGGGCAACATGCTACGAAGCTGAATTCTCTCACACAAGTAAGAGGCTGGAAAAATGGGTGGTGTTCGGATTCTGCGTTGCTTAATAACCTTTGCGTGCTTTGCGGTCCTTTGCGCCTTTGCGCTGAGTATTGGATCTTGCTCCTTTTAATGCCGATACTCAACGCAAAGGCGCAAAGGGCCGCAAAGCACGCAAAGGAAGTTCAACGGTGGTCGGCATTCCACGCATCACGTTTCACGCATCACGCATCACTCCTCACTCACCATGCTGCCGGCTTCGAACTATCTCGACCGAGCACTTCGCGTGCAACGCAACGGCTTGCGAAACAGAGCCGAGCCAGAGCCTGGTCAACCCGCGGTAGCCGTGAGACCCCACCACGATCAGATCGGCTCCCCAGGTCTCCGCGGTCTCGATGATCGCGTGCTTTGGGTAACCCTTAACGATCTCGGTCGCAACGCGAACTTTGTCACGTTGCGCGCTGGTTATTCGATCAGCTGCCTTGCTGACAATGGACTGACCCTGTTCCTCACCCGCTTTCTCGAGCGCCTCGATGTAGTTGTCTGGCGGGACCCAGGTTTCGACTGTCGGCAGCAATGGCGGCTCGACCACCGAGATGACCTTCACTTCGGACTCCGAAGGCCACGGTCTTGATGCTATTTCGTTGACGGCTGCATCGCTGAAGGATGATCCGTCGATCGCCAGTAATATTTTCATCGCCAATTCTCCAGGCCTGCCGGATGTTCAAAGTCAGGCCGCAGGTTCGCAACCGCCGGCCTGAGCGGGCGGGCTATCAGCACGGGACACGGCGCCTGGCGCAGCACGCGGTCGGCGTTTGAACCGAACAATGCGCGCATGCCAAACCCGGTGCCGCTTGCTCCCATGCATATGAGATCCATGCTCTGCTCATCGGCGTAGGCAAGCACTTCGCGATAGGGATGCCCTTCGCGTACGGCCTGCTTTACCTCACACCACATTCGAGTATCCGGAGGCACAGAGCCGTGAAGCCGGCTCGCCGCTTCGCGAAATCCGTTGTCGGCCCCGGATGGAAGAAACGCGATCTCGGGCGCCGCGGGTCTGACCGAGCGGCCGGGCAATACGTGCAGCATGTGCAACTCAGCTTGATACTCCTGCGCAAGCGACAACCCATAGGATAGCGCAAGTTCGGAGTCGCTGGAAAAGTCATACGCAACAAGCACGCGCCGACGTCCGATCTCGTTAGACGTGACGCCCGCCCAATCTTGTTCTCGATGATGAGTAATCAGCACCGGACACGGCGCCGTGCGACAGATCGATTCCGCCGTCGACCCGATCAATGCCGCCGCGTAGGGCCGTCTCCGCGAACGCATCACGATAAGGTCGATCCTTCGCTCTGCCGCCTGCGCGGCAATCTCAATCTTCGGATCCCCATCAACCAGCAAGGTCTCCCACGAGAAGTCCGCCGTCAACGGGAGCCTCAGGTGCTTTCGTACCGCGGTGTCGAGGAGATCCTTGATGTGTTCGCGTTCGCGCGGGCCGCTGACCGCGTAACTGTCCACACAGTGGATAACGAAGAGCTTCGCATCGTAGGCTTTTGTCAGCGCTATGCCATATCGCAGCGACTCATCCGACTCAGGCGTGAGATCGATCGGGCATAGAACGCGTTCGAAGATTATTCGTTCATTGATCGTCACGAGGCGCCCTCCCTCAAGCGGCCACACAGTCCGCCATAGCTGGCGAGCAACGTCCGTGCCGTCAAAAACGTTGAGGATTAGATGACTTGTTTTATTTGAGTGCGAAAATTGACAGGACCGAAGCGGAGAATTACGCAGCGTCCCAAGTGTGAACAAGTATAACCTGTATGACCGAATTGAAAGGCGCGGTCGGGTGCGCGTCAATGTCCGACAAGCTGGCAGCTTGTCGGACCTCGTAGACCAATCCTTACTTCTTTGCTGCAGCGCCTACCTTGCACGCTGATGATCCGCAACAGCCTTTGCATCTTGCATCGCTGTAGACTTGCCCGCGTCCGCCGTGCAGCAACTCGGGCAATTCTCACAGCATCCGGCCATCGCGTTGCCGGATTTAGCCGCGCAGCCCTTCTCACTATCGCAGCACGCCATGCTGTTTGCGCAGCAATTCATTTGTGCTTTGCAACACTCAGCGCCAGGCTTGCAGCACTCAGCGCCGGGCTTGCAGCACTCGGCCTTAGCGGCGCAGCAGCCGTGGTTTGCCGTACACCCTGCGGTATTCCCATGGTTGACGCCGGCCGCGTAACCGTAGCCGGTGATCGCCAGAAAAAGAGTTAGAACGAGAACTTTAATGCTTTTCATTTTTGCAGCTCCTATCAAGTGTGGTTCACCAAATAACCGGCAACGATTGAAATGCCGGCGTTGACGTGGCGAACCCTTCTTAGATCAGGAGCGTGCAGCATAGAAGGTAGGTGCTGCCTCGATTCGTCAATGGCGCGCGTCTGGTGAAGCCGGTCGGTTGCGCGCCGGTTTGAATCGCGACCGGTTGTGAAGGCTGAGCTGAGGGGCTTGTTCCGGAGTCAAATGATTGAAGCAAAGCCGGCGGCACCGCGGTGCTGGAGCGCTGCCCGCAACATTGCTTGTTATCGTTTGACAACTTTTGACACGGGGCGCCGCTCGAACTCTCAAGCTGCTGCGTGCAGCAGCCATGCCCGGCGAAAGCTGGTTGCTTAGCCGGTCTGACTGAAGGGACCGCCTCAGACAAACGTGCGCGGCGCGAGGTACAACACAAATGTGATTGCGGGCTTGCGGAACACGTCAGGCAAAACAACCCGCCAATCAACGCCAGTCCGGCAAGCGCAATAACGGAATTCGTTCTTAGACGACTGCGAAAAACTGATCGCAAACGACTAGTGCTTGCACGCGGTATGAGCGCGATTTGGCAGTGGGGTGTGTTGTGAAGAATCTCGCCACTAAGCCACCAAGACACGAGGCTCCACAAAGTCTTTCTTTGTGCGGCTTCGTGACTTAGTGTCTTTGTGGCAAGACCGGCACGTTCACTCATCAACACCCTATCACCCACTACCCACGATTTCAGATGCTTGCTTAACATCATCGTCCAGAATCTCAGGGCCGGCTTCAAGAACAAGCCTGCCCTCAAGGCCTCATCATACCGCTCGATCATCTGGGCGCGCCGTGACCGTCGTCACACTGTGTGGTGACGCCTCACACAGTGATAGCCTGTGGGAACAAGTTCTTTTCAGTGGAGCTGGACCTTGGTCGCGGAAAGCCTGATTTCGAAATGAGCGGGCGAATCAAGGTGATGTCGAATTGGGGTAGTGGTTCAGTCAGTCGCGCCGACGCAATTAACCGCTGATTTGCGCCGCCTTCGGTACGCTGATCTGCGAAGATCAGCGAAACGTAGTCAGCGGAAATCAGCGGTTAATCCTTCCTTAGTAATTGAAAAGAGTGAGACTGAACCACTATCCGGAATTGGCCAGGCGCCGCTTGAATAGTGAACTTCGTCGTGCTTCATTCCTGGGTCGGTGACTCTTCGAGCTTCTTCAACCGATAGCGCAGTTGGTCGCGGGAGATACCCAGCAGCTCGGCGGCACGAGTTTGATTGCCGTTGCTGCGTTGCAGGGCTTGCCGCACCAGCGACATCTCTACATCGTCCAAAACTACGCCTTCGGGTGGAAGCTGAAACCTCGAGCCCAGCGTTTGTGGTTGATCTATGGGAGGGTTCGCGACGTGTTGGGCGCCGGCAGTTCCTGGCGCGCCGGATGCCGCGGCAGTCACGGTGCGCGGCACTTCTCGTACGGGGCTTCCGTCTCGTCCCAGCCCGCGCGGCAAATAAGTCGTAGTAATCAAATCTCCGTCCTCGAGGATCATCACGCGCTCGATCACGTTGCGCAGCTCACGGACGTTGCCGGGCCAGGGATAACGTCGAAACGTCTCCGCGACCTCAGGCGTGAGCCCACGAACGCGCTTGCGAAGCCGCTCGTTGAACTGCGTGATGTAGTGTTGCGCGAGCAGGATCGAGTCATCATTGCGCTCGCGAAGAGGAGGGATATCGATCTGTATGACCGACAATCTGTAATACAGATCGAGCCGGAATTTTCCCGATTCGCTTTCGGCCTTGAGATCGCGATTGGAGGAGGCGATGACGCGCACGTCGAGCGGCAGGTCCCGCAATCCGCCGACTCGCCTGAAGGAACCTTCCTCGAGCACTCGAAGCAGCTTGGCCTGCACGCTCAGCTCGAGCTCGCCGATTTCGTCCAGAAAGAGCGTGCCGCCCTCGGCCTGCTCGAATAGACCTTCCTTGCGAGCCTTGGCATCGGTAAACGCGCCTTTCTCATACCCGAACAATTCGCTCTCGATCAGGTTCGCCGGGATCGCCGCGCAATTGATTGCGATGAACGGCAATTCTTCGCGGCGCGATCCGTAGTGAATAGCCTTAGCGACCATGTCCTTGCCGGTGCCCGACTCACCCTGAAGAAGAACGGACGAGACCTCGCTCTCGGCGACCTTCTTGGCAAGCGCGAACACATCACGCAATCCCGGCGATTCGCCTACGATCTGATCGAAGCTGAACTGTCGCGCGCGTTCGCGTCGAATCAGCCGAACTTCCTTTCGCAGCGACTGGGCTTCGATGCCGTTGCGGATCGTAATCTGAAGCTCTTCCAGATTAATGGGCTTGCCGACAAAGTCATAAGCCCCGCCGCGCAGCGCTGCAATGGTGTCCGCCACGAGCACGCTGCCGGTCATCATGATTACCACCGCATCCGGTTGGCGGCGTTTTATCTCGCGCAGTCCATCGAGCCCCGAGCCATCAGGAAGGTTCACGTCCAGGAGCACCGCGGCAGGCTGATCGCTCTCGAATGTGGCAAGCGCGGTATTAACAGTGCCGGCTTCGATGCAGGCGTAGCCCCAGTTTCGCAACGCTTCGGTAAGCGCCCACCGAATCATCTGATCGTCATCTACGATTAGAACCTTTTCCTTGGCCATATCTTTTGCTCTATCAATATCGAAGGAGCCGGTTTCTTTCTCATCCGTTTCTTCCTGGCGCCCGAAGCCCGGAACTCCAACTTTCACACAATCCGCGCGATAACGATCGGCACTGATCAAGCGGGCGAATAATATCACTTGGCCGAATTTGCAAACAACAACCACCTGTGACAAGGCTGCTTTCTTCCCACCTGGCTAAAGGGAAAAGGAACTCCGGACTGTTTATCTAACTACAGCTCTCGGCCGGCGCTTCCGGCCACCTGTGAACAAAACTACTTTTTTTGAATCCGATTGCAGAGTTTCCCGATTCTTTTTCGTCTATCCATGTGGAGGGGTTTTCAATCTCTCTTCTCAGCTTCTCGGGAACCAGTTTCAGATGCGATCGCGAGCGCGACAGAGAACATTGCAGGTTCGACGAGCGGACCGCAAACGCAGCCGCGACGATTGCGGCAAACGCCAGACCCCCCGAGCCATATCGTAATAAGGCTGATCGAATCGTCTTTGCCATCGAATTCATCGAGTTGAAAACGGCTTCGTTCGCGGGCCTCTTTGTACGCATGCTGATCGCGAAGTCCTGGCTTGATTGTTGATCTCTTTCGAAGCGTTCCTAAAACTGGGTGTGGAGCTTAAGAGGCGCGCGGGTGTGCTGTCAATCTTTTGCGCTTAGACCCTGCAGGGCAGTCCTCTGCGTCCTCGGCGGTTTTCTTAATCAGTGGTGGGAATCAACCCCAGAGGACGCCGGGGACGCAGAGGCGCAACGCAATTGTGACCAGGCAAACGCACCGTAACATCTCTACCCTACTGAGCGCTTTCTTGCGAATTTCTTACTGGTCTGTGTATTCTTGTTGCTCGATGTTCGTGGGCACTACACCGTTAACAGCGCTGACCGGGCCGTCGCGGCCAGTGAGTTTCGGGCAGCCCACTCGCCCATTCGACTCGTTCGTCTAGGGGCCTAGGACACCGCCCTTTCACGGCGGTAACACGGGTTCAAATCCCGTACGAGTCACCTTAATCTCACATCGCTGGTTGGCAATCCTTCACCTTGGAGCCTTCGTTTGCCCGGCGCAGAATTTGGAACTAACCTTGTCGCAGAGGATTTGAACTACAGGAGCAGTTACCTTATGACGCGGATAAGATTGAGCGTGTTGCTATCGATAATCGCGGTGCTGGCCGCTCCGGCTTTGATTGCGGCACAAGGCGCTGTCAAGCAGGAGCGGCAACGGAAGACTCGAGTGAAGCCGGCGCCGGAACCGGTTGATCAGGTCGACGAGAAACCCCCTCAGCCGACAGAGGCCGACCAGGCGATGCAACGCGCCATAACCAGCCTCTCTACTCAAATCGGTTTGCTCAACGATGAAGTTCGGAGGCTGAGACTGGAGACCGAGCGCAACTCTCAAATGATGGAGTTGCTGTTGAACGAAGATCGGCTTGCCAAGCTGGAAGAGAAGATCCAGGAAGCCGCCGATCACAAAGCGCAGCTAGACGCTCGCGAACAGGAGATCGTACGACGTTCGCGAAACATTCAGGGTGAGCTGGTGATGCGGGGCGGCTTGCGACGTGATGAAGCCGAAGCCGCCATCCGAAGCGACCTCCAGCGCGCGCTCGATGACGTGCACGGCCAACAGGCGGCCTACCAGCAGCGCGCAGCCGAGCTGGTCGAGCAGGCCACGCGTATCCGCGCGCGCGTCGAAACGCTCCGCAAGAAGTTTGAAATGTCAGACGAGAAGAGTCCTCGGGAAGAATAAGTAGCCGGCGGAGTGGTGTAGAAAAAATTCGAGCCGCCGACAACTTACGTCATCGGCGGCTTTTTAACATGTAGAGTCACGCCCCCGTGTGCCCCTACACTTCGAATCTTTTTATGCTGTCTGTCGCTTCTCTCAGTGTTGCTTCAAGCTTCGATGTCGGTCACAGTGGCTGCTCGCCTCTTTGACTTTGCTTTGAATGGAAGGCAGGGCCCCCATCCTCCCTTCCATTCTCGGCTTTAGTTCTGCATCCCGCAGTTTGCTCTGAGCAGAAGAGGTTTCTAAATCGAACTGTCGAAACTGCTAGAACCAGCGGCTGAGTCTGCAATGGTTGTGCCAGTTAGTACCGCGATTCATGCATAAAGACCGAAACCTGCCTTTTCGGTTTGAGCTTAGCCCGTCACCCTTGAGGAAGAACTTTTAGTATTGCGCATATCCAGTCACTCGATTGCTAACAATTTTCGGTAGCCTTCGGTTACAAATTGCGTCAGCTCGAGCCGGTTCGAATGCCCCAAAGCCGTGTCGCTCCGCCGCGTCGCGGCGAATTGAACTTTCGCCGGCCGCCGCGAGTCTCGTGATTTGGCAGGTCGCCGGTAACAATCGGTGACCCGTGCAATTTTATGTCGCCCTATTCAAATCAACTCGGTGATAGAAACTACCGAGTCCTGCTCCTTGTCTGGTAGTGGGGTGATAGTGTGTTGCTCGCTCACATTCGCGTTTCTCCTCTGCGTCCTCGGCGTCCTCTGCGGTTGATTCCGAGCCACTGAGCAGGAGAAACCGCGGAGGACGCAGAGGACTGCTTGCTGGCAACACGCTAATACCCCACTACCCCTTGCCTTACCAAGTTGCGGTAGTGGGGGTCGTACGACCACACTACCAAGTTGCTAGAGCGCCTCGCTTGACCGGATAATGACGAACTCCGCCTGGGAGCGCAGGCATCCTGCCTGCAAGTCTTCAGTGAATCAATCAGTGCGCGGAGCTGAAGGCCGGGATGGTTCCGCTGCCGAGTAAATCTTTGGCCAAGCCAATGAAAAGAACACAGACGACACGCAAGCTGGAGCCGAAAACGCAGAGCGTCTCTTCCCAACAACGTAGCCCTGCAGCTCGATTCGACAAGGTGTTTGAAAAGATTTATCGGCTCGTGCTGCGCATCCCACCCGGAAGGGTTATGACTTATGGCCAGATAGCACGCCTGCTGGAGGAACGTTACAGCCCCAGACTCGTAGGCTGGGCGATGCACGCAACGCCGCACGATGAGCGCAACATACCCTGGCATCGAGTCATCAATTCTCGAGGCGCAACCTCGACTGGACGCATCACCATTCAGGAACCGGATCTTCAACGCCTGATGCTGGAAGCCGAAGGCATAGTATTCGACGATCGCGGCCATTGCGACCTCGGCGTTTATCAGTGGTCTCCCAGACAGCGAGCGGCAAAGGCGAAGATCGAAAGCTTGCGCGCGAAATCGACCGGCGTGCGGCGTAACAAAAAGTCCAGCTCGGCCCCGAAGAAATCGAAGAAAAAATAAGCCCAGGAAGAAATAACCAATGGAAATAACCGCCGAACAACTGCGATTGATTCGTGAAAAGTTCGAAACCAATCACTTCCCCAGATCACTTGGGATTGAGCTCGACTCGATCGAACACGGGCGAGCCCGCCTGAGTCTCGAAGTCAGGCAACAGCATTTGCAACTCGCCGGCATTATGCACGGTGGCGCAATCGCAACCTTGATCGATACCGCGGTTGCGTTCGCGATCGTTGGCGCTTCCAAGCCGGGTAGTCGCTTCACGACAATCGAAATG
This sequence comes from Blastocatellia bacterium, assembly GCA_035607285.1. Lineage (GTDB taxonomy): Bacteria > Acidobacteriota > Blastocatellia > UBA7656 > UBA7656 > Onstottus_A. Next base: position 9,362 of record DATNBZ010000023.1, on the reverse strand, counting down.
AAGGTGAACTACCTGCGGCCGATACGCGAAGGCCGCGTCGTTGCCGACGCAAAGCTGATCCGCGATGGCCGCCGCATCGTCGTGAGTGATTGCGACGTGTACGACGCTGAAGGAAAGTTATCCGCGAAGGGACTCCTGACTTATATGCGGCTCGATGAGAACAACGAATAGCTCACGCGAATGAGGCGACGCGGGACTCGTCCCAGGGTGTGATTAAAACTGGGACTTGGGTGGGACTTAGGTCACCCGGAACTTAGAGCGGGAATCGAGCGTTCCGCCCGGCAACCCCAGTAGGGGTGCGATGTTTATAGTTACGGACGCCGACGTGGACTCCTGGCTCCGTTAGGTGCGGCATAGAGTTGAGCGCAGGAACATTTCACCGCTACAGGGTTCCAGGGAATTCTCAGGACACTTCTTCCGAAGAGTCGCGGGCGGTTCCCGGCTCAAGTCCCGTTTTTAATCATACCCCTCGTCCCAGGTCTCCGAGTCGCCTGCTTCCACGATGGGACATCGACAGCTACAATAACAATGGCGGGTGCGCTGGGGCCCGCCAATTTCTTATGATCGGCTAAAGACCTATGACTCCGTTTCGCAGACTTCTGGGCTACTTCGCGCGCTACAAGAAAACGATTGTGGTCGGGACGGTATGCGTGTTCATGACTAACGTCGTGCGGCTGACCGCCCCCGTAGTTCTGCGCCACGCGGTCGATGACCTGACGTCGCAGATCACCAACTCGAAGCTCCTGGAGTACGCCGGGTTGATCGTCGCCATAGCGTTGACGCAAGGCGTTTTTCTCTTCGCGCAGCGGCGGCTGTTGATAAACATGTCGCGCGATATTGAATACGATCTGCGAAACGATTTCTACGAGCATCTTCAGAAGCTTCCGTTTGAGTTTTATCAAACTCACCGAACCGGAGACCTGATGGCGCGGGCTACAAACGACCTGTCGGCAGTGAGGATGATCGTCGGGCCGGCGTTGATGTACTCGATGAACACGGTCTTCGCGATGGCATTGATAGTGCCTTTGATGGGTTCGGTAAGCTGGAGACTCACGTTGCTTGCGTTTCTCTCGATGCCGCTGGTAGCGACGGCCACTAATTATTTCTCGAAGCGAATACACGACCGCTTCGAAAAGGTCCAGGAGTACTTCGGCACGGTATCCAACCGCGCGCAGGAATCGCTGGCCGGTGTGCGCGTGATTCGAGCGTACACCCAGGAGCCTTTCGAGATCGAGAGCTTCAAACAGGTGAATCGCGAGTTCGTAAATCGTAATTTACAACTCATAAGACTGTCGGGAATCTTTCATCCCATTCTTCAGTTCTTCATAGGGCTTGGCTTCATCGCGGTGCTTTGGTTTGGCGGACGTTTAGTCGTCAGCAGCCAAATATCGATCGGTCAATTCTTTCAGTTCACTTTGCTTCTCGGATATCTGGTGTGGCCGATGATCGCCCTCGGCTGGGTGATCAACATCTTCCAGCGCGGAATGGCGTCGATGGGGCGCATGCATCACATAATGTCGATCGAGCCTGCGATCCGCGACACGGGTGAAGCGGTGAGCATCGACGAAATCGGCGGTGAGATCGAGTTTCGCGATCTTACCTTCACTTACGGTGAAGCTCGCGAGCCTGCGTTGACGAATATCAATCTTCATATCGAGCCGGGCCAAACAGTGGCTTTCGTCGGCGCGGTCGGCTCGGGCAAGTCGACGTTGATGAACTTGATCACAAGGCTGCTCGACGCCAAACCGGGGCAGGTGCTGATCGACGGGCGGCCGATTCGCGAAATCCCGCTCGGCCTTGTGCGTCGTTCGATTGGCTATGTGCCGCAGGAAACCTTTCTGTTCAGCGAGACGGTGGCGGAGAACATAGCATTCGGCGTGGAGCGCGCGACGCCCGAAGACATCGAGCTCGCGGCTACTGAAGCCGGAATCGCGGAAGACATACTCGAGTTCCCGGCAGGGTTCGAGACGTTGGTTGGCGAGCGCGGCATCACTCTCTCCGGTGGACAGAAGCAACGAACGGCGATCGCTCGCGCGCTGATACGCCGTCCAAATATCCTGATCCTGGATGACGCGCTGTCGTCGGTAGACACTTACACTGAAGAGCGTATTCTCGGCTACCTGCGAAGAATAATGGTTGGCCGCACGAGCCTGATTGTTTCCCATCGGGTATCGACGGTAAAAGACGCGGACTTGATCGTCGTCCTCGAAGAAGGAGAGATAGCGGAACGAGGAACTCACGATTCGTTAGTCGCTCGAGGCGGGATTTACGCGGAGTTGTACGAGAAGCAGTTGCTGGAAGAGGAGCTTGCGGCAAGTTAGCTTTCGATTCACGGGGTGAGTAACGATGGGCACATTCTACATTCGTTGCAAGGTTGAGAACATCACGGATCGCGCGCGCGGCGCCGTTGTTCCCAAGCTGCTGGTCGACACCGGAAGCGACTACACATGGATCCCCGCCGCCACACTCGAAAGGCTCGGCGTAGATCGGGAGAAGAAAGACTTGCCTTTTGTTATGGCGAACGGTCAGCAGATAACACGCAGCGTCGGCTTCGCGATAATTCGCTTTGACCAGTTCTTCACTGTCGACGAAGTTGTGTTCGCCGAGAAAGGTGATCTCGCAATACTCGGGGCGCGATCCCTCGAGGGTCTTAACCTTGCAGTAGACTCGAAGCGTAAGAGGCTTGTCGCCGCGGGACCACATCTCGCGGCTGGACTCATCTCTTAGTAGTCGGTTCTTATGGCAGATCATCACGAAGAAGAAGTATTAGGCAAAGCCTACGACGCGCGGTTGATGAAACGGCTGCTCACGTACCTGTGGCCGTATAAGTGGCACGCGCTCACTGCGCTGGTGCTCACGATTCTGAGCGCGCCGCTCGGGCTGGCGGGTCCTCCGCTCACCAAAGTTGCGATCGATCTCTTCCTGGCGCCGGATCCGTCAAAGCCTGTTTCCGGTTTCGGGCTGTTCATCAAAAGCGTAGCCGACCGATTCGGGCTGGGATCAACTCCGTATCAAGGCATAGCCTTCATCGCGATCGTGTTTTTTGTGGCGAACCTCGCGGCGTTCGCCGTCCAATACACGCAAGCCATCGTGATCCAGACGATGGGTCAGTACATAATGTACGACTTGCGCAAACAAATATTTGCGCATCTTCAGAAGCTCTCCGTCCAGTTCTATGATCGCAATCCCGTTGGCAGATTGATGACGCGGCTAACGACGGACGTCGACGCTCTCAATGAAATGTTCACCGCCGGAGTAATCGCAATCTTCGGCGACGTGGCGATGATCTTCTTCATAGTCATCGTGATGTTCCTGGTGAACTGGCGCCTTGCGCTCGTGTCGTTCTCGATTCTGCCGTTGCTTGTTGTGCTGACTACGTGGTTTCGTCTTGGCGCGCGCTCGTCGTTTCGTGAGGTGCGCGTCCGCATCGCACGCATCAACGCGTTCCTGCAGGAACACATCACCGGAATGCCGGTCGTGCAGTTGTTCAATCGCGAAGAAAAAGAGATGCGCAGGTTCGACACCATCAACCAGGCGCACCGGAAAGCGAATATCGACACGATCTTCTACTACGCGGTGTTCTATCCGGCGGTCGAGATCATCTCGGCGCTTGGAATTGCCTTGATCATCTGGTACGGCGGCGGCCAGGTAGTTCGAAATGCCGCCTCTTTAGGCACGCTCTTTTTCTTTCTTCAGCTTCTGCGATACTTCTACGAGCCGATCTCGGACATAAGCGAGAAGTACAACATCCTCCAATCTGCAATGGCTTCATCCGAGCGAACCTTCAAGCTGCTGGACGAACCGGTCGGTATCGCGTCGCCCGCGAAACCCGTTCCCATCGGCCGCGCTACCGGGCAAATAGAATTCAAGAACGTCTGGTTCGCTTATAACGACGAAGACTGGATTCTGAAAGACGTTTCATTCACCGTCTCGCCCGGCGAGCGCGTAGCTTTTGTCGGACACACCGGCGCGGGCAAGACCACGATCACAAATCTGCTGATGCGGTTCTACGATATCCAGCGCGGGCAGATCCTGATCGACGGCATTAACATCCGCGAGTTGGATTTGGAAGAACTGCGAGCGAACTTCAGCATCGTGCTTCAGGATGTGTTTCTGTTTTCGGGCGACATCGCTACGAACATTCGGCTCGGCAATCGTTCGATCACCGATGATCAGCTTCAGGAAGCAGCCGCGCAGGTTCACGCCGACACGTTTATCCGGAGACTTCCGGAACAATACTCGAGCGAGCTGCGAGAGCGCGGCGCCGGGCTTTCAGTTGGGCAGAAGCAGTTGATTAGTTTCGCGCGAGCGCTGGCATTCGATCCTCGCGTGCTGATTCTTGATGAAGCTACGAGCTCGATCGACACCGAGACCGAGCTTCTGATCAGAGACGCCGTCGAGCGATTAATGGAAGGCCGGACGTCGCTTGTGATCGCGCACCGGTTATCGACGATTCAATCGGTAGACAAGATCATCGTGATGCACAAGGGTGAGATCCGCGAGACCGGGACGCATCAGGATCTGCTAGCTCAGCGTGGGTTGTACTGGAGGCTTTACCAGTTGCAGTTCTATCAGGATTACAAAAAGACGTTCGCTGAAAGCGTCGCGGACGACTAACTACTCACCTGTTTATCTTCTCAGGTCGGGACACCCATTCCATCAGTCGGACGCCCATTCGCACAGTCGGGACACTCATTTCATCAGTTGGGACGGCCATCCTCACGGCGCGTACGGCAGTTCGCAGGGCGCGTACGCCAGTTCGCACGGCGCGTACGGCAGTTCGCAGAGCGCGTACGCCAGTTTGCATGAAGCGTGTGGCAGTTCGCACGGCGGAGGTGGCAGTTCGCACGGTGGAGGTGGCAGTTCGCACGATGGAGGTGGCAGTTCGCACGATGGAGGCGGCAGTTCGCACAGTAGCGGTGCCTCCACGAGTGTAGGTGCCCATGGCTGCAGTTGAAATGGGCTGCTTTCGATGAAAAAGCTACGTTGCGTCCTACGACTAAGGGTTTGATCTAACTTGTTGGACCCATTCTGCCATGTATGTGAGTAGTGAATTGGTAATTAGAATCATTGTCTCAACCGCTTCAGAATAGATTTCAGAACTGACCATTCGATCATCGGGACCGATATAAGCTTCGATTGCTCCTTCGCCCTTCCCAGAAGCTCTGACGGTGTTGAAAAAATGTTCTTCTGACAAATGGATATACCCAGATGTTTTCTTATACATCTCCTGAATCCACGGATATTCTGGCAAAAACTTCTGTTGCAAGTAGGCATCTGTCATTGGCTTCTCATCTATATCTTTCAATCTGCGTATCGGTGTTCCAGAAAGAATGCTGTGTATGAATTCGTCAGAATCAGCCACAAGAAACGCCGCCCTGAAGCGGAGGAGATTATCTATTTGAAGCCGCACAAGTGGAGCAGCTGAGATTAAGTTCTTTGCTCGGATTAGAGCGACGAATCCATAGACAAGGGATATAGACCTCTTCAATACCATCCATGCGAACATATCAAGCAGGCTAAAACCCTCGGAGACGTGCATCACCTCCACTATTCTATAATGACTATTACGACTCTCTTCCAAGAAGTGGAGTCTGCTCTCGATTTCGTTCTCCATATTTCATTATCAAACCGCAGCTCAGGATGATCGTCAAGCAACCGAACCATCGACTCACGAGACTGTGTGAAAATGCAATGTTCGTAGTCCTGCCTTCAGGCGGAAGTTCGTATTCCGGCGTAAATACAAATACAAACTTCCGCCTGAAGGCAGGACTACGAACTTTTCACACAGTCCCTCACGACCATGGTATTCAGGCCCTGGATCTAATCACACCGGGGCTCCATCTAACGGATGGGGGTGCGTAGTAGAAAGTACTGCGGACGATTGGTGGGTCGCTCTACTTTGACTTTTCGCGCATGCTCATTTCCTGAAGCTCGCGATGCTGATCGAGTTCCCTTCGGTTTCCACCGTAACCATCCCGTCGCGTCCGGTCTGAAGCAGCTTCACACCCCGCGTCTTGTATCGCTCGACCACCGAAACATGAGGATGGCCGAAGCGGCTGCGCTCGCCTACTGATATCACCGCGTAACCGGGATTCACCGCGTCGACGAACGCTTCGGTCGAAGAAGTTCTCGATCCATGATGCGGGACCTTCAACACATCGGCTTTCAGATTTACGCCCGAGGCTACGAGAGAGTCTTCGGCGTTTCGTTCGATATCGCCCGCAAGCAATATCGAGATCGAGCCGTACACGAGTCTTAACACTATTGAATCGTCATTGCCCGAAGTGACCGGCAGGTCTTGAGCCGGCGGCGGCCACAAAACGTCGATCCCAACACCATCGATGTCGAAATGTTCGCCGGCGTTCAGTATCGAGAACGGCACATTACGGCGCTCGACTGCGTTGCGGAACTGCTCGAATTCCGCGTCCGCGGTTGGAGCGTGGCCGACAACCGCTTGTCCGACATCGAGGTTTCGAACTACGTCCACCAGCCCGCCCATATGATCCGCGTGAGCGTGAGTCGCAAGGACATAATCGACTCGCGTGCGGCCGAGCGACCAGATGAACCGTGAAACGACGGCTTCGCCAATCGAGAACGCCTGATCGGTGAAATCCGCTTCCGATCCGTCAGCCTGCGTCCAATCGATGGGGTCGTGCCCGGGCGCAACCTTCTTAAAGCGAATCTCTCCGCCGCCGTCCACCAGCATCGTGCTGCCTCCCGGAAAGACAATGAACGCTGAATCGCCCTGGCCTACATCGAGAAAATGTACGATCAGTCTTCCTTTCTGATGATTCGACGACGGCTTTATTACGGCTATCAAGACCGCGGCCATAGCCAGCGCGCAAAGGAGCGACGGGGCAACGGAGCTTCGACGCGAAGGCGCTACTTGTCTCCTCCCCGTCCTTTTGGTCTTTTCCGTCCTATCTGTCCTTTCCGTCCAGGTTGTTCTGGCAGCCGGCATCATCACGTCAACCGGACGCCATCTATCCAGAAGCACTGCCATCGTCGCCAACGGCACGAAATACAGAACGTAGATGATCGAGTGCCAGCCTTCGTAGTGAGCTACACGAAATGTCGCAAAGGGAAGGTCGACGAAGGGGACGATCGCATTGACAAGTACGTAATGAGCGCCGTTGACCACGTGCACCAGCCCTCCCGCAAGCACTCCGCTGACGGCGCCGATCGCAATCGCCCCGACCGCGCTAAGCATCAGCACGCCCGTCAGCAAGCCCGCTACTACGTTGAGCAACACTCCGACCGGCGAGACTCGATTGAAGTAGAGAGCCATTAGCGGCAGCGTCGAAAGCTGAATCGCCGCGGACGTGATCATCAGCAGCATCGCCCCTCTTATTACCGGCTGCAGACGCAACCTTCCCAGCAATCGCGCCGCGCCTGCCTTCTTGAGTTGATAGCGAATTGGCGCACGCTTCATCTCGTCGTCGAAGGCGCGCTGATTCCAAAAGAGTGTCTCCGCGAAATACCTGACGGCCCGCGAACACATGGGCGGATGGGGCGTGCGTGAATTGGGTCGCCACTGGCCAATTTCCTGAAGCTTGCGGACCATCGGAAGCGCCAGCGCTACGATTCCGGCGACAGCGGCGAAACTCAACTGAAACCCGGGATCGGCCACCAGGGCCGGTTTCAAGGCGAGCATTATGAACGCCGACATCGCTACGGTGTTGATCGACGCGGACCGGCGAAAGAGCAGCGGACCAATCAGGCCTACGGTTATCATCAACGTCGCGCGCGTGACCGGAGGCGCGAGCCCGACCATAACCGCATACGCCCATAGCACGAGCAGACACAGGATCACGCGTCCGAACCGTCGTCGGTGGGGTACCGGCCGGCCGCCCAGCAACGCCCAGGCTATGATGCCGATGTGCAACCCCGCTATTACGAGCGTGTGAAACGTGGAGCCCGCGCGCAGCCTCTCAACTGTCTCGCCGCTCAGAAAGTAGCGGTTGCCCGTGAGCATCGCTTTGAGCGTTCCCGAAACGCGCGAGTTGAATCTTACGTCGATCAAGCTCATCAGTCGCAGACGGAGGCGATAAAGCAAGGCGAGAGGGCTAACGTAAGAGGCGTCACCGATTTTTTCAATAAGCAGCGGGCTCTTGATCACGCCTTTCAAATCATAGCCGTGACGCTCCAGAAATTCGTCGAAGTCGGGCGAACCGGGATTTGAGTAGCTTCGCGCGCGCTCGAGTCTGACCAGCACGCGCAGGCGAGAGCCATAGTCGAGGGCGAGATCATCGAATTCCGTCCGAGCTTCTTCTCCGGACAGCGAGCCCATTAGCCGCACTCGACCGGTTGCCGGCACAGTCTCATCGCGCACGCGAATGCTATCGACTGAAACGTTGAGGTAGTAAGCGGTCGGCGCCGGCTCGGGCGGAGCCACAAGCGCCCCGGTCAATTCAACCGGATCGTCGGCTCTTATGATGTTCGAATCGTAGAGGCTCGCGAGTCTTGAAGCCGTCTTGCCCGTTCGGTCGGCGCGCGAGATAAGAGCGCCTGCTGAGGCAAAGCTGATGAGCAAGGCTACGGTTACGGCAACGTCCTTTTTCCAAAGCAGGAGGTTGATCGCAGCAATGATCGACAAAACAGCGAGTGCCGTAACGAACAACGGCGACGGCGCAATCCGTTGATCTGTGATGATCCCGGCGAGAAGCGCAGCAGTAAGGTACAAGAAAGGTTGCCGCGCGGGAGAGAAGTTTGTAAGCGAGCGATCCTGGGACATGGCTTTGCAGCGCTTTACCCAGGATAGAGTGATCCGTGATGTGTGATGCTCAGATTCTTGCCGAATTAGTTCCGACCCTAATCACGCATCACGTTCACGCATCACGTTTCACGTTTCACTCATCACTTATCACTGTTCAGTTGACAATGGCAATAGCGAGGTCCGATGATTCCGATATGAGCGCCGCAGCGGATGATCTTCCGAGAAGGATTTTTGAATTCGCAAGAGCTACGGAGGTTCCTGAGGAATCTTTCCTGATGAAGCGCCTGTCGCTCAACGATCCCGATCAGGTCCAGGAAGTCATCGATGGACTGATGCTCTCGCTGATCAGCTTCTGCTATCACCGCCATCCGCGAGGCGAGAACGTCCACGAAGTTATGGAGAAGCTTGACGGGGTCGCGGCCGGCTCACCCGAGGCCGCGGCTCTCGAGCTAAGAGCAGATGACGCGGCCGCACTCCAGATACCCTTCATCGTCACGCTAAACAATCTTGTAGAGGATTACTACCATCTCAGGCAGCGCCTGGAGACAATACTTCAGGCTGAAGAGTAGTCCGACAAACTGCCAGCTTGTCGCGGTTTGAAAGCTGATGGATTACGCTTCGACAAGCCGGCAGCTTGTCGGAC
>DATNBZ010000021.1:0-50019 GCA_035607285.1 Blastocatellia bacterium | reverse complement strand
CCGTTCTGATTACATCGGACGGAAGAGCAGGGCTTATTCTTTTTGCTTGTCCTTGTGAGGAATCAACGGCGACGGAATAGAAGCACACAGTGATAAGAACTCCAACGGCGGCAAGCTTCGTTTGTCTTACGTTGACCATTTCTTCAATCTCCAAATCGATTGTCGGACGAGCGTTACGGAAACGGACCGCGAAATCCATCTCCGGAGTATGCCGAACGTTCAGTAGGCGAGGCTACAACCCTGCGTAGTATAGGCTGCAGAATTAATAGAGTTCAAGGAATTTAGGTAGTGTTCGGTTCTTGGGTTGCTGGCTTGTAACGTGTTTGAGTCCTTCGCGTGCTTTGCGGTCCTTTGCGCCTTTGCGCTGAGTATTGGGTATTGAAGGAGCGAGACAGAATACTCAGCGCAAAGGCGCAAAGGACCGCAAAGCACGCGAAGGGCTGACCGTTACAATAGACGAGACTTGGAGTAGCCAGTCTCACATCATTTCTTAACTGTCGGAGTAGGCTTGGGCAGGGACGCTCGCGAGGGCACCAGCCATAGCTCGACGGCCGGCTGCTCGCGATGGCCGCCATCGATCGTGACTATCCGGTCGCGATCAACGCCGCGCTTGGTCACTAGATAAACCTTTGCTTTGTCTGCCAGCTTCTGTGCGTCGCCGGCTCGGCTCAAGCGTCCGCCGTACGCGATAATGTACGCCTGGGCCGTCGGGTCCATTTGAAGCTCCATCGTGAACTTGTCGAGCCGTTCATTCTCGTCTTTGAGCAGCAGCTTGCCGTACTCGTCCAGCTTGCGAGCTTCGGCCTTCTTCATCACGGAAGTTGTGCAACTGGCCGCGGTCTGCCCGTAGCCGCAATCCCGGCTGAATCCGCCCACATCAACGGTAGCGGTAACACTCTCGCTATCCGATAGGTCTTTAGTGCTTATGGCAATAGTCGAGGTGCCCTGACCTGATTCAATAGTGCCAGCCGAAACTGACCAGTTGTACGTCGGCGTCACATTCGAGTCGCCGCCACTCACGTTGGCTGTCATTTCAAGCTTGTCGTTTATGTAGACCGTATCCGGGCAGGTTACTTTCGTTACCGGACAGTCGGGCTTCGCCGGCGCTTTCTGCTGAGCGGAGACGAAAGAAGCTTGGAGCGAGAGATTCAACAAGAGAAGTGCGAAGGTAAACAATATCACGAATCGTGTGACGTAGAGCTTCATTAACGGGGTCTCCTTAAGAGTTGATAGAAGCAGCTAACGGGGCCAATTCCTTCGAAGCGAAAGAAATAGTTAGCAACGCTCCAGTGAAACAGTCCGTTACCTTACTTCGGCTGGCTGTGTTCGGTCAACGTGTTGCAACGGGTAGCCGTCCTCTGCGTCCTCTGCGGTTGTTTCCCATCACTGATCAAGAAAACCGCAGAGGACGCGGAGGACGCTGAGGGGAAGAACGCGATGGTGAGCGAGCAACCCGCTATGATGCCACTTGCCAGACAATCGCTTACAACCAGGGCGGCGATTCTGAATGCCTTTTCGGAGTCGGACGGCTTAGGCTATACTGAACTGCAGCAGATGTTTAGTATGTCCATCCTTGAAAGCCTCACTCGCTCCACCATTTGTTCCGTCTTAGTCTTGCTGCTATTGATCGGCTCGGTTCGGCCTCAAAGCGGACGCAAAACGATTCCAACTCAAGAAAAAGGTCAGGACGAAACGATTCGTTTGCGCGCTGAAGAGGTGCTGCTCAACGTGACCGTGACCGATCCTTACAATCATCAGGCGACCGACTTGATCAAAAACGAATTCATAGTTGCCGAAGACGGACAGCGCCAGGATATCGCAAGCTTTGTCATGAGCAGCGTCCCGGTCAATGTGGTCCTGATGCTCGATGCGTCGGGATCGGTAGTGTCGGAGATCAACTCACTGCGGGATGCCGCGATGCATTTCGTCAATCAACTCGGGCCGCAGGACAAGACTTCGGTAATTGAGTTCCATACCAATGTCGAGCTGATCCAGGACTGGACCTCGAAGGCTGACGACGTCAAGCACGCGCTTTCGTGGCGGTTCAAGCCGGGCATGGTACAGAACAAACAAGGTAGCTTTGATTATGGAAGCACCGCGCTCTTCGACGCGCTTTACTCCGCAGCCGACGAGCAACTGGCCAAAGTGGAAGGGCGCAAGGCGATCATACTCCTGACCGACGGCGATGATACTTCGAGCAAGGTTACTTTCGCGCAAAGCCTTACCCCAATCATCAAATCGAGTGCGGTCGTCTATGTGATAAGCAAGGCCCGCGCGTTCATCAACGAACTAAACAAATATCGCGGAAGGGGCGCTCGCGTATTCGCCGGCGGGAATGCGCAGGTGGCAGACATGATGGTGGGGAGGTTCGAACACGCCGAGCAGTTGATGACTGAGTTGTGCGCGCGAACGGGCGGCCGAATATTCTCTCCGCTTCGCGATGAAGATATGAAGGACGTGTACGATCAGGTCGCCAGAGAACTCAAGAACCAATACATAATCACCTACATCCCGAAAAACCTGGAACACGATGGGCGGCTTCGACACATCGGCGTCTTCCTTACTCGTCCCGGTTATTCAGCGCGTACGCGAGATGGTTACTACGCGCCGAAGTAGCGCCAGGCCTCACGTCAAATCGATGGCTCTTCGATCGCTCGCAAAGCTCACCAACTAAGAGATAGAAAGGCGATGTTCGTAGTTCGGCCTTCAGGCGGAAGTTCGTAACTCAGCGTAACTGTAAGCTACAAACTTCCGCCTGAAGGCCGAACTACGAACTTTTCACGCATGCTCTAAATAGACTTGTCTTCTGGCTTTGATTTCTTCCTCGATCGCTTTGGCTTCGAGTCTGAGCCGGCTGCCTTCTTTGATCCTACTTTGCTTGCCGTAGTCTTTTTCGCCGATGCTGTCCTGGGCGCCGAGCGTTGCCGTGGTTTCTTTGGTGCCGTCGGCTGTGGCGAAAGCTCTGTTGAAGAATCGGCGGCGCCTGGTTGGGCTGAAGGCTCAACGATGGAAGCGGAAGCGACGGGTTCACTTCGCGGTTCCGTGACTTGCTCATCTTGATGCGCAAGAAGGAACGCCAGGACTTCACCCTCAGCTTGAAACCAGTCATGTGCGGCGCTGCCCGGCTGGAGTCCGCGCATTCGATAGATCTCGTACGCGCGCGCGCGAATCATTTCCTGAACGTCTGCATCGCGCAGCATCCGCTGGCGAAGTTCTTCAAAGCTTTCCGTTGTCATTTTGGTTATTCAGTTGATGAAGCACTCCCGGTCTTTCAATTACCCGTGCCTGGCCGCCACTTGAGCACCGGCTTACGCGCGGCGGCGACTTCGTCAAGGCGGCCGACTCTAGTTGTCAGCGGCGCGTGTTTGAGTAGCGCGGGGTCTTCGATTGCTTCGCGGTCGATCGACTTCATTGCATCGATGAACAGGTCCAGTTCTTCGCGGCCTTCCGTTTCAGTCGGCTCCACCATCAAAGCGCCGTTGACGATCAGCGGAAACGACATCGTCGGAGGGTAGAAACCGTAGTCGATCAGCCGCTTCGCGATGTCGGCGTTTCGCACACCGTGCTTGAGCTGGCGTTTATCTGAGAAGACTACCTCGTGCATCACTCGCCCCGGGTATGGGACCTCGAAGGTATCCTTCAGATGATGAGCGATGTAGTTTGCGTTCAATACGGCGCTCTCGGTGGCCTCGCGTAATCCTGAATCACCGTGCGTCAAAATGTAAGCAAGCGCACGAACCAGCACGCCGAAGTTTCCGAAGTAGGCTCGCACGCGGCCGACGGACTTCGGGCGATCGAAGTCGAGCGCAAGCGTGCCGTCTTCCGCGCGCGAGATTCGAGGGTAGGGAAGGTAAGGTTCGAGCTCACCGGTTACCGCAACGGGTCCGGCTCCCGGACCTCCTCCGCCGTGCGGAGTCGAGAAGGTCTTATGAAGGTTCAAGTGCATCACGTCGATGCCGAAACCGGCCGGCTTGGCGACTCCCGCAAGCGCGTTCATATTCGCGCCGTCCATATAGACGAACCCGCCGCCTTCGTGAACGATGCCGCAGATCTCGCGGATGTTTTGCTCGAACTTCCCGAGCGTGTTCGGATTTGTGAGCATCAGCGCGGCCACGTCGTCGCTCATGTGCTTGCGCAGCTCGTCAAGATCCGTGAGCCCGTCCGCTCTGGAAGGAACGGTTTCCACTGTGTAACCACAGATTACCGCCGAAGCCGGATTGGTCCCGTGCGCGGAGTCCGGAATGAGGACCTTCTTCCGCGGATTCCCTCGTTCGGTCAGGGCCGCGCGAATCATCATCAGGCCGGTCATCTCGCCTTGCGCGCCGGCGGCTGGCTGGCTGGTAACCGCGGCAAGGCCGGTTATCTCGGCGAGACACGTTTCCAGATGGTGGATGACTTCCAGTGCGCCTTGCGACAGCCGCGCCGGTGTGAGCGGATGAAGGTTAGCGAAGCCTTCAATTCGCGCGATCTTCTCGTTGATTCTCGGATTGTACTTCATCGTACACGAACCCAATGGATAGAGGCCGTGATCGATGCAGTAATTCCAGGTCGAGAGCCGGGTGAAGTGCCGGATCACATCCACTTCTGAAAGCTCAGGCATTCCTTCGAGGTCGTCATCGCGACGAAAACCGCTTCCAATCAACTCGTCCTCCGAACGTTCGGGCACGTCCAGCTTCGGTATCGAGTACCCAATCCGCCCCGGTCTGGACTCCTCAAAGAGCAGGCCTTCGTTTTGTACGACGTGTGTTGTCGCCTTCTTGATTCTGTCGTTGTTCATGTTTTGTAGCTTGCCCAAAGACCGGGCACAGATCGTCACCACTTAAGCAAAAGGGCGAGTCCTATTCCAAGCACCATCAACCCGACCCCATCCAAGGGCAACGTCCTTCCGCGTCGCGCGAAGCCAAGCAATAGATTGACGATGTAGACGATGGCGCCGATCACAAAGATTACGCCGCCCACTCCAAGGTGATTGATATCCGGCATCGCAAACCTCCTACCAGTTTGTCAGCGTGTTTTCCGCTGCGCTGCGACGTCCAAGACAACAGGGTCGCCGCTCAAAATCACTTGATCCCAGGCATCGTTATTGACCACCAATGAACTCACGAAGGATGTTAGTCAATGCGGTCAATGCGACGTGCGATCCGAACCGAGTAGCAAAGTGATGAAGGTCTTGTCTTTCCTCGCGTTCCCATAAATTTGCCATTCCCGAAGCCGCAAGGCCGCCGGCAATGAATGAAGCGTTGAACTCATCCTTACCGTTGCGGTCGCCCTGAGTAATGAAGATCCGGCTAACCGCGTAAGCGATTTTCGCGCCCGCACCCTTTCTGCCTGAACGGTGATATCGGGGATCTTGTTTGAAGAGCGAGGCAAACATGAATTTCTCGAAGAAGTTGGCGTTCGCTCGAAACGTAAAGCTGCGCGCCGCGCGAGTCATGCTGTCAGCGGCGAAGTCACCGGGATTGGCGTGATGGTGATTGTTCTTATCGTCAGTCCATTCGCCATACACACCTGACACCACCGACATCGCGTATGCACCGGGCGAAAGAAAAGACTTCTGCGCAAACAGCTTGAACTTCTCGCCCGCAGTCATCGGCGCCGTGCTCACCGGCGGAGGCGCGGGCGGCGGAGGCGCCGGGGTATTCGCCGCTTTAGGGCTAACCGTTCTCGGGCGGGTGGCCACCGAAGCCAGCGAGGCCTCTGGGTCGAGCGCGCTCTCGTAGAGCTTGTAGGATACCGACACGGGCTGGCCCGCGACCGGCTTGCGAGCGCTGGGTTCAGGAGTCGAAGCGGTTGTGGCAACGTCGCGATCTTTATCGGCGCGCGGCCCATCGAACGCTCCGGCCACTGACGTTGTCAGCAAAGTTACCGAGAGGACGAAGATCAGATAGCGGGAAGCCTTCTTCATAGAATCACCTCGATCAAAGCAGTTTTCCGTCGTCGCCCGCTAATGCTATCACAACCGCTTTTGTGAATTGAAGGAAAAGGGAAATAATGAGTGGCGTCATAGTCTTGTGCAGTGTTGGGGTTCCGCGTTGCTTAATAACCTCCGCGTGCTTTGCGGTCCTTTGCGTCTTTGCGCTGAGTATTTTGTCTTGCTCCTTCAATGCCCAATACTCAGAGCAAAATACCCAGCGCCAAGACGCAAAGGACCGCAAAGCTCGCCAAGGGAGTAACGTAGCGCGCTTGTGCAGGCGTGTGGGCGAAGATAGAATCTGCCCGTTTACGAAGATCGATCATCGGAGGTGATTCTATGCCGCAACTTCATGCTCTTCGCTCTCTGAGAATGGCCCTGGTCGTTTTACTAATAGCAGTGTGCGCCGTGAGTTCGAGCGCTCAGCAGTCGAAACTCGGGCAGGTGAATTTCCCGACGACCGGCTCTGAAAAAGCGCAGTCACATTTTCTGCGCGGCCTGGCGGCGCTGCACTCTTTCTGGTTTGAAGAAGCGCTCGACGAGTTTCGCCAGTCGACGGCTATCGATTCGGATTTCGTAATGGGTTACTGGGGCGAAGCGATGGCTTACAACCATCCGCTTTGGGCTGAGCAGGACACGGAATCTGCGCGGAAGACTGTTGCGAAGATCAAGGACACGTCGAAGATCACGGCGAGGGAGCGAGCTTACGTTGAGGCTGTCCGCGCGCTTTACGGCGAAGGCGACAAGTTGACGCGCGACAAAGCTTATTCGGCGGCGATGGAAAAAGTCTATCGCGCGTATCCGGATGATCTCGAAGCGGCGTGCTTTTATTCGCTCTCACTGCTCGGCACTGTGCGTCCGGGTGACAAGGGATTTCGCCGCCAGACGCTCGCCGGAGCGATAGCGTTCGACGTCTATCAAAAGAACCCAGATCATCCGGGGGCTGCGCATTACATCATCCACTCCTTCGATGATCCGGAGCACGCAATCCTTGCGCTACCCGCGGCGCGACGCTACGCCGAGATCGCACCCGAAGCTCACCACGCGCGGCATATGCCCGCTCACATTTTTCTGCAGTTGGGGATGTGGCCCGAAGCAGCGGCGTCAAACGAATCGGCGTGGGCGGTTTCCGACGCGTGGGTGAAACGCAAAGGGCTTCCGCTCAGCGCGCGCGACTATCACAGTCTTCACTGGCTCGAGTACGTTTATCTTCAACAGGGTCGATACGCGAAGGCGGAAGAGCTTCTATCGATGAAGCGCAGCGACGTCGAGAAGTCAAAGAATGATGCCGGAGTTGGCCGCTACAATGAAGAGATGGCTGCTGCATTTGTGGTCGAGACCGAGCGGTGGGACCTTGTGAAGAAATTGTTCCGGTCCGGAGGTGATTCAGAAGACGCAATGGCCGGGCATGCGATGCACGGTGCGCCGGCCACCGGGAGAAACCGCAGAAGCGAGATGCTGCCGATTCTTATGCGGGGGCTGGCCGCTGCAAAGGCTTCTTCGCCGGATGGCGCGCAAGTCACTGCAAGAAGCATCGCCGAGCTGCAGACGATTCGTAAACAGCTTTCCGATGCCGGCGATGCTTACGCTGCGAAGTCAGCAGAGATAATGGAGCTCGAGACCAGTGCCGCGTCGGCGGCTGCGAAGTCGAACTACACCGAGGCCATCGATATGATGAAACGCGCGACGGCGATCGAAGAGGAGATGTCGCCTCCTTCCGGCCCGCCAGGCCTGATCAAGCCTTCGCACGAATTGTTCGGAGAAATACTGCTCAGCGCAAACCGTCCGAAGGAAGCTGCTCAGCAGTTCGAGAAAGCGCTGCTGCGCCAGCCTAACCGAGCGCGGTCTTTGTTGGGCGCGGCGCGGGCGGCCGCTGGAGCGGGCGACACAAGAGCGGCTCTGGAAGCCTATTCCAAGGTAGTGCGGCAATGGAATCAGGCTGACGCGAGCCTGCCGGAACGTCGTGAGGCTCAGGATTATTTGAAACAGGCAACGGTTCGTTAGGTGAGAGAGAGCATGGATGTGTATTAGTGTGTTGGGCGGCTAGGCAGTCCTCCGCGTCCTCGGCGTCCTCTGCGGTTTTCCTTAATCAGTGCTGGGAATCGAACCGCAGAGGACGCCGAGGACGCGGAGGGAGCCCCAGCTGGCAACGTACTATGACCCTGCCATAAGAAGAGAGCGACTATGTCTATTGATCGAAGAGACTTCATGAAGTTCACGGCGATGTCTTCGCTGGGAATGGCGCTGGACGTGAAGACGCTTGCCGATTCGCAAGACGCAACGGGCAGACCGATGGCCAGTCAGGCGCAGCCAATCACTCGCGCGGAATACCTCGAGCGACAAGACACCGCGCGGCGTTACATGCGCGACGCCGGAATTGGGGCGATCTTTCTGACTGGCGGCACCAGTCTTCAGTACTTCACCGGCGCACAGTGGGGACTGAGTGAGCGAATGTTCGCGCTGGTGCTTCCCGCAAAAGGAGAACCCGGTTGGGTCGCGCCTGCGTTCGAGAAGGGAAGAGCACTCGAGCAAATAAAGTTTGGCGATGACGTACGAACATGGCAGGAAGACGAAAGCCCTTATCAACTCGTCGCGTCGATACTCAAGGACCGCGGTGTCGTCTCCGCGCAGCTTGGCGTCGAAGAAACGGTTCGCTTTGTTTTCGCGGATGGAATTTCGAAGGCCGCGCCTGCATTGAAGCTCACGAGCGCTGACCCGGTCACCGCTCGCTGCCGGCGAATCAAGTCTGCTCACGAGATAGAGCTAATGAGGCTTGCGAATCAGATCACGCTCAAGTCGTTTGAGATCGCGCTGAAGTCCTTGAAAGAGGGAATGACTCACAATGATCTGGCGGGGAAGATAACGGCTGCTCATCAGCAACTTGGGGCTCGGGGCGGCGCGCTGGTATTGTTCGCCGCCAATTCCGCGTTGCCTCATGGCACAGTCGCGCCGCAGAAGCTTCGCGAGGGCGATATCGTGCTGGTCGACGGCGGATGCAGCGTCGAGAACTACGCCTCGGACATCACTCGCACGACGGTGTTCGGCAAGCCGACCGACAAACAACTGAAGGTCTTCGATATCGTCAAGCGCGCGCAAGCCGCTGCTCTAAAAGCGGCGCGGCCGGGAGTCGCTTGCGAAGACGTCGACGCGGCTGCGCGAAAAGTCATTACCGATGCGGGCTATGGTCCCGATTACAAATACTTCACGCACCGGGTCGGTCACGGCATAGGTATGGATGGTCACGAATGGACTTATCTGGTTCGCGGGAACAAGACGAAGCTCGAAACGCGAATGAGCTTCAGCGACGAGCCGGGCATTTACATCCCGGGCGAGTTCGGCGTGCGTTGCGAGGATATTATGGTTATTGGTGAAAACGGAGCAGAGCTGCTGACTGGTCAAGCTCCGTCGCTCGAGCATCCATTCTCTTGATCGAATTTGACTGCACCAAGAGCCTTCAATCGGGGTCAATTGGCTGCAATGCGATCATCTTACCCAGGTTGTCAATTCTCATAACAGGCGTCGTAAAGCTCATATGTGATTCTCTTCTGCTACTGTTTGCAGCTTCTGATGCGCACCTACCTCCACGGTCTCCTTTTCGAACTCGAGTATTGATTTCTGCTCGCCCCCTCCCATAATATCGAGAGTCAACATCGGCGCGTTAGCTACTATTCGAATAAGCTCCATCCTCATTTCATCCTTCTTAGGATTAGTACTCAAATTCTCACACAGACTATTTGCGAGCAGAAAACGATTTGTTCTTTCTAAACAGATATGAAAACCAGCAAACTGTTTGGCGGCCCTACCGTACAAATAGAAGTTGATGCCGGATATGACCTGTATCAGCGCACCTGAGATTAAGCTGATGCTGGCTCGAGATCGGCCATCCGGGCGCAATAATAATGTGGCAGCGTAGATGAAGAACGGCAGACTTATGATTGCTGCAGCCAAAGCGCTGTAGAAACTCTGTTGCGCCTGTCTACGCACATCTTGATAGTACTTGACGCTCATTCTTAAGAGCAAAGAACCCATTTTTTGAGTGGCGTTCAGCGGAGTGTTTTCAACGTCATGGCAAGCGTCTTCCCATGCCTGAAGCAACCCATCGGATTCGGCGTTTTGCCTTGTGTTGGTTTTTTTGGTCATGAGCCCCTACTCCTGGCGTCGGACCGCTACTCCCATGCAGCGATCTCGTGCCCACAGGTATAGATTTGACCACTTAGCGACGGCTGAAGGGGGCAAGCTATAGTCCTGCGTCCCCTGGTTTGTAATGTTCCGTTTACCACAGGTTCTCGTCATTGCGTCCGTCCAGCTTCCGTTTCGGAGAGAGCGTAGCTCACATAGAATGTACGGTAAACATGATCCACAAAATAGTGACTGAAATCGTTTGATCGAGAAAAGGATGCTAGTGCGCCAAGGAAGAAGAGCATCGGGAGCAGTAGCATCGGGAGGTATCTGTTGTGAATTAGTCGTCGCTTATTGCCCAAGCGTGGAGACGCACGGCTACGGTCCCAATAACCTTTCAGAATGAATGAAACACCGCCAATAAGAAAGGCTATAGCCAGGCCCCGGAAGAAGGCATAGCGGCCTTGCATGATCTGGATATACGAATCGATGTTTCGGATCTGCGCATAGGTCTGGCAGAGATTGAATACAAGCTCTTTCGGAGGGTTGCGAAAAGCCTTATCAACCATCGCCTGGAGTTGCTTCCTGAACTCAGCGTTATCTTCGCCAGAATAATGTTGCTCTATGGAATTACTCGACACTCGCTTAAAAATATCTCTATCTATCATACTACCGGAGACTTGAATCATATGACCTAGTACGTAGGAACCAATGACGAGCAGGGTTACAGTAAGCTTGGTCTCGCTTTGCCAGAGATTCATCTCGCTTTTTTGTGATCGACTTCTACGAAAGGACACGAACGCCGCGATTACAGAACTCAACGCAACTGCGCCTGTTACAAAATATGCTAAAAGGTCGTAAAGACCGAGCTCCTTGAGAATTTGCTCCATATCTTCTCGCGATGATCTGCAGCTCGAAATTGTGACTCGATTACTCGGGTAACTGCATCCCTGGAACGTAACATAAACTGCTCAGGGTCATTCTTGTGGCATTATTGCTACAGATGCCGAGCCAATGCAAGGTGTCTCTTCATTTGTGGGATGACGCCTTATCCAAAAGCAGAATCCTCAACGCGTTCTTGACGCGCTCCTGCGACGCTCGGCCTCCGACGTCCAGAAAGTTAGGCGGTTCTCCGCCCGCCCGCGAATCAGTCGAACTGAGCGTGCCAGCGAATCAGCCCGCCCTCTTTTTCCAGAAACTTGTCCAGTCCAGGCAATGCCCTGATGTCTGCTTTGATAGCCTCGGCGTTCTGGGTTACCGGCTGAACATCGAACGCGTCGCCGGACAGGTGCTTGCTCAAACGACGAAGCTCGGAGTCGTCGAATCCATTTAGCACCGTCAGGAGACCCGCGCCGATAGACGATTGCGATGTTGCCTGTGGATTGCTATCAACCCACTTCTGACAGGCCGCGCTCACCGGCGTAGGCTTGTAAGTCTGCACGATCCACTTGCGGTTCTTTACGACGTTGCTGGCCATCGCTCTCGCCTGATCGCCTTTGTCGCGACGGCCGCTCGTGAAGACGATGCCGGGGTGTTTCGCCTTTAGTTCTAGCGCGCCGTCTTTGGCCGAGCCTCTCAGGTTCAAGCCTTCTATCACTGGATCCAGTTCAGGCATTTTGATTCTCCTTCTTCTGCTGATGTTCGGCCGGCAATCGCGTTTCCTTCTCTGCGTCCTCAGCGTCCTCTGCGGTTAATTTTTTCTTCATTGATTAATATAACCGCAGAGGACGCGGAGGACGCTGAGGAAGTACGACAAGGGTTTCCCAACGGCGACTCACCCGGCGAGCGCGACCACTTTCTCGGCGGCGTCTTTCATTCCTGAGGCAGTCACGAACCCGAGCCCTGATTGTTCGATTACTTCGCGGCCCTTCTCGACGTTGGTCCCTTCGAGACGCACGACTACCGGAACATTGATTCCAATGTTGCGAGCCGCCGCCACGACGCCTGACGCGACCATGTCCGTGCGAACAATTCCGCCGAAGATGTTCACCAGCACGGCGCGAACATTCTTATCCGACAGCAGGATTCTGAACGCGTTCTCGACTCGCTCCTGTGAAGCCCCCCCGCCGACGTCCAGGAAGTTCGCCGGTTCTCCGCCCGCGAGCTTGATGATGTCCATCGTAGCCATCGCCAGGCCCGCGCCATTCACCATGCATCCGATGTTTCCGTCGAGCTTGATGTAGTTCAAATCAAATTTCGACGCTTCGATTTCGAGCGGATCTTCTTCGTGGAGGTCGCGAAGTTCGGTGTAGTCCTTGTGCCTGAACAACGCGTTGTCGTCGAAGTTGAGCTTCGCATCCAATGCGTACAACTCGCCGTCTTCGGTGAGCAGGAACGGATTGATCTCGGCGAGTGATGCGTCCAGATCGACGTAGGCGCGATAAAGCGCAGTCATAAACTTGACCGCTTTGCCCACAACTTCTTTTGGAAGGCCGATGCCGAACGCCAGCTTGCGCGCCTGGAAAGCCTGAAGGCCAACGGCGGGATCGATCGTTTCCTTGAGAATCTTTTCAGGCTCGTGCGCGGCGACTTCCTCGATATCCATGCCGCCGGCCGAAGAAGCCATGAACACCAGTCGCGATGTCGCGCGATCCAACACTATGCCGAGGTAAAACTCCTGCTTGATCTTCAGACCCTCTTCGACCAGGACAGTGCGCACTTCTCGGCCGTCGGGACCGGTCTGATGCGTAACCAGTGTCATCCCGATCATGTTGCGCGCGATCTCGACCGCCTCGTCGAGCGAGCGGGCGAGCTTCACGCCGCCGCCCTTGCCGCGTCCGCCGGCATGAATCTGCGCTTTGACGACGACGGGAAGACCGAGCTGTTCGACAGCCGCGGCCACCTGTTCATGGTGATTGACGACTACTCCGCGAGGCACGGTCACTCCGTACTTCGCCAGCAGTTGCTTGCCCTGATATTCGTGGATTTTCATGTGAGTTACTTGTAGGGGCGGCCCTCCGTGGCCGCCCCTCAGTTCGGGAACGTTCTGTGATGCCGATGAGGGGCGGCCACGGAGGGCCGCCCCTACATGGATCTTACTGTTGCGCGGTGCTGGAGGCGCGGCGTTGGATTGTGAACACGTAAACGCCGCTCGAAAAACTACCAACGTAAGCTCGGTCACGTTCGAATGGATCGAACATGATCGTCCATACTCTATTCGATGGCAGCTCGACGTCGATGCGTTCCCAGATATAGCCCTTGTCCGTTGAGCGATACACTCCGCCTTTGGAATACTCCGACGCTAATACCTCGTCCGGGTTTGTTGGACTGATCACCACCGAAGTGAAATCACCCGAAGGCAGCCCGCCACCTCGTCGCACCCATGTGCGGCCACCGTTGGTTGAGCGAAAGATGTACTGGTTTGTACCAATGATTACCAACTGAGCATCGCGCGGATCCTGGGCGATGGCTTTCACCGACACGTCGGTCGGTCCCTTGTCGACGTGTTGCCAGGTTGAGCACCCGTCGGTCGAGATAAACAAGCCTTGCTTTGTGCCCACGAAAACTTTTCGCGGCGTATCCTTGTGCGTCGAAACCGAAAAGACGCGGCCGTTCGACTCGTAGCCGCTTATCGTGACCTTCTCCCAACCCCTCGATTCATCAAACGTGCGATAAAGGCCGTCCATCGTCGCGGCGAGCAGCCCCACACGTCCGCTTTCGTCGCTGAAGCTGGTGATGTCATCGACTTCGCGCGTCAACGGCGCGAACCCTGGTAACGGTGCAAACTCGGTTTTTGCAGTCTCCTTCCTGGGTTGGCGGCGCTGAGATTGACTTATTGCCGCCGGCTTCTCCTTCTTAGAAGCCTTAGTTACTTTGGCTGAGGTTTTCTTTGCCGGCTGGGCGCTTTTCGATTTGTGACTCGACGAATGTTTGGAAGCGGGAAGGGCTTCGTATCGCCCGACTGCTGTCGGCGGCCATTCGATGCTCGCACGTTTCGATCGCGTGTTTCGAGCGGGCGCCCTACCTCGAGCAGGTTTCTTGCTTTTAACAGGCGTCTTGTCGAGTTTGTTACCCTGCTCTACGCCGGTGGATGACCAGCTCGAGCCACGGTCGTTTGAGCGATACACGCCGGTGTTGGTGCCCGCGTAAATCACGTTTGGGTCATTGGGCATTTGATAGAAGGAGAACACGTCGCGGCCGGCCAATCCGCGCGACGACGACTGCCAGTTCTGGCCTCCGTCAATGGACGCGAACACGCTTCCTCCCGAGCCGTCGTGGAAGACGCTCGCCAGCAGTCGTCCGCGCTCGGTTGCGTCCGGCATGATCGCCAGCACATGTCGGTTGATGAAGCCGATATTAGAATCGATAAAATCGTCGCCGAGATTCTCGGATGTCCGAATGCCCAGATCGTCTGTAGCGATCAATACACGATTCGGGTTGTCGGGCGTGACCACGATCGAGCGTATCACCAGAGTTTTTGAAGTCAGCAGCATCCACTTCTTGCCGTCATCCTTCGATCGCCACAAGCCCTCGCTGGTTCCCGCGAAGATGATCTTCGGGTTGGAAGGGTGCACCAGCAATTTGTAGGTGCGCCGGGCGCTGAATGGAATACCCGGAATCTTCATCCACTTCTCGCCGGCCGAACCCGAGCGGTAGATTCCGCTGCACGCGTTGATGTAAACCTGCTCGGCATTCGCCGGGTTTATCGAGATCCCGAAGATGTCCGAGTCATCAATCATACCGACCGCTTTGTAGCCTGTTTGCTTCCAGCTCGCGCCGGCATCGGTTGTCTTCCACGGCAGGTGCCACGTACCGATGTACATAATGTTAGTGTTGCGCGGGTCGATGGCCACCGATTCGATGTTACGAATCTCCTTGTCACCGACGGGTGAGATGCGCTCCCACTTTTTGCCGGCGTCAGTCGACCTGAAGACGCCGTTAAGATTAGGGTCGTCATTCGCGCTGCCCGCTATCAGGAAGCTCGAGTCGGACGGCGCCATCGCCAAAGAACGAACCGACAAGCCTTTCGTACCATCGAGCAGCTTCCAATGTTCGCCGCCGTCCTCGCTTCTGAACACGCCACCTTGCTCGTCACGGGCGACGGCCCACGCGCCGGCATACACTGTTTTCGGGTTGCGAGGGTCGATGACAATGTGATCGACCGACAGCCCGCGGCGTTCCAGTCCCGGGTGCAGCCGCTGCCACGTTCGAGCCCCATCCTTCGATCGAAAAATCTGCCCGTCCGAAGTGCCGAGATAGAGCATGCTGGAATCCGAGGGCGAGGCTACAAGCGAGCGAACGTCTCCGCCCCACGGCCCGGTCACTTCCCATTGCCGAACTTCCGATCCGCTAGTGCTCGACGACACAATATGGCTGGCGTCGTCGGCGCGCGTCAGCGCGACGAACGAACACACGATTAGCAATGTGAGGATTGGGAACAAACGATAAAGTTTCATTGTATTGCGATACTCCTTGATGGTACTGCCCGTCGGACTCGGGTTCGTGCCGGATCCTCGAGCCTGACTATGGCGCGAAGAATATACAATGGCTCTGATTATCCGCGCAAAACCGTCAGAGCAGTGTCATCGGTGGTCTATGGTTCGGAACGCAAGAGGCACGGATGACGCTGATTTAACGGGTCCGCGCGGATTCTTGCGCAGCCTATTCGATGACCCAGGTGTCGCCGCTGTTGATCAGCTTTTCCAGGTTTCCCGGCCCCATCTTTTCAGTCGCCGTTTTTATCTGTGCTGCGAGCATCTCTTCGTACGTCGCCTTGGTGACGTCGCGAAATACGCCGATGGGAACCGGATAGCCAGGGTACTCCATGCGCGCAAGCATGTAGGCCAGGTATGAGTCGGGCGCTTTTTCATCGTGCACGATGAGGTCGGATTCGCTTATTCCGTTGCCAAGCTCGACAACCTCGAGGTGCATATCGCTATTGCGCATTCTGATGCCGTGATTGTGCTCTTTGCCGAACACAAGAGGCTTGCCGTGTTCGAGCTCGATCATCGTTTCGTCGCGCACGCCGCGCTCGGTGAACATGTCGAAAGCATGGTCGTTGAAGATGTTGCAGTTCTGGTACACCTCGACGAACGACACGCCTTTGTGATGCATCGCTCTTTCGACGGTCATCTGAAGATGCGACGTAAACGTGTCGACCGATCTCGCGACAAACGTAGCCTCTGCCGCAAGCGCTACGGAGAGAGGATTCAGCGGATAGTCGATGACGCCGTAAGGCGTCGACTTCGTCTTCTTGCCGAACTCAGAGGTAGGTGAGTACTGGCCCTTGGTGAGGCCGTAGATCCGGTTGTTGAACAGGATGATATTGATATCGAGGTTGCGGCGTATCGTGTGAATCAGATGGTTGCCGCCGATTGAAAGCGCGTCTCCGTCGCCGGTGATTACCCATACAGACAGCTCGGGGTTTGACGCCTTGATTCCCGTTGCAATCGCCGGGGCTCGCCCGTGAATGCTGTGAAACCCGTAGGTGTTCATGTAATACGGAAAGCGGCTTGAACAACCTATGCCTGAGACGAAGACGGTATTCTCGCGTTTGATACCGAGTTCGGGCATCACCTTTTGGATCTGGGCGAGTATCGAGTAGTCACCGCAGCCCGGGCACCACCTGACTTCCTGGTCCGAAACAAAGTCTTTTCGCGTTAACTTCACCGGCGGCGGCGGCGTGCCTCCACCGTTTGTTGGAATGTTTGCGTCTGTGCTCATAGTTTTCCTTTAATCAGAGCGGTGGCTCCTCCGCGTCCTCGGCGTCCTCTGCGGTTGATTCCCTAACACGCTCAAGAAAACCGCAGAGGACGCCGAGGACGCGGAGGACTATGCCGCCAACTCAATCCTCGTATAACTCGTTCATCTTCGCGGTAAGCTCGCTGATCTTGAACGGCTTGCCCTTTACCTTCGGGAACGAAATCGCCGGCACGAGGTAGCGGGCGCGCATCAGCATCGCAAGCTGTCCGAGATTCAGCTCTGGAATCAAGACCCGATCGAACCGTCCGAGTATCTCTCCAAGATTGGCCGGGAACGGATTCAGATACCGAAGATGGACGCTCGAAACGGATTTGCCGCTGCGCTGCATCTCTTCGACTGCCGAAGTAATCGATCCGTAGGTCGAACCCCAGCCGACTACGAGCAATCTGCCCTCGGCCTCACCGAATATTTCGAGATCCGGGATGTCGTAGGCGATCCGCGCGATCTTTTCGGCGCGAGTCAAAACCATGTGCATATGGTTTTCAGGCTCATAGGAGACGTTGCCGGTTATGTCTTCTTTCTCAATCCCGCCGATGCGATGTTCCAGGTCGGGCGTGCCGGGCACCGCCCACGGGCGCGCCAGCGTTTCGGGGTCGCGACTGTACGGATGGAAACCGTTGGCGTCGGTGGCCAGCTTCACCTCGAATCTTGGTAACTGATCCATCGAAGGCAATAGCCACGGCTCCGCGCCGTTGGCGAGATAGCCGTCTGAAAGGTAAATCACCGGGAGCATGTGCTTGGTCGCAATGCGGAATGCTTCAACGGCCATCTGGAAGCAGTCACCTGGAGTGGCTGGCGCGACGATCGCAACGGGGCACTCGCCGTTCCTCCCGAACATCGCCTGCAGCAGGTCCGCTTGCTCGGTCTTCGTCGGCAAGCCGGTTGACGGGCCGCCGCGTTGCACGTCTACGATGACCACTGGAAGCTCGGTCATAACAGCCAGACCGATCGCTTCGCTCTTGAGCGCGAGACCCGGTCCGCTGGTTCCGGTCAATCCCAAATTGCCTGCGAACGATGCGCCGATCGCCGCGCACATCGCGGCGATTTCGTCCTCGGCTTGAAAAGTCTTCACCCCGAAGTTCTTGTGAATCGAAAGTTCGTGAAGTATGTCCGACGCCGGAGTAATCGGATAACTCGCATAAAACAACGGACGTTTTGCGAGCACGGATGCCGCTACGAAACCAAGCGCCGTCGCTTCGTTGCCGGTTATGTTCCGATACTTCCCGGGAGCAATCGCCGCGCGCCGCACCCGATAGTGTGTAGTGAATATCTCAGCGGCTTCCGCGTACGCGAACCCGGCTTTCAGCGCGGTCAGGTTGGCAGTCTGGACTTCAGGCTTCTTGAACTTTGTTTCGATCCACCGCTGCGTCGGCTCGAGCGGACGGTCGTACAACCAGTACATCATCCCCAGCGCCCAGAAGTTTTTGCAGCGATCGATTTCTTTTGGCGGCAACTTGACCGTGTCCCGCAGCGCCGCGCGGTTGAGCGTCGTGATCGGAAGCTTGAACACTCGATAACCGCCAAGGCTGCCGTCATCGAGCGGGTTCGTTTCGTATCCGGCTTTCTTCAGGTTGTTCTCGTTGAATGCATCCGTGTTGGTGATCAGGATACCGCCGTGCTCCAGGTCCGGCAGGTTTACCTTTAGCGCGGCCGGGTTCATCGCCACCAGCACATTGGGTTCGTCGCCCGGCGTGCGAATGTCGTGATGCGAGAAGTTCAGTTGAAATCCCGAAACGCCCGGGAGCGATCCGGCAGGCGCGCGAATCTCAGCAGGGAAGTCGGGCAAGGTCGAGATGTCGTTGCCGACAATGGCAGCCGTGTTGGTGAACTGCGTGCCGGTGAGCTGCATTCCATCGCCCGAGTCTCCGGCGAACCGTATCGTAACCGTCTCTAACTCTTCGATATGTCTATCTTCGACGTTGTTCAGGATCGTCACTGATTCCATGATTGCTTATTCCTTTTCTGAATGAGGTCGGAGCGGTCACCCCATGATGTTCATCCAGCTCGATGTTTGCGGTACCTTTAGAACTCGAAATTCTACACAAGAACATATTACTACGCAAAGCAGCCGATCTGAAATGATCAATAGTGTCCTCAAGCTGTGTTGGTCGACGAGGAAACCGGCGCGGCGTTCTTTTGGAGTGCGGCGCGGTCTGTGCGTACGCGCCGCTTTGTCTTTTGGTGGCGATCAAAGCAGTCAAAGCGGCGCGTACGCACAGACCGCGCCGCACTCCAAATATGCCGTCACTCGGCCTGAGGCCGTTGTCGGTCTGTGAATACCAACACAACTTTGGGACAATACCAATGATCCACGGGATAAGGCGTCTTGCCTGGCGCGATGCCCGAACTCGTAACTAATACTGGAACTCACGCGCCATGAAGATCGAATAATAAAGGACGAAGGTGTTTGGAATCTTAGTGTGCCTCCAGGTTCATCTGGAAACGTTCTTCCGGGAGGAAATGAGAATGAGAATGAGAATGAGAATCTACGTTTATTCGCTGGGTATCGCTCTGGCGCTGTTATTGAACCAACGGGCCGCCGTGGCTCAACAAGCTCCCAATCAGTCTGACTTGACGCTTGATGCCGCGACGCGCACGGCGGTGATCGAAGGCGCGCTCAAGAACCTGAACAGCTATTACGTGTTTCCTGAAACCGCCAAAAAGATGGAGCAGGCGGTTCGAGAACGCATCGCTCGGAAGGAATACGATCAAATCACAAGCGCAAAGGCGCTGGTCGCGGCGCTTCAGGGCCATCTGCAGGAAGTCAGCCACGACAAACATCTTCGCATGATGTACAGCGCGGAGCCGTTGCCTGCCGAGCGCTCCGCGAGTGACGACCACGAGCCGGGCCCTGAAGAGCTTGCGAGACAACTGGAGTTCATGCGCACGGTGAATTTTGGGTTTGAGAAAGTCGAGCGATTACCCGGTAACATCGGATACATTGACCTGCGAGGATTTATGGCTGCGCAATATGGAGCAGAGACGGTGGTAGCAGCGATGAACTTTCTGGCTAACACGGATGCGCTGATCATCGATCTGCGCCGCAACGGCGGCGGCGAGCCCGCGATGGTTGCTTTGATCTCGAGCTACCTCTTCGGTCCCGAGCCGGTCCACTTGAATGATTTGTATTTCCGCCCCGACGACAGCACTCACCAATGGTGGACGCTGCCTTACGTACCGGGCAAACGTTATGGCGCCAAAAAAGAAGTGTACGTGTTGACCAGCAAACGCACTTTCTCAGCGGCGGAAGAATTCACTTACAACCTGAAGAACCTGAAGCGCGCTACGATCATCGGAGAAACGACTGGAGGCGGAGCGCATCCGGGAGGGCCTCGACGCATCAACGAGCACTTTGCGGTCTGGGTGCCTTCGGGCCGCGCGATCAATCCGATCAGCAAAACAAATTGGGAAGGCACGGGCATCAAACCTGACGTTGAAGTCCCAGCCGACCAGGCGTTAAAGGTGGCGCAAATCGCGGCGATGAACAAAGTGTTGGAGAAGGTCACTGCGCCTGAGCGGCGCGATGCAATCAAACACGGGATCGACGGTCTTCAGAAAGAACTCGACGAGATGAAGCAGGGACCAAAACCTGAGGGCCGCCAATAACGAGAAACGCGACAGTTGAATTCGGAAACAACAAATAACCACAAGAGCTAACCCCCGGCGATTCGCTTTTCTGGATCGCGACGGGTTAGCTCTCGGCTGGTAGCCCTGGACGATTGCCAACTTGTTGTTTAATCAAACAACTAAAACCCGCATTCTGCCTTGCAAACCTGCAGTCCGGAAAAACAATCCTCTGCCCGGAAAAAATAACTGAATGGTTTCGCGAAGTAATTACGTCTATAGACGATGACACACTAGAGTAATGTAGCTTGCATAGTCGCGAATAGCCGTTACATTGAGCCCGGTGATTTCGATCCTGGCGTCGAATAAGCACATCCACGACGAGTCACGTTAACTCTTTCAGCAGGCTTTCCTGAACTGCAGGCGTGTACAACTGATTACAAAGGAGAAAAAGTATATGAAACGATCCTCATATCAAGCCTGCAATCGGCAACGGTTGGCGAGCTTTGCTCTCTCGGCTCTGAGCATTCTGCTCTTTGTTAGCTACGCGAGCTCAGTATCAGCACAAGAAATTGTGCTCGGTAGTCAACCTGAAGCGAAACAGGAAAAACCTATTTTCGCCACGCTCAAAATCACTAATCGGTGCCCACAGCCGCACCAATTCCGGGTCACTAGTGACCTTAAGAATCTTCGCCTCAAACAAAAGAAAGACGCCATTCTGATTGGCGCGAGCTCTTCAGAAGACGTCGAAGTGTTGTTTGATGCAAGCGGATCAAACGATAGTCTCACGGCGGTAGTGGAATGCCTGGATTGCAACAACGACGAGGGATGCAGTCAAGACCCTGATGAAGTATCGCTTGAAATCACCGACATCGACACCTCTTTGAAGAGTAATCCACCCGGTGCGAAAAGACGAAACTTCGGATTGCTCTCGGTGACAGGCCCCAACGACGTGGGTATCATCCCCGAGAACTCGGCCGGGTGTCCTGCCGGTAGTGAGCATATCTTCATCAGTATGGACGATCAGGACGATGTTCCTGGCAGGCACAATATAAGCTCGGTCAACGGATGGACTGGGGACATTTCGCGCTACTCGACCGGTACTAAGTTTGGGTTCTGTCGCGTTGACGGCAGTCAGTTTACCAACCACTTCAGCAGCGACTATGCAGTTTTGCAACTCAGTTCGAACTGCCCAGTTGGGTCCATCAGTGTCGAGCGGATCTTCGACAACGAGAACAAAAACAATCACAACACGTCGTCGGGTAACATAGCGCCAAGCTGCATTACCTACGACGAGGGCCAACACCTTTGTGATCCGTTCGGGGGACCAGCAAAGAATCCCGATACGAAGATGAATTTCTGCTTCTTTCAAGCATTGAGCGGGGGTTTAGGGTTCCCAAACCTTCACGTGGCTTATGGTGTATTCGCCGCGCCTTCTTCTAACTGGTTTGCCACCGGAACTGTGCTTACTGACGATGAAGATGATCGTGGTACTGGTAACTTCGATTCAACCCCCCAGATCACCAACTTCTCGCGTATCGTCTACGGCACCGACTCTGCGCTGATCGGAAGGAATACCAAACTCCTCGTAGCAAAAGTGGCAAACGCGGATTGTCCCAACCCTTGCCCGTTTATCGGATCGTACGACGGGGCCAACTGCTTTGTTGGACGGCCGCCAACCGGAACAACCGCGATCGTCCTGTCGATCCCCTTCGGTTTTCACCCACGATTTTTTTCCTGGACACCGGGTAGTGTAAATTGCCCAACTTGGTTTGATGGGACTGCCCCGTGCGCACAGAGGGCGGTACCATTAGGAACTATTCCGTTCATCTTCGCCAATAATTGGTATGTCAACCCGGTCTGCCGTCCGTAGGATTCCAGCTTAGAATGAGCGTGCCTCCTCCCTTTTTGCCCGTTAGCCCAGGGTAAGCCAATCAGGGCAACCCTGGGCTGGGAGGCGCAGCCGCTTCGAGTTTCCTGGCTTCAATGGTAGGACAAACCACCACCACCGTTGACTCCGACATCGCGCCGACGCTCGCAACGTTGAAGAAAAGGCGCGTCAACGCAAAAGCGATTCACGCAAGCATTAAGCCCCGGCGCGCAAGCGCGAATTCGATGTTCGCAATAATTCAGCCCATGCTCGTGAGAATGAAAGCGATGCTCATTAACACCGGCACGATGCTCACAAACATTAAGGTCATGCTCGCAGAGTCCAAGACGACATTCGCAGACATAAGGCTCATGCTCGTAAGCATCGAGGCGATGTGCGCAAACACAAAGCTCATGCCCGTAAACATGCAGACGATGATCGCTAGCATCCGGCCGATGTTTGCAGGCATCGGCACGATGTTCGCAAACATTAAGCTCATGCTCGCCAGCATTAAGACGATGTTTGTCAACATTGAGGGCATGTCGGCGAACATGAAGACCATGTTTGTCAACATAGACGCTGTGCAAGTGAACATCAGAGCTGGGTAGGCCGACGTAAGTGCTGTATATCCCGCCTTTACTGCTCATGTTGAATTTTCTTGACTCGTTCGCCGCTTTAGGCTTATTCTCGGAACCGTCCCGTAAGGCTGATCACAGACCAATCTCAGGAGGATCAAATGGCTAAAGTCAAACTAGACTTCAAACGGCTACCCCTTGCTGAAAAAATCATCAAGACGCAGCAAATCATTAAAAACTTAACCGACAATCCGGATTTTCCGACGCCCAATCCGACGCTGGCCCATCTCACGGCCACTGTTAACGCGCTGGAAGCGAAGGTCGTCGAGACTCAGGCTGCTCGTCAAGCTGCTCGATCTTTGACCGCCGAGCAAAGTGAGATGGAAGATACTCTCGATAAAGAAGTCGGGGAAATTGCCGCCTACATTGAAACCACGAGCGGCGGCGATGAAAAGAAGATCCTCGCGGCCGGGCTCGGCGTTCGAGCATCGGCGGCAACTCACGACATAACCGCCCCGGCGGCGTTTTCGCTGACCGAAGGCGATCACAACGGAGAACTGAAAGCGCATTGGGATCGCGTCGGCCCCGCCCGCAGTTATGTTCTCGAACGCAGCGCAGACCCGCCGACCGAGACCTCGTGGGTACATGAGAAAGTTGTGACGACGTCTTCGGCTACAATCAGCGGCCTGACGAGCGGCGTCAGGTATTGGTTCAGAGTCGCGGCAATCGGCTCGAGCGGCCAAAGCGGCTGGAGCGACCCCGCAACGAAGATCGCGCCGTGAGTGGAACCGAGATTTGTAAGCTAACTCGCGACCAGTTAGACGGTCGCGCAAGGTAATGCTCCTTCAGAACGGGTCATTCTTTGGACGAGGTTTCGCACCTCTTCGAATAAGGAAATGAGATGAACCACTTCCCCCCGCGAAGACTGAAGCCGCACAACAAGAAGGACAAGACCTGGGTAGTTTGGTCTCGCCAGGTCCCAAGGAACGCGATCGTCTTTGTGCACGGCTACATGGGCAACGCGATCACGACGTGGAGCATGTTTGAATCCATGTTGCCGCTTAGGCCCAAGGCAAAGGATTACGATCTCTTCTTCTACGGTTATGACTGCGTCACATCGAACACTACGGCTCAGGGAAGACTGCTATGCGACTTCCTCCATAAGCTATGGACCTCGCCGGGGAACGTGGCGCGTGACAGCCTGCCGAGCGCAACGGACAGAACTTCCTTTCCAGGTTATCAAAGAGTCGTCGTCGTCGGACACTCAATCGGCGGCATCGTGTGCCGTCGCGCCCTCCTCTTCGCGAAGGGCTTGAAGTACGGCTGGATGCCGGCTACCAAAATGGTGCTGTTCGCGCCTGCCCATAACGGCGCCAAAATATACGGACTCCTGGCGGAGATGCCCTGGCTAAATTTAGTCACAACGCCTCTGGTATTTTTTTCGCCGCTGATCAAAGAGGTGGACCCTCGCTCACCCTCCATCAAGCAACTATACCGTGAGGTTGTCAAAGCCGTACGACAAGGCGCGACGTATCTCAAGGCCGAAAAGGTTGTGGTCGCGGCTACAGAGTGGGTGGTGGATAACGTGCCGTTTCCAGTGGACCCTGTTCCGGAAGCCTCCCAGGGGACGACGCACAGGTCTGTGTGCAAGCCGAGCTCTGTGTATTCTGATCCGGTGGATCACGTTGAGGATGTGATGTGATGGACTATCAGCAGATCAACTTCCTGGACTTGCACGAGCAGTACTATGAGCGCGGGCGGCCCGTCCTTGCGGTGAAGATGCTGCGTAACGCCCGCGCCGGGAAAGAGCAACCTGATCTGACGCATTTGCTCCGGCACCACGAGGAAGCAATTGACGATAAGGAGACGTATCAACGCGATTCGTTCGACTTTCTTCTTGCTTATTATAGCCTTCTCGAAATCGCATGCCTGATCCAGTATGTGCCGAGCACCTTTCCCGATGGGTTTCGGGAGGAATCGCTGTGGAATCTTTCCCACCCAGCAGTAGAACGCTACTACGAGAAAAATTATCCACTTTTTCTACCCCGGCTGTTCCGCTTGCGTTTGGGAGGACATTCAGAGCTCTCGATATCATCGAAGAAAGAGGCGACGCACCCGTTGTTCGTCCGTTTTTTGGGCATGGTAAACCATGTGCGGGAAGACGGGGAGATCGAGCTCTTCCAATGGTTTCTCGACGACGGCAGGGTTGCCGGCTACTTCCTCGGAGATACGCTGGAATTGCTGCAAAGTCCACGAGACACCGTGAATGCGCTTATCGAAATTCCGGGAAAGCGTACAATCCCCCAGAAGTCGATCAGCGGCGCGCAGAAGTTTCTCGCCTTTTGCAGCGAATTCGATGGGCTACTGCAAGAAGCGCGAGACTTTCCTTTATTTCAATCTGCGATGTGGACCTACCACTCCTATTGGTTTGAACTCATTGGCGACCAAGTCGGACGCCGACTTGGTCGCATCCTTGACTCTTTCGTCAAATGGGGTGGTGGAGTTTCGGAACCGAATTTAGAACGAATGAGGCGACTGGCGGAGAGTGACGCCGTCGACCGCCAGAGCTCCGAC
Source organism: Blastocatellia bacterium (assembly GCA_035607285.1). Taxonomy (GTDB): domain Bacteria; phylum Acidobacteriota; class Blastocatellia; order UBA7656; family UBA7656; genus Onstottus_A. The sequence goes on along the minus strand of DATNBZ010000021.1, from coordinate 24,704 downwards.
CGCGCGGAGAAGATCGGAAAGAAAGTCGGCAAACCCAAAACCCTGATCGATAAGGACCTGGATCCCGATACCGAGGCAATCCGCGATTATGTGTCCTCGTCGAAAAGAGTGCTCAATCGGCTGTTGTCGGGAAGTTACGGTCATGAGTTGCGGAAAAAAACTATGATTGGCAAAGCCGCTCCGGTTCGCAAACCCCGGAGTTACCGTTGATAGTACCAACCTGTGCAATCCGGAAAGTACTATCACTCAAGGCCCAACCAAGAATTCTTCGCTTCCTTGACACTCTTCGAACTCGCTACTCATAATGAGCGCTCATCAACCGCCAAATTCTAAGAGGAGTGATCCCGCTTGCCAGAAAACGAAAGTCTCTATGCCGGACTTGATTCCTATATTCAAGATTCCCGGAACGATTTTGAATCCAAGCTCGCCGAAATAGTCGAAATCCCAACCATAAGCATGGACCCCGAGCGAAATGACGACATTCGTAGAGGGGCTGAGCTTGCTCGCCAATATCTTGAATCCATCGGCGCTCAAGCCGAAGTAGTCGAAACGCCCGGCAACCCTGTCGTGTTTGGACGAATTCAGGCCGGCGCTAGCGATCCGACCCTTACGATCTACAATCACATCGACGTGCAGCCCGCCGATCCCGAAGAATGGAATAAAGCGCCGTTCACGTTCTTCAATCAGGATGGCCGCTACGAGGGCCGCGGAACTACAGACGACAAAGGCCCCGCTCTCTCCGCGATGGCCGCGGCGCGTTACGCTGTAGACAATCATCTACCGCTGAACATCAATTTCGTCTGGGAGCTTGAAGAAGAAATCGGCAGCCCGAACTTCGAGCACTTCATCACGAACAACGTTGACCGCTTGAAGTCCGATTCGATTCTGGTCAGCGACACCATTTGGATCTCGCGCGACCGGCCGGCAATTCCCTACGGTTTGAGGGGCGCGATGATGTTCACGATGACGCTCGAGACCGGCGCCAAGGATGTCCACTCGGGTTTGACCGGCGGTCCCGCGCGCAACCCCATCGGCGAGCTGTGCAAGGTGATCTCGAAATGCTACGACGCGGACTCCGGCCGCGTGAAGATCAAAGGCTTTTATGATGACGTAAAGAAAGCTACTAAGAAGGAAGTGAAGAGCTTTCTTGATTCGGGGTTTACCACTAAAAAGTTCAAGGCGGCGCACGAACTGAAGAAGCTTCGTTTCAACGACGCCGAACGCGTTTTGAAAGCGATAATGGCCGAGCCGACTTTTGAAGTTCACGGCATAACCGGCGGCTATCAGGGACCCGGCGTGAAGACGATCGTGCCTTATCGAGCGCAAGCCAAGATCAGTTGCCGGCTCGTGCCCGATCAAAACCCGAAGCACGTCTTCAAGCTCGTTCGAGACTTTGTGAAAAAGCACAGCCGCGATGTTGTAATCGAGTTCGAGTCGGCGCTTGGGCCTTACACTGGCGAGTTCTCGGGGAAGTACGCGGACGCCGCAGCCGAGGCGATGAAATATGCGTTCGGGCGCGCGCCGGCATTCACTCGCGAGGGCGGCTCGATCGGCGCAGTCGTGACGATGAAAAAGCATTTGGAAGCGCCGATAGTGTTCCTTGGTTTATCGTTGCCCGAGCACGGCTATCATGCGAAGAACGAGAACTTCGATTGGCAGATGGCGTCGGGCGGCATGAAGATGTTCGTGCGGTACTTCGATGCGGTTAGTCGCATGGCTCGCTGAGCGTATATAATATGTAGTCGTTATGAAAGCGGACATAAGAGAGCGAATACAGATCGATCCCAACGTTCATTTTGGAAAGCCGTGCGTTGTTGGTACGAGGATCCCTGTAATGGATGTGCTTGAGTTGATTCGTGAAGGGTACTCGTTCGAACAGATCACCGGTGACTACTTCCCAGATCTGCAGATTGATGATTTACGTGCTTGTGTTCAATACGCGATGGAAGTGGTCGCATCTGAAGATCTCCACGTGACCGTTCCGCTATGAAGCTTCTCCTCGACCAGGACGTCTATGCTGCCACTGCGACGTTCCTCAGGAATTCAGGGCACGATGTCATCACAGCTTCGGATATCGGGCGCTCGCGAGCAAGCGATTCGGAGTTGCTCGGGTTGGCTCATCAATGGGAGCGGGTATTTGTAACCAGGGACAGGGACTTTGGCGGCTTGGTTTTCCTGGGCACTTTTGATGCTGGGGTTCTCTATCTGCGGATATCTCCGTCGACACTTCGAGCGGGCCACGACGAACTCGATAAAGTTCTCAAGTCTTATTCCGAGGAAGAGCTAAGGAGCGCTTTTGTAGTCATTGAACCCGGCAGGCATAGGTTCAGACGAATATCCCGCTAGGAGCTTCCCAGTCCCTGGCGCCTACAGTCAGAAAGGGATTGCTGAAGTGGAATGGTCAGAGCCCATCATTAATAAGAACCGCGCCTGGGCGCTCCTCTTCGCGCGCGGAGTCCTGGGGTTCATTTTCTTCATGGCCGGCGTTTACAAGGTCTTTCAGATGGGCCCGCTCGGTCACGCTCGTCACTATTTCGTCGAGCCTTATGCGGACAGCTTCTTGCCCGCGTGGTCCCTTTGGGCTGTAGGAACCATCATTCCGATAATCGAACTGGTCGCCGGGCTGCTGGTGATCGTTGGGTGGAGAACTCGTGATGCGCTCGTCGCGCTTGGTTTCATCCTGGTAGTCGTTACCTTCGGACATCTTCTTAAAGAACCGCTCTACGAGTTTCACACCCACGTGATTCCACGTTTGGCTTTGGTGCTTTTTGTGCTGATGATGCCGCGCGAGGCCGACCGCTTTTCGCTGGATTACCTGCTGACCTTGCGAAGAGCCAGGCGGTCTTAACCGCTTATTGAATTGATGCGAAGAATCCTGCTCGCTCTCCTCATTCTCGTACTGCCAACCGCGACGGCCCTCGTTGTTTACCTTGTCGTCAATAAGAAAGTCCCAACCAGCCGTGACGCAACGGGCTCGGTGACGACGATGGCGGGGGCCGGACATTCTGGTGTCGAAGACGGGCCCGCAAGATCGGCGAGCTTCAGTGATCCGTTTGGCGTTGCGGTTGACAGGCGAGGCGCCGTCTTCGTCTCCGACGGCGGCGAAGGCAATCGCATCAGGCGAATCACCACCGACGGCAACGTGGAGACAATTGCAGGATCGACCGAAGGGTTCGCCGATAGCGACGCTCACCACGCGCAGTTCAACACTCCTTCGGGCATCGCGATTGATCGGAAGGGCAACATCATCATCGCGGACACCTCGAACAACCGGATTCGCAAGATCGCGGCTGATGGCAAAGTGACGACTCTCGCCGGCAGCGGCCTCGCGGGCCACCGAGACGGCGCGCCAGGCGAGGCGGAGTTCGATGGTCCGATCGGCATTGCGATCGATAAGCAAGGCAGTGTCGTTGTCGCTGACGCTTACAATGACCGGATACGAAAGATTTCTGCCGACGGCACGGTGACGACGGTTGCAGGCCTCGACGCGCCAGGCTTCAACGATGGCAACGCCTCGACGGCGGCTTTCAACACGCCGAGTGGGATAACCGTCGACAGTCTCGACAATGTCTTCGTCGCCGATACCGGTAACTCCGCGGTGCGAAAGATCACTCCGCAAGGAGAAGTCTCCACGGTTAATTTGACTTCGCGAGGCGAGGCGCAGAATAACCCACCGCGCCTGAGGCATCCGGTCGGGATAGTAGTAACGCACGATGGATTCCTGTTTGTGAGTGATGCCGGTCGTGTGATCAGAATCGCACCCGACGGCGAGGCTGAAACGTACGCGGGCGGCGCAACCGGCTTCGCCGACGGCATCGGCGCTCAATCGCGTTTCAGCAGGCTCGCGGGCCTTGCAATTGACAGGGGAGGGAACCTCTTTGTTGCGGACTCGCAGAACTACTTGATCCGCCACATCGCGCCGAGCGGGCCGAAAGCTGCAGTGTCCGACACGACGACCATCCCCGCGGCGGTCTTCGTCCAGCCGGGGTCTGAACCGAAGTCTCCCGATGTCATCCCTGACCTTAGTGCTTCAAGGCTGAACGTGGGTCAGACCTTTCCGTGGCCTATTCAGCCACAGAATCAATGGCACGAGGTCGCCGGAGTTGTGGGCGAAGCGAGAGGCGCGCCGGGTGGCGTTGCGCTCGATCACATTCATAGCGGGCTCGACGTGCGGGGCAATCAAGGAGAGCAGGTGCTTTCAGTGATGGACGAAAAAGTCAGCGCGCCGATCGCCGCGTGGGACTTTGGCGGATCAGGCGAAGGCGTCCAGGTAGGTTTGATGAGTTACATTCACACGCGCATCGGCCGCAACGAACGCGATGAGATTCAGAATCCCGACAAATTCAAGCTGGAAGCCGACGGCGCGGGAAAGACTGTCGCCGTCCGTATTCGTCGCGGCGCCAGATTCAGGGTTGGAGATTTCATCGGTACGATAAATCGGCTTTATCACGTGCATCTGAATCTCGGTCCGCGAAACGCGGAGGCGAACGCGATCGCGTTTCCGTTAGCGGGCTTCAAGGACACGGTGGCTCCGACGATTGAGCCCAACGGAATCGAGGTTGTGAACTCGAGTGGAGCGGCCTTCAGTGAAAGACGGAACGGCCGCTTGGTGATCTCGGGAGACGTCGATATCGTAGTAAGCGCTTACGATCGGGTCGATGGAAACGTCGCGAACCGGAAGCTGGGAGTGTATCGAATCGGCTACCAACTGCTGGATGGAAAGGGCGGCCCGGTCGCGGGATTTGAACGCCCGTTGATGAACATCGAGTTCAATCGGCTTCCGTGGGATCCGTCATCCGTGTTCTACGCTTATGCTCCGGGTAGCGGCGTGAGCGCTTACGGGACGCCGACCAGGTTCAGATATATCGTGACCAATCGTGTTCGCGATGGTGAAGCGATGGACGGTTTGCTGCGAACCTCAAGCCTTGCGCCCGGTGACTACATCATCAAAGTGATCGCCGAAGATCACGCCGACAATCGCGCTACGGGACCGGCGACCGAGCTTGCAATCACAGTGAAGAATTAGTCGGCTGTAACTACGATTCCGAAGCCGTTAAGGGTACTCCTGTATGGGCGGTCCTCCGTGGCCGCCCCTTAATGAGGAAGCGCTTTCTCGAATGAGGGGCGGCTACGGAGGACCGCCCATACTGGACTAGCGAATTGTCGGGAACACTTCACTAGTTCGAGTTCGTCAACGCAAGGACCAAAGCCAAAAAGAGCGCGTTGCGTCATTGCGGCCTGGCGTCTTTGCGTTGAATCTTCGGTCGCGGCGTGGCGTCTTTGCGTTGAATGTCACACTGTGATAATAGGAGCGAGAATATGGACCCGACTGACTCGCCCCAACCGGCTGTCGCAGTGTCGTCTATGCCCGCGCCGGGGCCAAGCCGCGTTCCCTTCCGCGTAGCCGTTACAACCTATGATGGAAGTCACATAACCCTCAACGGCTACCGAATGCCGAATGAAGGCGCGCAGACCGTGATCCTTTGGCCCGGCTTTTACCAAAACGGCTTTGGCTTTGACCTGATCGAGAATGGCGGAAGCCTTGCCGAGTATCTCTGGCGGGTGGGACTGGACCTCTGGGTGATACATTCGCGAGGGACGGGCGGCTCCACCGGTCGCAGCCTGTTCTGCACGCTTGATGACTACGCCGCCTCGGATATTCCGGCGGTAATTGATTACGTTTTTCAGAAGGCCGGACGGAAACCGGTATACGTCGGACACAGCGAGGGCGGCAATACTGCGCTGATGAGCTTGATGGGCGCATGCAAGCGAGCCGATGGAACCGTTACGCTCTCCGACGACGAGGCCGTCGCCCGTCAATCCAAACTCAAAGCGCTTGTCACGCTGGGCAGCTTTCTCGACTTCACCTTCAGCAAGCCATCGAGTCTTCAAGACTTCGTCCAGAAGGGGGTGTTCATAACTTTATTTGGAAAGAGGTTTCGAGTCATCAGGTCTTCACTGATTTTGAAGATGATTCACATTCTCAACTTCGTCCCGATACCTGTGAGCTACAGGCTGCGAGAACAAATGCTTGCAAAGCGGTACCTCCGAATTCTGCTTGCGCCTCTGACGGTCATATTGAACTCTTGCGCGAGGCTGAAAGCCTGGGAGTTCCTGTTTCACATTCCGAATGTTGGCGACGAGGAAAAGCGTTATCTCTTTTACAGGACTCAGGAGGGAACATTTTGGGGCATTCTCGCGCAACACTACAGGGCCATCGCCGGCGGGGCGATGCTCTCATTCGATGGGAACGTAAATTACTCCGCAAACTATCATCGACTGAAGCTCCCGGTGTCGTTTGTCTCGATGGAATTCGACGCGCTTGCGGACCCGGTGAAGATGAAAGAATCGATGTTCGACGTTGTCTCCAGCAGCGAAAAGTTCTACATCGAATGGATGGGCCAGGGGCATGAAGATTTCTTCATGAATCGAGCGTACTTTCCCGACGCGCTGGAAGCGATTCGGAAAGTGTGCTGAGCGGAGACACACCGATGCTGCTCCAGCTTTGCGTGCTTTGCGGTCCTTTGCGCCTTTGCGTTGAGTATTGAGTGTTACTCCTTCAATACTCGGCGCAAAGGCGCAAAGGACCGCAAAGCACGCGGAGGTTATTAAGCAACGCAGAATCGAACACTACCAAAAAAATTCTCGACAAAAATGAGGAGCGCAGCTAACATAGGGTCGTTCGCACGGCGGTAGATTAACCGTCGCAAGGTTTGGTTCAGGAGCGCGTCTTCTCTGTTCGGAAATGTCTGCCAGCTTCCACTGCTCGACTCTCTTCCGGGTAGCAAAAACGAGTTCCTTCTAAAAGTTTCGTCAGAAACTCAGGAGAGACAATGAGAATATTCGTTGGAAATCTGTCGTATCAGACGACAGAGGATCAACTCGCCGATCTGTTTGCAGAAGCAGGTCCAGTTGAGTCGGTTACCATAGTGACTGACCGTGATACCGGTCGCTCTCGAGGCTTCGCTTTCGTCGAGATGGATAGCGAGGCAGCAAACAAGGCTATCGAAAAGTTCAACGGCGTTGAACTGAACGGAAGAGCGATCAACGTCAATGAAGCCCGCCCGCGACCCGAACGCAATTTCGGCGGCGGTGGAGGCGGAGGCTACGGTGGAGGTCGCGGACAGCGCCGCGAACCGCGCTGGTAAGCCTATTTGAAGAATGAAAAAAGGCCGGGTTTCACCGGCCTTTCGCCAGCATTCGTTCGCTGATCTCGCTGATCACCAGATCCGGTTCGGATTAAGCTACTCCTCACCCGATTCACATATTTACGAAACGCATCATTGCCTCGGGGTACCGAGTACCCGCCGCGCCGCCTTTGGGCGCCATTTCATCGAGGCGCGCAATGTCCTCCTCTGTAAGCCCGATCTCCGAAGCGGCCGCGTTCTCTTCGAGGTAACGGCGACGCTTCGTGCCGGGTATGGGGACAATATCTTCGCCCTGAGCCAGCACCCACGCCAGCGCAAGCTGCCCGGGTGTCACTCCCTTCTCGCGAGCGATCTCGGAAACCCGAGCAACCAGCTCCAGGTTCTTTGCGAAGTTGTCTCCCTGGAACCTTGGTGAGTAGCGACGGAAATCATCGGGCGCGAGATCGTCGATTGTTTTTATCTGACCGGTCAGAAAGCCGCGGCCGAGCGGGCTGTACGCGACGAAACCGATACCCAGCTCGCGAACGGTCGCAAGGATTTCGTCTTCCGGATCGCGACTCCACAGCGAGTATTCGGTTTGAAGCGCACTGATCGGATGAACGGCGTGAGCTCGGCGAATCGTATCGGGCGCCGCTTCGCTGAGACCGAGATAATGGACCTTGCCGGCTTCAACCAAGCGGCCCATCGCGCCGACGGTTTCCTCGATGGGAACGTTGGTGTCCACGCGATGCTGGTAGTAGAGATCGATGCACTCGATCCGCAACCTCTTCAATGAACCATCGCAGGCTTCGGCGACATATTCCGGACTGCCCTCGATCGAGCGCACGGCCGGATCATTCGGATCGCGCTTGATGCCGAACTTGGTCGCGATGATTACTTCATCGCGTCGCGATCGAAACGTCCTGCCTATTAGCTCCTCGTTTTTGTAAGGACCGTAAGCGTCGGAAGTGTCCAGGAAATTGATCCCAAGTTCGAGCGCCCGATTGAGCGTTGCGACCGACTCTGACTCATCGGTTGCGCCGTAGAACTCGGACATCCCCATGCATCCAAGGCCCTGTTCTGAAACTACCAGTCCCTGCGTTCCCAGCTTTCGTTGCCCCATCTCACGCTCCTCCATGTAAGGGCGGTCCTCTGTGGCCGCCCCTTCGTCGGATCAAGGTCAAGGTAGCGCACGAGGGGCGGCCACGGAGGACCGCCCTTACAGTGCGTTGAATCATTTCTCTGAGCCGGCTTTACGCATCATCGCGTCGCGCTTCGCCTTGAACTCAGTACCGGGCTTCCATTCGGGATACTTGTCCGAATTAGCGACGCGATATCCAACCGTCATGAACAGACGCAAGTCTTCAACTGCGCCCGACATATTCCAGTCGGGCTTAATCTCGTCCGAAGGCTTGTGATAATCGTGCACCGTGTACTCGTCGCGCTTTTTCATTCCCCAACCGGCGGGTTTGCCGATGTAATCAATGCCTGATCCCGGGTCCAACGCGGGAACGCCTTCTTTGGCGAAATTGAAATGGTCCGAGCGATAATAGAATCCCTTTTCCGGCTCGGCGTCCGGGCGAAGCACTCGCCCGTGTTCGGCCGCCGCCGCTTGAAGCACATCGTCGAGCGTCGAGTTGCCGAGCCCGACAACAGTGATGTCCTTTGTTGGGCCATACTGATTCAATCCGTCCATATTTATTTCCGCGACTGTTTTGTTCAAAGGATATATCGGATTCTCGGCATAATACTTCGACCCGATCAATCCCTTCTCTTCGGCGGTCACCGCTACGAAAAGAATCGAGCGGCGCGGCGGTTTTGGAGAAGCCTTGAACGCGCGAGCCACTTCAATCAACCCCGCGCAGCCCGAGGCGTTGTCGAGCGCGCCGTTGTAGATTTTGTCGCCCTTCTCATTCGGTATGCCTATGCCGTAGCCGTCCCAATGTGCGGTGTAGATTACGTACTGATCCTTCAACTTCGGATCGGAGCCTTCGAGCTTTCCTACGACATTGGTTGAATTGATGCGGCGAATCTTCTGGTCGAGCGCAAGCTTTGCGTGCGCGCCCAGCGCGACCGGTTTGAAGTCCTTGCGGACGGCCTGCTTCTTCAGTTCGTCGAAGTTGAACCCGCCTGCTTGCATTATCTCTCGAGTCTTCGGCTCTGTAATCCAGCCCTCGACGTTGACTCGCGACATATTGTTGTCCTTCGCGACCAGATCGAAGTTCTCGACCACCATCATCCCGCGCGCAACCGCCCAGGGATACGCCGCCGGGCCTGAATTCGTCTTGTCATCCCATTCGTGAATGATCAGAACACCCGCCGCGCCTTTCTCTGCGGCGATTTCATATTTATACGTCCATCGTCCGTAGTAGGTCATCGCGCGGCCCTTGAACATCTTTTGGTTGAGCTTCGAAGGGTCCTTCGGGTCGGCGACCGGCGGATCGTTGACTAGCATCAGCAGGACTTTTCCGCGAACATCAACGTCTTTGTAATCGTCCCAACCATATTCGGGAGCCACGACGCCGTAGCCGACGAAGACCATCTCGGAGTCGAAGCCTCCTTTCTCAATAAGGCGGACCGTCCGCGCGACGAAGTCGTCCTTGTACTTGAGCTTCATTTCTTTGGCGCCGACTTTGACTTTCAGCTCGGCGTCCTGCTTTGTAGTGATACCCGCGAGCGGGACCTTCTGAAAGTAAGTGCCGTCGGTGTTCCCCGGCTCGAGACCGACCTTTTTGAACTGTTCGGCGATGTAGTTGATGGCGAGTTCTTCACCGTGCGTCCCGGGACCGCGGCCTTCGTATTCATCCGAAGAGAGAGTCTTTATGTGACCCATCACGCCTTCGGCAGTTATCGCATCGAGCGCCGCCTTCGAAGGTCCGAGTGGTGAAGCCTTATGAGATGCCTTCTGCGCAACGCCGCTCAAAGCTAGCGTCGCAATGATCAGCACAGACCATGTAAATCGTTTCACGTATGATTCCTCCAACTATTATTAAACAGCGGCAGAGGTTAGATCGCCAAGCGGCCGGTAATGTTCGGATTCTGCGTTGCTTAATAACCTCCGCGTGCTTTGCGGTCCTTTGCGTCTTTGCGCTGAGTATTGGACATTGAAGGAGCAAGACACAATACTCAGCGCAAAGACGCAAAGGACCGCAAAGCACGCGAAGGACTGACCGCACGTTACAAGTCAGCAACTCAATAACCGAACACCACCACACAGTCCGCCGGGTTCTATCGAGTGGCGCTTGTTGAGATCGCGTTGAACAGGAAGGGAAGCGTAGCGATGCTCTGGCCGCGATACTGGGGACGGAATGCGAACATGATTACACGGCCTTTGCCGCGCTTCGCTTCGACGATGGCGCCCTTGTTTGCGAGCTTCTCCGCGCCAAGGAGCCACCCCGACAGCAGCAACTCTTTCGCATCCGCAAACCGGGCGATCACTCGCGCATCGTCGCTCGTCGGTTCAAGAGCAATCGAACCTTCAACCCAGGCGATGCTTTCATCTTTGCTGGATTCGAGCAGCGGCGCATCGCGGGTAATCGGACTGTTTGTATCGAGTTTGATCTTGAGAATCGAGCCGGGACAATAAAAGTCTTTCGCCGGGACTCCTTCGAGAGTGTTCTTCACCGGTATACCAAGTCTATCGATTGCAAACTGTGAAGCTTCGTTGAGCGTTATGATCGTGCCGCCTTCTTCGGCGAACTTCTTGAGCGCGTCGACGCCCGCTTGCCCGAGCCCGCCTGCAAGTTCAGCCGGGTAGCGATCTCTCGAAAGGCCGTTGAAGATCTGTTGCGAGCCTTGCGCTGGAATGACTATGCAATCGTACTTCGCGCGCAAATTGTCCGCGCGGATGTCAGCGTCCAGAATTGTAGTGTACTTCGCTTTGAATTGATCGAATATCCATCGAGTCCAGCCCTCGTCCATCGAAGCCGCATGGCTCCTGTACAACGCCACGCGAGCATTAGGCTGGAACGAGAATTGGGAATCGGTGCGTGAATACTCAGTCGGCCGCCTTGTCGCATCGAAGGGCTTGTTCACTTGCACTACATTAATGCCCATCAACAACGGCAGCGTCTGCGCGGTGACGTCATAAGGGCGTTGCGGCGGGCCACCCGGATATTGGCGCAAGTCGGGATAGTGCTGTCGCTCGAGCAACGTCTTTGCAAATGCGCCGTATGGCTGCGCCATTAGAATAATCTTTGTGCCGGCAGGATACTTCACGTCATCAGCCATGAACTCGGCTCCGGCTTCGCTGATTTCAACATCGCCTCGAGTGAGAATCTTTTCGAGTCGCGTCAGCCGCTCCAACCGCCATGTGGATGCCGCGTAGGCTTTGCGACGTTGAACCGATACGTATGACGGCAGATTGTCGAATTCTCTTTTCAGTTGTTGAATCGATCTTCCGAAATCGCTCGCTGACGGTTCGCTGAGCCTCTCTCTCTCTCGTCCCATCGTTCCTATACTGACTTTGGTCGTAGGCGGTGTCTCAACAGGAGGGATCAGGAAAGCGAACGCTTCGCCCGGCTTTCTTTCACGCACTGCTTCTTTCCCAACTCGATAAAAGTCTCTCACCCAACGCTCGCGATAACGCGCTGCGTTGCGCATCAACGCGAATGCCCCCGCTTGCATGTAGTCCACAATGTTAGGCAGCTTCCATTCGCCGCCTGGCCACACAAGGGGGAAGTTCCAGCTTCGGACCTTCGGATCGACGCCAATCTGCGGGGTCAGCTTTTCAAAAGGGATAGTCGTCGGCGACGCGATTCTCGCCGAAGCGGTCTCGCTTAGAATCCTGATTCCCCCGTGATAATGCTGGTAGGCTCGCGAAGGCGACCACGCGTCATAAACGCCGTCGATGACGACTCCGGCTTTGCCTTCGGCAGTAAGCTCCCAGGCCATCGCCGAGCCCATGAAGTTGACGCCTGCCTGAAGGATCGGCGAGACGTTTGGCTCCCACGGATCGACGTAAGGCGGAAGAAAGAATCGCGAACCGGTGTCACCCTGCTGATGAATGTCGTGGACGATCTGCGGGCGCCAGACGTTGTGAACCTTGTCGACTGTAAGCTGAGTCTCAATCTGCGTGAACGCGTACCAATCGCGATTGTTGTCGTGTCCGGTGTAGTGATGATAAAGCTCGGGCGGGTTTGTGCCCTCAGCCGGCGTGCCAAGCGTCTTGTCGTACCAGTTCTTGACTATGTCGTTGCCGTCCGGATTCAAGGACGGCACAAGCAGCACGATGCAGCGGTCGAGTATCTCACGAGTCTCCGGCGAATCATCCGAGGCGAGCCTGTGAGCAATGTTCATCGACACCAGATTCCCGCCCACTTCGGTCGAGTGAATACCGCAGGTTATCAGCACGATCGTGCGGCCTTCGGCGATAAGCTTCTCGGCTTCGGCGTCGTTGCTGTTGAAGGTGCGAGGATCGGCGAGCTTGCGTTGGATCTCTTTGAAGCGATCGAGCCGAGCCAGATTCTCGGGCGACGAAATGGTTGCGAGCACGAAGGGCCGTCCGAGCGTTGTCTTACCAAGCTCTTCAAGCTTGACGCGATCGCTCGCCCGCTCGAGGCGTTTAAAGTAGTCAACGATCTGTGACCACGACGCGAGCTTGCGATCATCGCCCGGCGTGAAACCGATCACGTCGCGCGGCGCCGGCACCCTGGCGGTCCTGATTGCGCCTCTCGGCTCGCGAGCCGGATTGGACTGCGCTGCCGAGAGGGCGGCGATCACCAGGAGAACAATGAATGTCGTCATTGCTCTCTGGTTTGGGAGGAATCGGCGGACAGGCATGAATGGGCTCCTTTGCGTTGGCCTGAAGAATGCAAACAAAGCTTTAATAAGATAGCTGTCGCGCACGGAAAGGCCGATGAGTCACCGGTTGATATCTCGACCCTCAATCAATCGGTCACACGAGTGAAAATCGCCCCGCCTCCAACTAACCAAATGTGTGATTGATCGGCGCCCGCGAGCCTCGACGGCGCCACGTCCTGCTCGAAGACCCTTGGTTCGCTGAGCCACGTCTTCCCGCCGTCGATTGTATGATAGACATACTGGCCCTCGTCCGTCAGCGCCCATCCCTCATCGCTATTAACAAAAAACACGTCGCGCACGCCTGCGCCCTTGACGATCCACTGCCTGCGCCAGGCTGCGCCGCCATTGGAGGTTATGATTACACGTCCGGTTTGTTCTTCCGTAGCCGTTGCGGCCGCGAAGCCGTGATCCTTGTCGATGAACTGCAGCCCGCGAATCGCGAACTGCTTGATGCCCTCGCCGTTGAGATCGATGGGCCCGTCGCCGGTCTCCAACTCGGTGCGCTGAGTGTCCCAGGTCCTGCCTCCGTCCGAAGTATTATAGATGATGCCCTTTGATCCCGATGCCCATCCGGTTGTGGGATTCAAAAAGAATATCCGATAAATCGAAACTGGAATGTTGTATTGCGCCTGCCAGGTGCGCCCGCCGTCAGCCGTTCCCAGAATGGCGCTCGGACCGCCCAGGCCCTCTTCTTCGCCCGGAGGCGGCGTCGCTCCGCCGATCCATCCGTGATCGGCGTCCACGAAGCAGACCGCCGTCGGCACTTCCCTCTCGGCGATTCGCGTTAAGGCCCACGTCGCGCCGCCGTCGGTGGTTTTCACGACGACGCCATCATTCCCGGAATCGGCTCCCACAGCCCATCCCAGGTCAGGGCTTATGAAATGGATTGCGTTCAGCGCTTGAATCTCGACCCCGGGGAACCGAATAGGAAATTCCGTCCAGCTACTACCCCCATCAGTCGTTCGAACAACTACCGCTTGTCTCTCGTCGCCCTTTGGATTTGGAACATCGCCGCAAACGAACACGATGTCGGCGGACACCACGGAGATGGCGCTGTAGTAAAAGATGGCGAGATCGGTACCGTGATAGTTCAAAGATGCCGGAGACCTGTACTGCGCTATCCATCGTCCAGGCTTTGATGGGCTCCCGGTCTTTCCCTGTTGACCGTTCTTGTTGCCCGAACCGTTGCAGGACAATCCAGAGACCGCGACTAAGACGAAAAAGACGAGTCCGGCCGTGCGCTTATTAAGTTTCATCGGGGCTCCATAAGTTGATCGTAAACTGAAAGCGAGATATTAAAGGAACGAATCCATGAGTGACAAGGCACGCGACTTGGAGTGCGAGTGCACGCCCGTTGGAGTGGGGTGATGCATTAGTGGGTTGGCAGCAAAGCATTCCTCCGCGTCCTCGGCGTCCTCAGCGGTTTCCTTCGTCAGTGTTGGGAGATCAACCGCGGAGGACGCTGAGGACGCTGAGGACTGCTCAGCCGCAATAGGCTAATACACCGCTCATTTTGGACCCGTTCGTTGACACGCCTCGATGCGTGTCTTATTCTTCAATATCGGCTTTGCGAAGCCAAAATTAGACGACCAACCGATTACGCGGAAAGGACAGAAAAGATGGCGGGTGAAGCCAACGTAGCGAAGGCTGGCCTCGAAGGAATAGTTGCGGCCGAGTCGCGAATCAGCGACGTAAACGGCGACAAAGGCGAGCTCATCTATTCGGGATACGACATTCACGATCTCGCCGAGCACTCGACGTTCGAAGAAGTGATCTACCTCCTGTGGCGTGGCGAACTGCCGACTCGCGCGGCGCTCCAGGAGCTGCAACAGAGCCTCAGCGATGAAACCGGACTTCCACCCGCGATCCAGGAGCTGATCGGTGCGATACCTAAAGGAGCGAGCCCGATGGACATGCTGCGAACCGTCGTCAGCGCGCTGTCCTTTTACGATCCGGACGGCGCCGATATGTCCGCCGAAGCAAACGAACGCAAAGCCATCCGACTGACTGCCAAGTTTCCAACGATAGTAACGACCTTCCAGCGAATGCGTAACGGTTTGAAACCGATCGAGCCTCGCAAGGACCTTTCGATAGCCGGAAATTTTCTGTTTACGCTTCGCGGCGAGGAACCCGATGAGGTTTCAACTCGCACGATGGATGTAGCCTTCATTCTCCACGCGGATCACGAACTGAACGCCTCGACGTTTGCGGCTCGAGTAACTGCTGCGACGTTGTCTGATATGTATTCGGCTATCGTCTCAGCTATTGGCACGCTCAAAGGCCCGTTGCACGGCGGGGCTAACGAAGGCGTGATCAAGAATCTTCTCGAGATCGGCAGCGTCGAGAATGTCGAGTCGTGGCTGAAGCAGGCGCTTGCTCAGAAGAAGAAGATCATGGGTTTCGGTCATCGCGTGTATCACACCGAAGATCCGCGAGCGACTCACCTCCGCGAAATGTCCGGGCAGTTGGGCGAGCGGATCGGAGAGAAGAAGTGGTACGAGATGTCCGTGAAGATGGAAGAAGTAATGATGCGCGAGAAGCATCTGAACCCGAACGTGGACTTCTACTCGGCGTCCACTTATTACGCGCTGGGAATACCTACTGACTTGTTCACGCCGATCTTCGCCTGCAGCCGCATCTCCGGCTGGACGGCTCACGTGCTGGAGCAATACAAAAACAACCGCTTGATTCGCCCACGCGCAGAGTACGTCGGTCCTCGCGGGCTGAAGTACGTTCCGATAGAGGATCGAGGCTGATTCAACTGTACCGAGGACTGTCAAACGTACCGTAGACTGTCCAGTCTGCGGCGACTGCATCTACTAATCATTGCCATTAAGGAGGAGCTGTTGCCGACACTTTTCTTAGCACGCAAGGTACTCCGCAGACTGGACAGTCCGCGGTACATTGCGCCTAGTCGAGACTGCGAATGTAGTTCGTCAGATGAGTGCGGACGAGCTTTTCAAACTGAGCTTTGCCTTTGTAGGGCCACCACAAACCTTCTTTGGGAAACTTGTCCTTGAAGTCCAGCGCCTGTCCCCACTGCTCGGTTTCGGCCTTTGAGTTCGGGGTATAGCTTCTCTGATTGAAATAGACGAGGATTTGCGGACGGCCAGTCTCTTTCCACGCTTGATAAGCCAGACCGAATTCATGTTCAGTTCCGGTCTTTCCATCAGCCGTCGTAGTTCCGAAACGTTTCCAGAAAACCCCAATCAGCACGTCGCAGTCTGTGACTTTCAGAATTGGATCAATCAACCCCTGAGGTCCTTCAGGATGAAAGCCGGGATGCGTGTCAGTTTCCCATCGCGATAATTCAAGGCGCAGTCCGCGATCAGCCGCAACACCGGTGTTGAGTTCTTCTAGCACGGAGGGCAGCGCATTGCGTTCTGGCTGGACATCACCAGGTGAGGCAACCACGATGCGCAGAATTCGCGGCTGCGGATTGGTCTTAGTTCCTTCAGGGATCCGTTGTGGAGATCGTTGCTCGTCCAGGTCGCGTTCGCGGCGCGCCATTCGGGTGCTGACCCCTTCGATACCGTCGAGCAATTCTCTAACCGAGAGCTTCTTCCGCAATTCGGGGATGACAATCTGCGGTTCGTTCATCTCTTCGTGAGCGAGCAGATCCTGGTACGAGACCAGCGTGTGCGGAGAGCCAGGCACAGGGATCATCTGCTTGATCTCGAGTTTGAAGTTGCTGTTGATTTCGTCGAAGGCCGCGCGGATAACCGCGAGGAAAGCGCGGCGGGTGTGTTCCTTGCCGAGGATCGAGATGAAGATCTTCCGATCTACTAGATCGGCTTTGATTTTGGCTCGATTCTCGCCGCTGTGCAGGATAACGCCGTTCTTCCAGTAATAATGTTCCTGGATGTACTGGTTCATCCGCACGATGAAACGAGAGATGATGGAGTCGGGTAGTGTCTCGACGTAGTGATATTGAAACCTCAACGCACCGGTATCTTCCCATGCGATGTCCACTTCGTTGTCAGGCAGGTGACGCGGGACTAGGTAGTGACCTGGCCGGTCTGTGAACTCGAAGCACAGTTCGAAATGCCGCATCACGTCAATCAACCGTTTGTGCGTATGTTTCGGATAGCGGCTGTCGACATCCGGCAAGCCAGCGAGGATTGTGCTCACGTCTCTTAGATCGAACTGCCCCTGGACTTCGACTAGCTGTTCGGAAGTCAGCAATCCGTAAACTCCCTGCGTAACCCATCGCGGGTTGAGTACCTCTGTGTCGCCCGGAAAGCGAATGACGATACCCAGATCGTGCAGCAGTCCGAGCAGTGATTGGCGGAGATCTTCGTCATTCAGGTTCTCTTCGGCACAGATTTCCAGGTACTTTTCGACCGGGATATAGTCGGCCTTCATCCCCGTCAAGCGTTCCTTGATCGCGAACCATTCGCGGGGCCAGATGTCGCGCACGTGCTTCAACTGCCCTACCTCGCTACCAATCGTCGCTTTCAATTTTGAAATGCCTTCACCTGTCTCGCATGAGGTTTCAATAAAATCCCTGACGTTGTACTTCCCCTGCAAAGCCTTGCGATCTAGATTGAGCGGACGCTGACCTTTCAACTGGTCGATCTGGTTGATGACTATCAGGATCGATGAATCTCCGCCGAAGCTCTCGATCAGCTTCAACCAGTATTCGATATTGCTGATCTGATCGCCTTTGCGCGCATCCACCACCAGCAGGTAGAGGCTACGCGTCGTCAGAAAGAACTGGTGTGTTGAGTGCTGAATCTCCTGTCCTCCGAAGTCCCAGATGTTCAGTTTGATCGACTCGCCCTCGCCGATCACCTGACTCTGTACCACTCTCATCTCGTCATTGATCTCTACCCCGAGCGTTGTCTGTTTCTGTGGATTGTAGGTGTTGTAAATCAACCGCTCGACCACCGAGCTCTTGCCGACTTTGGGGTCCCCGACCACCAACATCTTCGCCTCGTTCAAGCGCTCGCCGCTCTCTAAACCTGCGATCGCGGCAAAGATAGCCTTTACATCTGTTGGATCAGCCAACGTTTCAGGCGGAATGGGCAGTTGATTAAAACGGAGGTCGAGGTTGTTCAGATTGGTCAGGTTGATGATCTCCTGCGGCAAGGTAGTTAGTTGGTTGTTTCCGAGGTCGAGGTTCGTTAGGTTGCGAAGCTTCGCGATCTCCGGCGGCACGGTCCTCAGGTGACTGCCCCAGAGGTGGAGGCTGGTTAGGTTTGTAAGCTTGGTGATTTCCGGCGGCACGCTCTTCAGCTGATTGTTGTTTAGGTTGAGGCTGGTCAGTTTAATAAGCTTGGTGATCTCCGGCGGCACGCCGTTAAGCTGATTCTTTTCGAGATTGAGGCTTGTTAGATTTGTTAACTTGGTGACCTCTGGAGGCATGCTCGTTAATTGATTGTTGCCGAGGTCGAGGCGGGTTAACTTCATCAGCTTTGTTATCTCCACGGGCAAACTCGTCAATTGATTGTTGCCGAGGTCGAGGCGAGTCAACTTCGTTAGCTTCGCTATCTCCGGCGGCACGCCGGTCAATTGATTGTCTCCGAGGTCTAAGGTGGTCAAGCTAGTCAGCTTGGTGATCCCAAGCGGCAAGCTCGTCAATTGATTGTTAGCCAGGTCTAAAGTGGTTAGCTTGGTCAGCCTAGTGATCTCCGCCGGTAAACTGGCCAACTGGTTGTTGCGGAGGTCGAGACGGGTCAGCTTGTTTAGCTTTGCAATCTCCGGGGGCAGGGTCGTCAGTTGATTGTGATTGAGGCCAAGCCGAGACACGCTGGCCAGCTTTGCAATCTCCGGCGGAAGGCTCGTCAGGTGCTTGCCCCCAAGGTGAAGTTTCCTCCAACCTTCGTCTAAGGCTTGTTCGATGAGTTCGAGAATCTCTTGCTTGTCGTCCACGGCATCCTCATTCGCTGAAGTTCAGGCGGATACTACTTCGGGGAGGTTGGTGATTACAATCCCTTTCTGTCGAAGGGGGAAGACCCGGGATTCAGTGCCGCTCCCACCGAAGCCACGCGAACGGGCATTGCCGCACGTTGACTCCAACCATCGTGACTAGTCGAACGGAAGATTGAGGGTGGGTATCATTTGCAGTCAGCCCTCCTCCTCTTTTACTCGTGCTCGAGCGCAACCATCTGGTCAAACTTCGTTCCTAGCAGAGCCGGCAAAATATGAATCGAGTGAGAAAACGGATGGCGGGGCAGATGCTGGGCATGCAATTGTGCAATCCATTGAGCGATGCCTACGGTAGAAAGCGCCGTGAGAGCAATCGGTCCCTGATACCTTGAGGATCGAAGCGCGCTTCGACCTCTGAGCGGATATGCTCACGCTGTGTCTTCCGCTCGCGTAGATAAGCGTCCATTTCCCGACGATGGTTGAGGTAGTAGGTGACCGCGGAATAGGCATCAGCGAGATCGACAGACGGGTATTGCTGGACAATCTCTTCCGGCGTCGAGCCATCGAGGAATGCGATCACTACGGAATCCAACGACACTCGAGTGCCGCCAACGCGGATTACACCTCCTGCATCTTTCGCGAGCGGCGGCGAATCAGTTGAGATCATCAAGCTCATGGTCTTTCCCATACTGGCTAATACTAGCCTCAAAGACCTCGACAAAGCGAGACTGCGAATGTGGAATTGGAAATCATATTGTTTACCCGTATCGCAGGGTCCGGCGAAGTTTTTCCGGGGCGACTGAGGGGCGGCCACGGAGGGCCGCCCCTACATGCCCTTACTCACACCGGAGTGCTTCCAGAGGATCGACTTTTGTAGCTCGCCGCGCCGGGAGCCAACAAGCGAACATGGCGGCAAGCGTCAGGGTCGCGGCTACTAAGCCAAATGTCAGGGGGTCGGTCGGACTCACGCCGAATAACAAAGTTGCGATCAGTCTCGTCAGCGCGAATGAGACAATGAGACCAATGCAAATGCCTAACAGGACCGGGCGCATGCCTTGTCCAATGACCAACTTAGAAATGTCGTTTGACTGCGCTCCCAAGGCGATTCGGACGCCGATCTCTCCGGTGCGCTGTGCGACTGAATACGCGACTACGCTGTAGATCCCAATCGCGGCCAGAAACAACGCGAGTCCCGAGAGCCAGTTGAGCAACAGCGCGCTGAAACGAGGACGCGCCAGGTTCGTCGCGACCAGTTGTTCCATCGTGGCTACGCTCGTCACCGCTTGTGTCGGGTCTATCTCGGCCACTGCTTCTCGAACGGTCGCAAGGAGAGCGTTGCTGTCGCCCGATGCGCGCACCGCAAAGTGATTGATCCCGGCCATCCCTTGCGCTAGCGGCACGTAGAGATCGAATCGAACGCTTTGCAGTTTCCGGTAACGAACGTCCGAGGCGACTCCAATCACCGAACGCCACGGTTCTTCCGGGGACGAGGGATCGAATTTCAAGCGCTTGCCAACCGCGTCTTCGGCAGACCCGAAGAGATTTCTTGCCATCGACTCGCTTATGATGACAACGCGCTCGGTTTCGAGTCTATCTTCTGAACTGAACTCGCGCCCGGCGATCAAGGCTATTCCAAACGTGCGAAAGTAGTCCGGCGTGATGACTTCGAAATTGGCCGGAGCATTCTGGCGCGCTTCATCCGGTGACTGGGTCTCGCTTCCATAAGACATTTCCCATCCGACGGTCCCTTCGAGAGGACGAATCAACACCGCGCTGGCCGCCATCACACCGCGTTGTGCTTCGAGCTTGTCGACCAGTTGTCGATAGAATTCGCGACGCGGCTCAGGCTTGACGTACTTGGGACCGGTCAGACGCAACTGCATAGTCAGCACGCCGTGGGGATCGAAGCCCAAATTAATCCGCGTCAAGTTCACGAAGCTTCGAAGCACGAGCGCCGTGCCGGTTAAGAGCACAACGGTCATCGCTACTTCGGCTACGATGAGCGCGCTCCGCGTGCGAATGCCGGAGCGCTCGCCTGACATTCGGGCGCCGCCTTCGCTGAGAGTCTTATTCAGGTTGAGTCTGGAACTCGTCAGCGCGGGCGTCAGCCCAAAGAGAAAGGCTGCCGCGAGCGTTATCAGGACGCTGAAACCCAGAGCGGGGGTGTTCAGACTGATCTCCGCGATACGCGGAATGTCGCCAGGCGCCACAAAGAGCAGCAGACTTATCAGCCAGTACGCCAGCAGCACGCCGCAAACTCCAGCACAACCGGCGAGCAGGAAGCTTTCGCTGAGCAACTGACGGATGATTCTTATCGGGCTCGCGCCCAGCGCCGCGCGAACCGCGAACTCCCTGCGCCGGACCGTCGCGCGCGCCAGCACGAGATTGGCTGTATTCGCCGCCGCTATGAGCAACAACATCGCGGTGCCGGCCAGCAGCAACCAGAGCGCCGGGCGCGAGTTGCCAAAAAGAAATTCGGGCAACGGCGTGATCACGACGCGTTGACCTTCAGCTTCAGTCTCGGGATGCTGAGCCGCAACGCGCGCGATGATGGTGTTCAATTCGGCTTCGGCTTGCTCGAGTGTGACTCCCGGCTTTAGCCGGCCGATGGCTTGCAGAAATACTGCGCCTCGATTCTCAAGCGTGCGCGGATTCATAGCCGCTCTCAGCGGCAGCCACAGGTCCGCGCCTTTGGGGAACTCGAAGTTTGCGGGCATCACTCCGATTACAGTGGTCGCCTGCTGAGTGAGCGTGATCGATTGCCCGATGATTTGCGGATCGGCATTGAACCTCTCGCGCCACAAGTGGTCGCTGAGGACAGCGACTCTCGCGGAAGACGGGCGCTCATCCGTTTCATCGAAGACGCGTCCTAAAGCAGGTTGCACGCGCAGCAGTGGGAAGAAGTCGCTGGTGACCTTGGAGCTCTCGAGCTGCACGGGACCGCCGTTTCCGGTCAGGATGTAGCCGTACCCATAAACTGTAGTCGGCATCACCGCGAGTCCGTCAAAGCTCTGGCTCTGTAATTCCCAATCCTGAAACTCAGCTACGGACAATTCCACGAGCGGACTCTTCGTGGTTGTGTCCTTCTTCCAGGCGACGAACAACTGCTCTTGTGCGGGGAACGGAAGAGGACGAAGGAGCACGGCGTAGACTACGCTGAAGATCGCGGTATTAGCCCCGATGCCGAGGGCTAGCGTCAACACAGCGAGCGCAGTGAAGGCTTTGTGCCTGAGCAGCATTCGGATGCCGTAACGTAGGTCCTGAATCATCTCGTCCTCCCACAAAATTCTCAGCGCAAAGACGCCAAGGACCGCAAAGCACGCAAAGCCAGACCAGCAATCGCAACCGGCAATCCCGTCATTCGTGCCGGAGCGCTACCATCGGGTCGACCTTTGTCGCGTGTCGCGCGGGCAGGTAACAGGCCAGTAACGCGACGAAGCCCAGGACAACCGACGCAAACGCAAACGTCAGAGGATCGGTTGCGCTTATGCCGAACAGGATCGCTCTCATGAACTGAGTCAATCCAAGCGCGACCGCCAGCCCAATCGCTATGCCGATGAGCGTCAGCTTCAAACCTTGTCCGAGCACCAGCTTCAACACGTCTGCTTTCTCAGCGCCAAGCGCCATTCGGATGCCGATCTCGTGCGTGCGTGTCGAAACCGCATAAGAGATCACCCCGTAGATTCCAATCGCCGCGAGTGCCAGCGCGAGCACTCCGAAGCCTCCAAGCACAGATGCTCCTATTCGCGCCGGGAGCAACGGCACATCCAATTTGCCGACCAGGGTGTTGCTCGAGATCGGCAGGTGAGGATCAAGGTCAGCCACCTCGCGGCTCACAGCGCCGATCAATCTTTGCGGGTCTCCATCTGTGCGGACGATTACACTCGTGGCTCCGACATCGGATTGCCAAACCGGGCGGGCGACGAACGGTTTAGGGCTCTCATTCAGACCGGCGTATTTGCCGTCTTCGACCACGCCGACGATCTGGTTTTTGGTCCCCTCGGGCCGCCCCAGGCTGAAGCGTTTGCCGATCGGGTCCTCACCGGGGAAGAACCGGCGCGCAAAAGTTTCGTTGACGATAGCGACGCCCTGCGACTTCTGATCATCCTGTTCGGTAAAGTCCCGGCCTGCGAGCAAGCGCGTTCCCATTGCCTGGAAATACTGCGGGCCGACGCGGTTGATCATTGCGCCTGGAGTATTCGCGGTGCGTTCCGGCGTCTGCCCTTCGATGAACACCGCCCTCCTCGAGAAGTGCAAATCAACCGGAATCATATCGGCGATACCGGCCGTCTGAACGCCGGGCAGAGCGCGTACGCGATCAAGCACGCGTTTCTGAAACTCTTTCCCCTGGGCGCTCTCGTAACCTTGCAGCCTCAGATCGAACTCAACTTCAATAGCGTTTTTCGGCTCGAACCCGAGATTGATTGCCTGCGCCTGCTTGAGCGACCGCATCATCAGCCCTCCGCCGACCAGCAGGATCAGGGACAGAGCTATCTGAAAAACGATCAGGCTGCTCTTCAGCAATGAGCCGCGGCGGCCGCCGAAGGATGGCTCGTCCTTCAACGCAGGAACCAGATCGGTCTTTGTCGCTTGTAATGCCGGCAACAATCCAAACAACACGCCGGTGCCGATCGACAGCAGAAAGGTAAAAATGAACACTCGGTAGTCGATGTGAATTTCAAACGCAAGTGGAATGTTGGGCGGCACCTTGAAGGTGGACGCGAGATTCACAAGCCAGGAGGCGGGCAGCAAGCCTAACGCTCCTCCGCAAAAAGCGAGCATCAGGCTTTCGGTCAGGAGTTGCCGCACAAGCCGAAAGCGGGTCGCGCCCAACGCCAGGCGAACCGCTATCTCCCGGCGGCGATCGGCGGCTCGGGCGAGCAACAGGTTCGCCAGGTTGATGCAGGCCAGCAGCAGCACAAGTCCGACTATGCCCATCAACAATCCGCTGAAGCCCATCACCGGGCCTCGCATGGCAAGCCCGATCAAACCGGGAGGCGACAGCTCGACTCGCTTTCCCTGGTTGATGTTTGGATACTCGCGTTCGAGATCCGCTGCGATCGAATTGAGCGCTGTCTGTGCCTGGGCAACCGAAACGCCCGGCTTGAGACGGCCCTGGACGAAGACGTTGTTCGATTCGCGATCGTCGAGCCAGTTGCTGCCGGTTTCGAGTTGGGCCTGCATCGCGATGGGGAACCACAGCTCGGGTTGCGAAACGACCTCAGTGCCGCTGAATCCGCGCGGCGCTACTCCAACGATAGTGAAGTTGCGGCCGTTCACTATCACATCTTTGCCGATGATGCTTTGGTCGGCGCCGAAACGCTGCCAACACTTGTAACTCATCACTGCAACCGGACTCGCCCCGGCTACTCGATCATCATCGAGCGAGATTGTTCTTCCAAGAATCGTATTGACGCCGAGCACGTCAAAGTAATTGCCGGTCACTTCGTAGCCCCAGACACGTTCGTTGATTCCGTCGTGACTCATGCTCAGGGGCGTGAAGCGGTAACCGATGAGTCCGGAAAAAACGTCGTTGCGATCGCGAAAGTCTTTGTAGTTCGGATAGGAGAAACTGGGGAAGGCTTGCCTCGCCTCGGCATTGTTGAGCGACACCAGCTCGTTCGGTCTTTCAATCGGAAGCGGACGCAGGAGCAGGGCGTTTATGAAGCTGAAGATCGCGGTATTCGCTCCCGTTCCGAGCGCGAGCGACAGCACCGCGATGATTGTAAATGCAGGTTTCTTTATCAGCATTCGAACGCCATAGCGCACGTCTTGAATCATCTCATCCTCCCATCTCAGTTGTTGCAGCCAGAGTGTATCCCGGACAAATTCTTAGCGCAAAGACGCAAAGGTCCGCAAAGAGCGCAAAGAAATTCCGCAATCCGCAATCCGCAATCCGAAATC
>DATNBZ010000017.1:0-36617 GCA_035607285.1 Blastocatellia bacterium | reverse complement strand
GCTCCGACTCCTGCGGACTCTACTGGAGGCGTCGCACTCTTCTCACCGCCGGTACAACCCGTGGTCTATGACGATACGGTCGATCATCCGTGGCAGTCCGGATGTCTCTTCCCAACGTCGAACACGGTTCTCAATGGTGTTCTTACATCGCAGTGGTCGGTGGATCACTGTACGCTTCTGGTTCCGCCGTTCACTCCGTACACCGTTCCGAAAGTGAAACCTATTCCGGCGTGGGGCAGCGGGTCACTTAACGGAAGATTTCTGATGATGGTTGAGGTAAAGGATGGTCCGGTCGGCGGGGGTGGACCACTCACGGTCGCTGGAGTCGATCGAGTGGTGGTGTGGATCGACAACCAGGGCCCGACCGCGCACATATCGTCCATCGGGGGGCTGGCGCCTTGCGTTGATCTTCGGTTGAGCATTTTCCTCGGAACGTTCGCCGAGGTGCGAGGGATCGCCTGGGATCCGCCGATCGATGCAACCGCGCCGCAGTTGCGGCCGAATGACAACTTCGGAAGCTACGGCCTCTCATTCCAGAAAAACGGCGGCTCTCCCGCCGGCATCGCGGTTGAATCTCATCTTGGCCCGCCGCCGCCGCCCGGCGGTTTCGGATCGAACGTTCGAGTGCCAAATGAGTGGCCGGCGATCATTTCCCCCGATGGCAAGCTCACCGATTGGGACATCGTCAACGCACTCGACCTTTCCTCTCCCACACCAGTGCCCGGTATTCCTGATGCGGCGAAGCTGGCTCGGGGAGAACGGTGTGCCTATGTGATTTCGCTCAGCGTGGGAGATACTACACACGTCGGGGATGCAGGTGGAGGACATTCGGGTTATGCCCTCTACGCTGTTAACATCATCAACGATATCCCGTAGACGTCGAGCATCAAGAGAAAAAGGGGCGCAGCGCGAGTTGCGCCCCTTTTTCAGTTGTGCGCCTAGGTTGCGCCATCGGAATTCATGAGCGAAAACCTGACGCACACCCGCACAAGCGAGAAGTGTCCCAAAGTTGTGTTGGTAGGCACAGACGCATGACAACGACCTCAGGCCGAGTGACGAACATATTTGGAGTGCGGCGCGGTCTGTGCGTACGCGCCGCTTTGGCTCTTGGTGGCGATTCAAAGCAGCCAAAGCGGCGCGTACGCACAGACCGCGCCGCACTCCAAGAAAAGCCGCGCCGGTTTCCTCGTCGACCAACACAACTTTCGGACGCGCACCAGCACACGCGAGAACGCTTACTCCGAGCATCTTTCTGTGTTAGATTAAATCGGCGCCCAAATCGCTTGAGCGAGGAACTTAGTGATCACCACCGCCGGGAAGCTTGAGCAGCTCCAATCAACAATCGAGAGTGTTATTCGCGGCAAGTCGGATGTAGTCGAGCTTGCTCTCGTGACACTCCTGGCGGGCGGGCATCTGCTGATCGAAGACGTTCCCGGTGTAGGCAAGACTACGCTTGGGCACACGCTGGCGCGCAGCTTCGACTGTACGTTTCAACGCATTCAATTCACATCCGACATGCTGCCCTCGGACATCACCGGTCTTGAAGTCTTCAATCAGCGGTCGAGCACGTTCGAGTTCAAACCCGGACCGATCTTCGCCAACGTCATATTGGCCGACGAAATCAACCGCTCGACCCCGAAGACTCAATCGGCCCTGCTGGAAGCCATGGCCGAAGGACAAGTAACCGTCGAGCAGGAGACTTATCAGTTGCCGCGGCCGTTCATGGTGCTGGCGACTCAGAATCCCATCGAGCATCACGGGACCTACCCGCTGCCGGAGTCACAACTCGACCGTTTTATGATGAGACTTCGAATGGGTTATCCGGACAGCGAGGACGAGAAGACCATTCTTCGGCAGCAAACGCTTAACTCACCGGTCGATGATTTGGTCCCGGTCATGCACAGCGACAGCGTGCTGGGACTTCAACGCGAAGTGCGTGATGTTGCGGTCGATGAGTCGCTGATCGATTACTTGATTCGCATCGTTCGAGCAACCCGCGACGCCGACATTCTTGATCTGGGCGTGAGTCCGCGCGGGAGTCTGGCGCTATATCACGCGGCCCAGGCCTTGGCGTTTATCGAAGGGCGCGACTACGTCATCCCGGATGACATCAAGCGGCTGGTAGTGCCCATCTTCGCTCATCGAGTCATTGTCAACTCGCGTTATTCGACCGGAATGCGCCGGTCGGATGAAGCCGAGGCGGCGCTTCAGGAAATAATCAAGAGCGTCAACGTGCCGCTTTGAATAAGCTGAGGTAGTATGAACCGGCAGGCCTGGCGCGATTTTTTCATAACGGTCTTTTTCCTCGGCCTGGCGTTCATCATTGCGTTGCTCAGTTCGGCGGCGGCTGATCAGAACAGCACCCACCTCGCGGCCGCTGCAGCCGCGGTCTCATTGTTATTGGCTCTAATCGGCGCGCTATACATCATTCCCCGGCTTGCGCGAAATGTCCGGCTGGAGATTCTCCGCTTCGCCATCAGAACGAGCTTTACAATCGAAGGCTTGTTGTTCGTCGTGTTCCTGATAATTATCGGTTTCGCGGCGTGGAATGCCGGAAACAACCTTCTGTATCTTGTGCTGTCGGCGATGCTGGCGTTTTTGATAGCGGCGAATCTTATCGCTCGAATCTCGCTTGCGGACATGGCGATTCAACTGCGGTTTCCCGATCACATCTTCGCCGGCGAGCCCGCTAACATCAGCGTCACGCTTCTGAATCACAAGCGCCTGATGCCGAGCTACAGCTTGATGATCGAAGCGCTCTCAGACGAAGACGCAGTGAAAAGGCGGCGGCGCGAGGGGGACGACGCGGAGACGGATCGACAGAGCGAAGGTGCGAGGGGGCGACAAGGCGACAGGGAGACGGGGCGACGAGGCGACGGGGCGACGCGGACCCTCCTCGCCCGGTCGGACCGTCGCCCCGTCTCCGGGTCGGGGCTCGGTAAGCTAGCCTACTTCGTTCTTGTACCGGCGCGATCCAGCGCCCGGCAACGCAGCGAGCACACATTCGAGCGTCGAGGCCGCTATCCCATCACCGGCTTCCGCATCGCTACGAAGTTCCCGGCCGGCTTCTTCAAGAAATGGCGCAGGATCGACGCCGCCGGCGAGATACTTGTCTATCCAAAGCCTCAACCTCTCGATGATTTCTATCACGCGTTGCCGATGCTTGCCGGACAGATTCAGAGCCACGCTCGCGGGTCCGGAGATGACCTGTACGCCATTCGCCGTTATCACCCGTCCGATCACATTCGCAACATCGACTGGAAGGCTACCGCCAAATCGATGCAGATGATGGTGCGCGAGCATATGCGAGAAGACGAGTGGCGGCTGACAATTGTTTTCGATACGACCATTTCCGCAATCGGACCACGCGAATCGGAATTGCGAAACGTACGCGGCGTCTCCGGGAAGCAGGCAAAATCACAAGCGAGAGAATCCATCGCCGATGATGCTGAGGGCGAGGACAACGCTTTTCAGGATCGGTTCGAGCGCGCAGTGCTCATGGCGGCGTCGCTGGCAAATCACTTCATAATGGAGCGCGCCGAAGTTGAGTTGATAACCACGGGCGAAAAGCACGATGTGGCGTCGGGCTCGGGATACGAGCATCTGTACAAAATACTTGGATCGCTCGCGACGCTCGAGCCGACGGAGCCGGAAAGCGGGAGCCACAGGGCGGAAGGCCGAAGGCCGAAGGCAGACAAATGGGCTTTTCTGTCGTGGACGAAACGAAGGGCAGAGATTGCAGAGTCTCAGGAGGCTGACACAATGCTGCGCAAACCGATCGGGGGCATCACCTGGCGCTTGCTGGATGACGTGCCGGTGCTTCGCGACGACCGGCGCTTCAAGGTGCTGATCACTTCGGCAAGGAAGGGCACGATCCCCGCGCACGTGTGGCGCAGCGCACATGTTGTTTTCATGGAAGACCTGTGAACCAGAGGTCAGAAGTCAGAGGTCAGAAGTCAGAAGTCAGAAGTCAGAAGTCAGAAGTCAGAGGTCAGAGGTCAGAAGTCAGAGGTCAGAGGTCAGAGGTCAGAGGTCAGAGGTCAGAAGTCAGAGGTCAGCGGTCAGAGGTCAGAGGTCAGAAGTCAGAAGTCAGAGGTCAGCGGTCAGAGGTCAGCGGTCAGCGTTCAGAGGTCAGAGGTCAGAAGTCAGAAGTCAGAGGTCAGAGGTCAGCGTTCAGAGGTCAGAGGTCAGAAGTCAGAGGTCAGAGGTCAGAGGTCAGAAGTCAGAAGTCAGAAGTCAGAGGTCAGAAGTCAGAGGTCAAAGATGAGATTAACGACGACGCGCCGCTGGCACCTGACTTCCGACCTCTGACCTCTGACCTCCGACCTCTGACCTCTGACTTCCGACCTCTGACCTCTGATCTCTGACCTGTGACTTCTATCAGTATGGAAGCTTATTTCAGGACAACTTCATATGCGTTAGTCGCGACGGCGTTCCTGGCGATGGCGTTGACCGGCGAGCTTGACGGTATCTCGCTCGCCGCGTACGCAATCGCGCTGGTGATCTGCTTCTACCGCGACACGCGCGGAGTGAAACGGCTGCGATTGCGCGAGTGGATGTGGCGCGCGTTGAGCGTCGCTTACGTTCCGTTCGTGTTTTTGGACGCCGCATTGATCAGCAATCGCGTGCTCGCCCTCGTTCATATGACCCTGTTTGTTTCTGCCGCGAAGCTCTTTCAGAACAAGCGCGATCGCGACTGGGTGTTCCTGTACCTGATCGCGTTTTTTCAGATGCTGTTGGCTGCCGGGCTGACATTCAACGCAACGTTTGTCGTTTCGCTGGCCACGTTTCTGTTCTTCTTTATCTCGACGCTGGCGGCGTTTGAAATTCGTCGAGCGCGCCGGCAGGTGAATCATCTTGAAGAGGAAGCGGTCGTCTCGCTCAAGCAACCGCGGCAGATCAAATATCGAGGGAATACCGAGAGCCCCGCCAGTAAGAAGGGCCCGCGTGTGCGTTATCTTCTGGGCGCCTCAGCCGCGCAGATCGTCATTGTGATTGTACTCACGCTGCCTTTTTTCTTCCTCATTCCGCGATTCGCCGGAGGCGGGGTCACGCGAGGCGTCGGACAAGGTGATGCTGTCACCGGCTTCTCCGATCGCGTCGAGTTGGGCGAGGTTGCGTCAATCAAGAAGAACCCTCGCGTGGTGATGCGAGTGCGGCTCGATCGCAAGCCGCCAAGGTATCTGCGCTGGCGAGGCATCGC
Organism: Blastocatellia bacterium; assembly: GCA_035607285.1. Classification (GTDB taxonomy): domain Bacteria; phylum Acidobacteriota; class Blastocatellia; order UBA7656; family UBA7656; genus Onstottus_A. Next base: position 31,414 of record DATNBZ010000017.1, on the reverse strand, counting down.
GCTTGAAGAATACGACGGCCGAGCCTGGAGTGTACCGCAACAGGGACGTCAACTGACTCAGAATCAGGGTGTGTCCATAGGAGGCCAGGTTCCGCCGAAAGACACGCAGTTCGTATATAAGTACTCGCTTCCGCTTGTCGACCAAACAACGGAGCGGGCGGCAACTCCTCGAGCTCAATCGAGCGGTCCACCAGGTTTGATCGAGGAGCGGTTCGTGCTCGAGCCGCTCAACACTACCACGCTTTTTGCCGCCCAGAAGGCGTTGTCTTTCTATGGCCCTGTCCCCAGGCTCTCACAGGACAAATATACTGACGCTCTTTCGGCCACCGGATTAACGGGTCGAATCGCTTATGCGATATCGTCCGATATAAGCATTCCGAGTGATGCGGAGCTCAGAGCCGATGCACCTGCGTCCTCGCGTGACGAAATCAGGCGGCTCTACGCGCGTACGCCGCGCAAGCTTGATCCACGAATATCGCAGCTCGCCCATGAGATCGCGCGCAATGCGGCCACGCCCTACGACAAAGCACGGGCAATCGAAAGCTATCTCAAGACCGAGTTTCACTACACGCTCGATCTAAAGCTCGCCAACGAGGATCCGCTGGCTGACTTTCTGTTCAACACTCGGGAGGGCCACTGCGAATACTTCGCAACCGCGATGGTAATCATGTTGAGGACGCTCGAGATCCCGTCGCGAATTGTCAACGGGTTTCAGATGGGCGAGTACAACGAACTCAACGACATGTATGTTGTTCGGGAGAGTGATGCGCACTCGTGGGTCGAAGCCTATTTCCCGCATAGTGATTCGTGGATCGAGTTCGATCCGACGCCCGCCGCGGGCATCAACGACTACACGCAAGGCGGGTTGCTGGCTGAGCTGAGGAAGTACGCCGACGCGATGGAAGTTTTCTGGCTCGACTACATTGTTACCCTGGACAGTGACGAGCAGGCGTCGATCATGGTCAATCTGCAGCATCGGCTGCTGACAACCAAGGACCGCTTGTTCGGTTACTACCTGAGCGCGAAGCTGTGGATGCGGGGAATTCTGGATCGATTCATCCTCAATCGAAAGTGGACTGCGACTACGTTATTCGAGCTGGCGTCCGGTCTTGCGATTCTCGCCCTGGCTGCAGTGTTCTTGTTTGTGATTGTGTCCTACCGAAAGCGGCGCGGATTGCCGCCTACCGGATACGGGCCGTGGTGGCATCGCCTCTTCATATTGCCGCTATGGCGTCGCCGGCTGAAGCGGCGCGACTATCGTCAATCCGCGGTGCTCTTTTACGAGCAGATGCTTGCGATCGCGAGGCGCGCGGGTCTGCTCAAACAGCCTGATCAGACACCGCTCGAGTTCGCGGTTGCATCGGGACTCACGCCAATTCATGAGATAACCAGGTTGTACAATCGCGTCAGGTTTGGCGGCGCGCAACTAAACGAAAGCGAAACGCGCCGCGTGTCTAATCTTCTGACTCAACTCAAGCAGGATATTCGCAATAAGCGATCAATTAACCGCTGATTTGCGCCGCCTTCGGTACGCTGATCTGCGCAGGTCAGCGAAACGCAGTCAGCGAGAATCAGCGGTTAATTCTTCCTTTGTCGTTGACGAGTCAGACGGAACCACCACCGTGAATTTGACAATCTTCGCAGCGGCGAAATAGCATGCGACGGGTAACAAGGAAAGGCCAGTCGGTATGAAAATTTATGATGTGACGGTTCCTCTCTCAAAGGAGTTGATAGTCTATCCCGGCGATCCGCACGTAAAGATCAATCGCAGAACCAAGGCTAACGAAAATGATGAGAAATATAACCTGAGCCGCTATTCGTTCAGCTCTCACGCGGGCACGCACGTCGATCCGCCTTTTCATCTGATCGAGAACGGCCTCACGGTTGATAAGCTCCCACTCGAGTTGCTTATGGGCCGCGCGCGAGTAGTCGAGGTTACGGCGCCGGTAATCAACGAAGCGGTATTGGAAGAGTTCGATTTTACGGTTGACGCTCGAGTGCTGTTCAAGACGCGGAACTCATATCTGTGGAGCCAGAAAACATTCGTCAAAGAATACGTTTACATAACGCCCGGGGCGGCGCGATCGTTAATAAACGACGGCATCAAGGTGGTTGGAATTGACTACCTGTCTGTAGACAAGTTCGAGGCTGAGCCTGAAACTCATATGATTTTGCTCTCAGCGGATGTCATAGTTATCGAAGGGCTGGACCTGCGCGAAGTAACCCCCGGCGATTACGAAATGATTTGTCTGCCGCTGAAAGTCAAGGACGGCGATGGCGCGCCCGCGCGCGTGGTGTTGCGCCAGAGCTAGAATTGAGCCGGTAGTTGTTGGTCATATCGATCATATTCACTTATGAAAGACGCCGAGCTGATCCAGTTTGTCGAGGCCAGCAGAGTCTTTGCCGTCGTCCGGGCGGCATCTGCCGAGTCTGCTGTGCGCTCGGCCGAAGCCGCGATTGTCGGTGGAATCAAGGTCATCGAAGTAACACTTGCTACTCCCGGGAGCTTCAGAGTGATCTCGGATTTGCGTCATCGCTATGGTGACCGTGTGTGCGTCTGCGCCGGTTCGGTGACGAACCACGATCAGATGGATCGCGCGATCAAGAGCGGGGCCCAGGTTATTTCCATGCCTCACACGAACGCGCAACTCGTGGAAGCGTGCCGCCGCGCTCACATCCCTCCCTTGATCGGCGCGCTTACTCCTACCGAAGTGGCTAACGCGTGGTCGATGGGCGTACCAATGGTCAACCTGTTCCCAGCGGCCTCTCTGGGCGGAGCGGATTATGTTGCCGCGCTCACGTCGCGGATCAACGGAGTCCGGCTGGTAGTTTCAGGCGGCGTCGGGTCCGACAATATCGTGGATTACGTTCACGCCGGGGCTTTTGGCATCGCGGTCGGCGGGCGCCTGTTTACGAGCGGCGACCTGAGGAACGAGAACTACGCAGCTATAGCAGAACGGGCGCGGGGGATTCTTCGACTCGCGGGCGTGGCGTGACCGGACATTTCAACAGGGATAGACAGGATCAACAGGATAAGAAAGTATCCTGTTCGTCCTGTTCGTCCTGTCTATCCCAGTTAAACACGCACCACGGGCAGATGGCGGCTATCCAAGCGATCACACCTCTAAACAAATTAAGTCTCCTGAGCACGAAATGGTCGGGGTTGATCGAGGCAACCTTTCGGCTCCCGGGCATAATCGGCAACAGCGACGCGAACTTCTAAGTGGCTGCTCGCTGTCTTGACGACGGCACGCCTGTTGCCTTTTCCAGGTGAGCGGCACGAGCCGCGAGGTTAAGCGAATGGGAGGGATGAAAGTGAATACACTAACCAAAAAGTTTTGTGCGGCTATGTTGGGATTGATGTTGTTGTTTGCGGCGGCGTCATCTGCCAGTGCGCAGTCGTTCGGCGGCAGAATGTCGAATGGAAAAAAGGCGGGCATCATTGGCGGAGGAGCTGCGGCCGGCGCGGTGATCGGCGGTCTGCTGGGCGGCAAGAAAGGAGCGATCATCGGCGGTCTGCTGGGAGCCGGCGGAGGCTCGGCTTACGTCTATGCTAACGGCAGAGACGACGATCGGTATCGTGGCTACAGGGGCTACAATGGATACCGCTACTATGGTAATGATCGTCGCTGGGAGACCAGTCGGTTCGACAACAACCGTTGGGATCGAGACAGGGATCATGATCGAGACGACCGCGGACGCAATCGATGGAATGACAATCGATTCCGCCACTAAAGCAATCGGGTTTGTTATGCCGTCGCGGCCAGGTGCGCGGCTAGGTGCTAAGATCAAACCATGAACTTAACGCGAAATACAGATCGCCGTGCAGCAAGCAAATTACTCGGATCAGGTTTGCCGCTGATGACTCTGGTTACATTGTTGGCATTGTCATCAGCGGCAACTTCTTTTGCGCAGGGTGCGGGCCAGCCCCGGCCGGGCGTAAAGAAAGTTGCCGGCCGCGGACACCTGACGGGAACGCGCGAGTTCCAGCAGGTTGTTACGTGGCGGACAGGTGACGCGGCTCACCTTGGGATAGAAAGCACCGCGAGAAACGCTCGAACGTTGTGGCAGGCTAACGATCTGCCTGGGATGGTTGATATCAACTCCGTTGAAGTGGCTGATCTTGACGGCGACTCGATTCCGGAGGTTCTGACTCTGTGGCTACCGCGCGGCTCGGCCGCGGGTGTACTCCGAGTCTTTCACTGGGATCGAAGGTCGCAGAGTTTCGCGGAGCTTCCTGTTCGCTTTAACAGAGGCGATGGCGCTGACAAGCCGGAGATCCGCGGCTATCGCCTCAGCGGCAACATGGGCCATCGACGAATCGTTGTTTACAGAAGGGCGGCTGTTGCTGACGGCGAGTTTGAGTTGAGGGGCTCTGAGATCGTCTCAGTCCGGGGAGGTGGTGGAGTGACGACGCATGGTGAGTCGGGCATCGAAGGCAAGGCAGTCATAAGCCCGGTGCACCCGGGTCCTACAAGGGAAGGGCAGTCAGACACCGCTCCATTTCAGACGACGCTGGTAATCTTACGCGCGAGCGATGGCAGCGAGGTCAAGCGCATTGAAACAGGCTCTGATGGCCGGTTTCGTGTAGTCGTGCCGCCGGGTACTTACCTGGTTGGGCCTCCCAGTGGGACCGGCCGCCGGCTGCCGCGCGGTGGGCAGGAAACCGTCACGGTAGTCTCCGGCCGGTTCGCGCAAGTCACGATCAACTTCGACAGCGGAATGAGATAAGGAAAAAGTAAAACGGGAAAGGGCAAAGTAAGAACAGCTTCCGCATTTCTATTTTTGCCTTTCTACTTTTTACTTTTGCCTTTGCTTACCGTCCTCAACAACAGGCTCTTCAGCCTTACTTCGTCATCGCTTTGGAGTTCAAGCTGAGCCGCATACACAGGAATGTCTCCATGCTTCAGCCCTTCTAATCGGACAGCGTCTTTCTCGGTTGTTAGAATCGCGTCCGCGCCTGTCTCTTTCGCTGAGCGTGTGATTTCGTCCAGCTCAGCCTGCGTGAAAGGGTGATGATCGCGAAAGAACTTTTCGCTCACAATGTTGATCCCTACTTGTAATAGGTCGTCGCTAAAAGCCTGAGTGTTACCGATAGCGCAGGCTACCGCTACGTTCCATCCCGCGAAGTTATTAATCTCGTACGCCTCGCCGGTGGCCAGGTGCCGCAACGCCGTTATGCCCGAGTAGAAGAACATCACCGGCACGCTCTCGCCGCAGTAGTGCTTTATGATGGCTCGCGTTTGTGCTTCATCAAATGCGCGGTCAGCGCGAGTGACTATCACCACGTCGGCGCGCTTGAGTCCGTACAGCGGTTCGCGCAAACGCCCGAACGGTGGCATTTCGAACCCGCCGAAGGTATCCGTCGCATCGATCAACAGAATGTTCAAGTCGCGCGCCAATGAAAGATGCTGGTAGCCGTCGTCAAGCACCAGCACGTCGCTGCCGAAGCTCTGCTCGGCCCTGCGTCCTGCTTCATATCTGTCTTTGTTGACGATGATCGGGATCTCAGGCATTGCCCGCGCGAGCATCACCGGCTCGTCGCCGAATTCAAAATATGAGCTCGCCTGGCCGCCCTCGCCGCGGTTCGCCCGGTCGTTCAGGACTCGCATGCCGGACGACTTGCGAGCATAGCCTCGTGTAAGTATCGCTACTCGGTGGTCTTCAGATTTGAGATAGCGGGCGATGTATTGAACCATTGGCGTTTTGCCGGCGCCGCCCAGCGTCAGATTACCTACACTGATCACCGTCGCGTCCAGGCGCTTCGGCTGCAAATAAGCAGTCTCATAGGCGACCACTCGCAGACGGACCGCCAATTCGTAAAGCTTGGATGGCGCCCATACCAGCGCACGCTTGAGCTTGTTGTTGTGCGAATTGATCACTTGACCTGAACACGGACAGTCGATTCAACGCTGAGTCGGCGAGATCCGCGATGGCTGAGTATCACCGGGCGCGTGTGGCAGGCTGCTGAAAAAGCCGAGAGCACACTGTCGTTGCCGGGAAATCCCACCAACTGCGAGACTGTGTGAAAATGCAATGTTCGTAGTCCGGCCTTCAGGCGGAAGTTCGTAATCCGGCGTAAGTACAGATACAAACTTCCGCCTGAAGGCCGGACTACGAACTTTTCACACAGTCTCTGCGTTGGTGGGATTATCGGCGTTTGATATGAAAGCTGTGGTATTTGCCTTTGCATCAGTGTGCCAGGTACGCGCCCGGGTTAACTTGGAACTTGGGCGCCGATTCCATCTAAAAATTAACACCGGCAGCCGCGAGGATTGCCTGCACGACGGCGAGAATCGCTTCGCCCGCGATCAGTCCCGACGCGAGAGGGATCCGATAGTCGTCTTCGGTTTTCTGCGAGACCTTCGACCAAATGAGTTGTCCAACTCCGCCCAAAATGAAGACCATAAGCACTGAGGCGGGAAGCAGCATGCCGATGCCGATCGCGGCTGGTGACGGAGTCAGTTCATATTTTTCGGCAAGGAACGTGAGCGCGATCCCCACCCCGATACCGATCGCCAACCCAACCAAACACCCCGGCGGCAGCGCATTGAGGCCCTTCGTCAACAGCTCGGCGAACCCCGCCCACTTGACGCTGATGGGCGAGGAGAGTCCCTGCGGTCCGATCCCGAACTTGTCGCGAAGCAGAGGATAAATAATAGCTGTTGCGAGCGAACCGACAGGCGCCGCGATCAATTGTGCGATCGTAAGGCTTCGGCTGTTCGAGCGGAGCAACTGACCAGCTTTGAAATCCTGCATCAACGCTTCGGAGGTTACCGCGATCGTTCCGGTAAGCCCGCTCGAAGACATATTGACCGGCACGTTGCCCGGCGAGATGAAGGCGAACACGGCCTGCATCATATTCGACATCGCGCTTATGGGACCCCAGTTCGTCTCGCCGAGCACGCGCAAGCCGACCAGCATCAGCGGCAACGACAGCAGAACGGCGATGAATGAAATCCAAACCGGAATTCCCATGCTGAAGTATTGGACGAGACAAACCACAACCGTCATGACGAGCGACCCGGCAACGACCCACTTCATTGGGAAATCTCTATTGTCAATCTTGCTGCCCCTGAGTCCGCGAAAGGTCTTAACAATGAGATTCCATTTCAGCGCCAGCGACATAAGCCCGCCCGCAACCATCAAACCGGTAGCGGGCCACATCACCCACCTCAACGTCATCGGAAAAGTCTGCTCTGGAATCATTCCGTGGCTCACGAGATAAGACGGCAGGATGAACCAGCTAACGAACATTCCAATCGCCATTGCGAAACAAATGCGAAACCCGACCAGAAGACCCGAGCCGAATGAGAGCAGGCTCCAGTTGAAGCCGATGCTCATGGGCTGCATGCCCGGGAGAAACAGTGTGTCCGGGAACACTTTGAGAAAGCTCGTAAGGATCATAAGCGCGCCCGATGCAAGGCCGCCGAAGCCAAGTGCTTTGACGGGTCCGGCCGACGCGCCTTTTTCTCGCCCCTCGTGCAGCACGCGGATGGTCTCGCCTGCGGCGAGCCCGTCAGCGTAGGTCAAGTTCTCTTCATCGATGTAGTGCCGCCGCATCGGAACGGCCAGAAGAATGCCGAGCAGGCTTGCGCTACAGAGCCAGAAAAATATCTGCCAGGTGCCGAGGTGAATCGGGGGATTGAGAACACCCTTCGTGTTGAGCATGTCGAAGGCTGCAAGCAACACGCACATGAAGGCGGTCTGTCCGGCGCTTGTGCCCATCGTTTGCACGATGTTGTTCTCTCGGGCGTTCGTGCCGGCGGCGCGCATAATCAGAACCAGCGCGATGAATCCGAAGAACGCCGATACGACGGACAGGTTAGGTCCGAAGCCGAGTTTCAAAACACAGTATGGATACGCGCTGCCGATGACTAGCGCGACGATTAGTCCGACCGCGATTGAACGCCCTGTAAGCTCCGGGCTGGCTGCGGGTGTGACGGTTTGGGGTTCGGCCATGTGCGCTCCTTAAATTGAGTGACCAACGATTACGAACTTCCGCCTGAAGGCCGGACTACGAACATTATCGTCATTCACTCAGTCTCCCTGCCCAACTCTTTCTTGATTTCTTGTATAACACATTCAGTCGCGCCGCGATTGGCTTTCAAAATGTTCTTCGCCCTTTGACCCATTGCATGTGCTTCGTTGGGATCCGCCAAAAGGCGTATCAGTTCAACTGCAAGCGCTTCGGGACCCGCCTGTACGAGCGCGCCTGCACGAGCAAAATCTGACACTATCTGACGAAAGTTCTCAGTGTGTGGACCAACTATGATCGGTTTTGCGAACGCGGCAGGCTCGATTATGTTGTGCCCGCCACGCGGCGCCAGGCTCCCGCCGACAAAAACCACGGTCGCGAACCGGTAAACGAGAGCGAGCTCACCTATCGTGTCCAGCAAAACAACGTCAGGCTCAAGGGAAGCTCCGCCGGCTGGACTCGTTTCCGTTGAATCGCGGCGGCCAGTTGAAAGCGAATCAGAACGGCGCGCCCACGAGAACCCCGATCCGGAGACCAGACGCGCCACCTCGTTGAATCGCTCCGGATGCCGAGGCGCTATAAGCAACCGCGTGCCTTCAAGCCCGCGATGCCCGCGCACTTCGCGGAGCGATGCAAGCAGGAGCTCCTCTTCACCGGGAGCCGTGCTGCCGGCGACGATCAATTGAGAGGACAGCGAAAGACCAAATCTTCGATCGATGTCAGCAGTGAGTTTGTTCTGGTCCGCAGAATCTGAATTTGAATTCTCAAATCTCAAATCGGAGCTGTCAGGCGAAGTGAGGTTTTCAATGGCGACATCATACTTGAGGTTCCCGCACACTCGCACGGTTGGCGCTCCGAGCTGCCTGGCTCGCTCCGCATCGGCTTCACTCTGCATGATCATCAGGGAAAAGTCGCCGATGGCGCGCCGTATCAGCGAGCGCACGCGACCGTAACGACGAAAGGACCGCTCCGAGATTCGTCCGTTAGCCAGAATCACGATCACATTGCGCCTTCGACATTCGCGCAAGAAATTGGGCCACAGCTCAGTCTCGAGGATAATCACTATCGATGGCTTCACTCTGTCGAGCGCGCGGCGCACAGAGAATTTCCAATCGAACGGGAAATAGAACGTCGCGTCAAAGCCGTTCGACTCCGCGCGCGCGAGGTTCTGACCGGTGAGTGTAGCGGTTGATACAGCCAGCCGATACGCGGGCAAATCAGACCTGAGCTTGTCTATTAAGGGTTTCGCAGCCAGGAACTCGCCGACCGAAACCGCGTGGAGCCAGATCGTCTCTCGACTGATCCCGGTTGAGCCGGGCTGGGCCGGCAGCCAGCCGAGGCGTTCCTTGAAGCTGCCGGCGTATTTTCCGTGGCGCAAAGCCTGATAAGCGAAATATGGCAAGAGGGCGAAAAAAAGAAGCGAGAGCGCGAGGCTGTAGACGAAGTACATGCTTTGCGGGCTTTGCGGTCTTCGCGATCTTTGCGCTAACGTCTTATTCCTTCTCGCAAAGAGCGCAAAGGACCGCAAAGCCCGCAAAGAATATCAGCTTATTCGTAGGTAACAAGTCCTACTTCACGCGTTCCAGATAGACGCCCTTCGACGGATCGACACGTATGCGGTCGCCTTCCTTTACAAATGGCGGCACTTGCACCGTGACCCCGGTCTCCAGCTTCGCGGGCTTCGGGCTGTTAGATGCGGTCGCGCCTTTCAATTCGGGCGTAGTTTCGACCACCGTCAACTCGACCGCGGGAGGCAGCTCGACGCCAATGGGCGCGCCTTCGAAAAACTCAACCTGGATCTTTGTGCCGGGAGTCAAATAGTTGGTCGAGTCGCCGAGCGATTCAGCATCCAGCGCTATCTGATCATAAGTCTCGGTGTTCATGAAGTGGTGCATGTCACCGTCGGCGTAAAGGTACTCCATCTCATGATCTTCGAGGGCTGCCCGCTCGATGTTCTCAGTAGAGCTGAATCGGACTTCAGTCGAGGAGCCATTCTTAAGGCTGCGCAGCTTGGCTTGAACGAAAGCGCGAAGGTTGCCGGGTGTCCGATGCTGAAAGTCGAGCACGCGATATGGCTGGTTGTTGTAAATAATTATCATCCCGCGTCGGATGTCGTTTGCGTTCATTTCAGTTTGATTCCCTTCGAGTGTCAGTATGTCACGAATTTGGCCCACCGGCCAACTTCAGAGAATAAGAGATGGGGCTCAGAGATCGCAAGCGCGTCAGGGTGCGCGTCAGGTGTGTAAAAGCGGACTTGAGCCGGGGACCGCGCGCGACTGTTCGCCGGAAGAAGTGTCCTGTGAATTCCCTGGAACCCCGTAGGGGTAGAATGTCTATAGTGGCGAGCCCCCAGGTTGCCAACCCCGTAGGGGTGAAATGTTCCTGCGCTCAACTCTATGCCGCTCCTAACGGAGCCAGGAAGTCCACGTCGGCGTCCGTAACTATGAACATCGCACCCCTACGGGGTTGCCGAGCGGAACTCGATTCCCCGCCCTGAGTTTTGGGTGATACAAGGTCCACCCAAGTCCCACTCTTAATCACCCCCGATCGCAAGCGCGTCAGGAGGGTAGTGGGGTATTAGCGTGTTGCCAGCAAGCAGTCCTCTGCGTCCCCGGCGTCCTCTGCGGTTTTTCCTGCTCAGTGGCTCGGAATCAACCGCAGAGGACGCCGAGGACGCAGAGAAGAAACGCGAATGTGAGCGAGCAACACACTATCACCCCACTACCGTCAGGAGCGTTTGTTTGCCCGGTGTGCGCTAATCAAGCTAATATGTGCGCGCCTTGTGCCGGGTGCTGAATTCGCTGGCAATGATACAAATCCCTTTGGAGGCTGACGATGATAAAGAGAATCTTTTGCTGCTTATGCCTTCTATTGCTTGGCGTTTCGATCAACGCTCAATCACAGGAGCCCGGCAAACTGAAATACGAGGCGTTGCTTGAAAAAGTAAAAGCCGGCGATACGACAGTGAACTTCAAGGATCTGAGAATGGCCTACACCGAGAGCCCTGGTTATTCCCCGTACGGCGGCGACGGTGAAGCCGGCAAGTCGATGTTTGCAGCGCTAAAAGACAAAGATTACAACAAAGCGCTGGGTTACGCAGACACGATTCTGAAGCAAAAGTACGTCGACATATTCGCGCACATGGTTTCGGCGCTTGCCTACACCGAGCTAAAGAACGCGGAGCGAGCTAAATATCACCAGGCGGTCGTGCAAGGGATGATTCAGTCGATATTGAAGTCCGGCGACGGCAAGAGCATTGAAACCGCATACGTAGTGATAGCCACCGACGAAGAATATGCTCTTTTCAATGCGCTCGGCTTGAGGCGAGGATCGCAATCTCTTGTGAAGGACAAAGATCACAATTACGACAGAATGGATGCGGTCGATAGAAAGACCAACGAGACATCGACGCTCTACTTCAACATCGACATCCCGTTCAATTGGCTTAGCAAGAGTTTGAAAAAGTGACGCAGGTGACTGAGGAAGTTCACATCGCGAATTCGATTTCCATCGCGAGTTGAGCCTTGCGCAATTCGAAGCGCGCGCGTCCTATGTTTCCGCCCGGATTGAGCGCCAGCAGCAGGAAGTAGTCGGAAGTGATTGGCCGCACAAGAAACATCATCGCATCAGTTCCCAGCACCATCTCGCGTAGGTCGCCCAGCTCGGTATCCGCGGCTGTGCGCATGCTGCGCCTCACCAAAGTCGTAAACTCGGCCGCGATCATGTCTACGTCCAGCGGCTGATTCATATGCTGAACGTGACGCTCTATCGGTATGCCGTCGGTGCCAAGGATCATCACCGCGACACAACCTTCAATTCTTTTTGCAAGCGTTCCCAGAGTGTCCGCGAAGTCCATAAGAATTTCAGATTTCGAATTTCGAATCTCGAATTGCGAACTTTGAACTGAGAACTAAACTCTCAAATTCGAAATTCGCAATTCGAAATCCGCAATTCTTTTACTGTCCGCCTTTGGGAGCCACTGCAGTTGTTGCCGGCGCAACCTGCGTCTTGCTGTCCTTCGCCGCCGGTGCGACTGCAACGCCCGGGTTGGGCATGCCCTCGACCGAACTTCGCTGCGGAAGACGCGGACCCATCGTGCCGTCGTTTCTCACGATGCGCGGCGTGACGAAGAACAAGATTTCATTCGAGTCGCGTCGCGTGCTGCGATGTTTGAACAGCTCGCCCAGTAGCGGAATGCGCGAGACACCCGGCGTCCGGTTGATCGTGTGTCCTTCGGAGTCGATGTTGATGCCGCCCATTACGGTCGTTCCGCCGTCGGCGACGAGCACCGTCGATTCAGCCGACTGCGTATCGATGCCGGGCGTGCCGTTGTTGAACTGGTTGGCAAGCGAGAAGTCTACGCTGTTGTTTTCGGCGACCACGTGCATCAACACTTGACCATTCTCTTCGATGATCTGCGGCGTGATTTCAAGTCTCAACGCGGCCGTCACGAAGGTGGTGGTTATGGTGTTGTTGGACACAGTCTGAACGGGTATCTGAACGCCGTTGACGATCTCGGCGGTCTTGTTGTCAGTCGTAGTGACTCGCGGGCTGGCGATGGTGCGTATCTGACCTTTCGTCTCCGAAGCAGAGAGCGCCATCGAGAGAATGCCGGTACCGATCGCGCCGGTCGTCAAGCTCAGCACCGAGTTCGCGACTGCCGCTCGGAGCGAGTTGTCGGCGAAAGGACCGACCAGATTCTTGCCGAGACCTGTTGTGGAACCACCGCCGCCGGAGCCGCTTCCCGAGCCGCTTCCCGAGCCGCCGCCACTGGAGCCGCTGCCCGCGCCCCCGGGACTGATCGCTCCGCCGTTGAACTGAGCCGGCGTCGTTTCAAACAAGCCCGTGCGGCCGTTCTTGCCTAAAGCGCCGCCCGCCAGTTCGCTCCCGATGTCGCGCAGGAAGTTCCGGCTTGCGATAACTATGCGAGTCTCGATCTCGACCTGGGGCTCAGGCCTGTCAAGCTTGGAAATCATGTCCTCGATCACCAGAGTGTATTCGGGAAGATCGGTGACAATCAGGCTGTTAGTGCGAAGGTCAATCTCGGTTCGACCACGCGGGCTCAAGCGGCTGTTTACTATCGACATCAACGAGCCCTGACCCGACGCTCCTGCGCCTCCGCCACTGCTACTACCGCCGCCGCCGCCGCCGCCGCCGTGGCCGGAAGCACCCGCGCCGCTGCTGCCCAACGCTCCTGCTGCGCGGGCGTATTTGAGGTGGATGATCTTCGTTACAAGTGGGACTTGTTTTGCTTTCTCTTCGGCAATTGCTCGCGTCTGTTCCTCTTCTTCTTTGACTGCCGCGAGCGTTGCAACTCGGATGATGCGGCCGTTGCTTTCGCACACCGCCCCCAGGCGGTTTGCGCGCAACACCGAATCCATAACCTGATTCCATGGAATGTCAGTTACTCTGATATCGACAGGCACCTGGCTAACTGATTTGTCGACGATGAAGTTCACTCCGTACTGCTGCGAAATGAAGCGGAGCATATCGCGGATGTCCACGCCCGAGCGGAGATCGAAGCTGATCAACCCGCCAACGAAAGCCGGATCACAAAACGCCAGCTCGGCGCGTTTCTGTGCCTGCGCTCCGGGATTCAAGTGAGACGGACGCTGAACGTCCATCGCGCTGCGCGTGACTGAAGGCTGACCCGGCTGCGTGCCGGTCGATTTACCGGAACCCGGTTGAGTTGCCGGCTGCGTCGGAAGCGGCAGCGATCTATTAGGTTGAGACGAAATCTTCTGTCCGCTGCTCTGGGTGTTCTGAGCAAGCAGGTTAGAAGGCACGATGGCGTCTTTCGAGGCCTGATCGGTCTTGTTATCGGCGCTCTTATTCTCTATGCGATCGCCCGCGACCTTTACTTCTGGTTTGTGTTGAGAAGCCGCGGGTTCTTTTGCGCTTGCAGTCTGAGCCTTCGCATCAGTCTGCGGCTTTGCGTTTTCGCGATAAGAACTGTTGCTGTTGCCGACTGTGATGACCAGCGACTGGCCCTCGCGCTCGACGTGATATGGGACCTTCGACTTGGTGTCGAGCACGATTCGAACGACATTGGAACTCGGCTGGCCCACGCGGAAGCGGTCTACCAGAGCCGCGCCTACGACTGTAGTCTTGTTGCCAAATGCCGACCGCACGCCGGTGACATCGATAACAATGCGCCACGGGTCGGGAAGCACGAAGTCCTTGTATTGCGCCGTGCCGTCTGTATCGACGACTATCCGAACCGCCCCGTCGGCCGCTTCGGACCGCACCGCGCGAATCATCGTTGCCGGCTTAAGATCGCTCGGTTTTGCGGTTACCTTTTCAGGCGCGGGCTGGGTAACTGTGGCTGAATTCTTGGACGCAACCGGCGCGGAATAGACGGTGACTCCCGGAAGAGCTGCGCGAGGATTGGCAGACTTCATGCTGGCAGGCTTTGCGTCCTTTTTCGCGTCGTCACCATTGGCAGATTCTTTGGAGAGTTTCGCTGCCGAGGCTTTCCCGTCGGGCGAGATCTCGATCACCAGCGTGTTGCCGTTGACCGTCGAGCGGTCGTGAGCGTCGGCCCGAACGCCGACTTCAATTCTTGCCACCGAGCGGCCGGCGTGCGACGCGTGCACCATGATCGACTCGACCAGGGCGCTCTTGACGCTGTACTGGGACGCGAGGCGAGACGCCTCGGCGCCCGGCAGGTCAACCACTATGAGCCGGTCGGTCGGTCTGAAAATCGTGTAGAGAGGTGGCGCGCTTGTCTCGATCAGGATGCGCGTGAGCGGTCCCACCGTCTCGTGTTTGAGCGACACCAGGTCGAATGCCTGTGTCTTTCCGCTTGCGTTTGATCCGCTTGCGTTTGATCCTGCAAAAACGCTTGCATTGCCCACAAGCGTGAGCAGCACCAGTGATAGGACAAGCCTCCTAGCCATCATAACTTTATCTCCCTCTCTCAATATCAAAACTGAACTGTGCGCGAACCGAAGCGTTTGTTCGGTCCCACCTTCCCCAAGTCCATCTGGTCACCCGAAGTGTTGCCGTGCAGATCGCCCGCTACCGGGCGGCGAAACGCCGCTGTGATTATAGTGCGATCCTGCGCCTGCACAACCTGCCTCACTTTTTGTCCACGGGCGACTTGGTCACAACCTGTTCCTGTGGGGACCGTTTTCCATTTAGTTCCATGTAAGATACTTCGCGGAACAAAACCTTGGCGCCGGCCGAGTCTGACCCGTCGCCGGTAATGCGCATCACTTCACCGTTGTAGCAGCGCGCTCCGTTTCGCACGAAGAACATTGTGCCGCTGGGTTGGGCCCGCACGAATGCGCCAAAGCCCCTGTCGTCGCGGAACACCCCGGTTATCTCGAGTTCGCTGACGAGGTACTGCGATACCGGGTCCGGCTCCGCTCCGTCGCGCGCTCGCGCCTGGTCGATCTTCTGCCTGAACTCGGCGCGTCGCACGTCAAGCGATGGGAAGCCAAGCAGGTGAGCCTGCTGTTTGCCCTTGGCAGTTTTGGGCTTGACTGTTTTCTTGAACGGATCGCGGCCGGACATCCTGTAGGGGCGGATCGAATCGGCGGTCGGCCCCAGGTCCTGCCTGCCGGATTTCACCTGCTGAGGCTGCGGCGCCGCTTCCGCCTTGGCCTGCTCGGTCTTGTCCTGGCCCGCCGCGTTTGCGGTGATGTTTACGGTCAGGCCCACAGTGAGCGCTATGTTCAGTAAGATTGCTTTCAGTAGGTTTGATTTCATTGTTACACTCCGCTACTTAGCTGGACTCCCAGGAGCACCCGGCACCGCCGGAGCAGGCGGGGCCGCCGGCTTCTTCATCGTCAGCTTCTCGAGGTTCTCAGGCGCGATGTAGTATGCGGTCACGATGAACGCGCCGTTTATGGAGCGGCCGACTTCCTGCGCGTTGTCTTCAGCCTGTTTTATTTCGACGTCCGTTACGCTGACGATACGCGGATAGAATCCGAGCCGGGAAAAGAACTGCCCGAGTGCGTCGTACGAGCCGGTCACTTCAATCTGGATCGGCTGCGCGGTATAGAACTCGGCTGGGACGGCCTTCAAGTGCACGAACCTTTTCAGCTCGAGCCTTTGCTCGCGCAGAAAGTCTTTAATGTTGTCGTACACCCGCGAGATCTCGACCTGGTCCGGAAGCAGATCGCGAAGCCGGTCTATTTCCTCGCGCTTTTCTTTCAGCGTCTGCTCGGTAGCCGCCAGGTTCTGGCGAATAATGCTGCCCTGAGCATTCTTGGCCTTGAGCTGTTCGACCTTGTCCTGAACCTTTACGGTGTCTGCTCGCGTGTCGCTATAGAGCAGATAATCAGCCGCAAAAATCAGCAACCCGGAAAGCAGCAGAAGCACTCCCATCTGGTAGTACCACGCCAGGCGGGTGAAGAAGTTGCCGCTCTCTTCCGAACCCTTCACTACTGTAGTCATCGTCGCTGCCATAACTATCTCCCTCACTAACCTGTGGCTTTACTTACTCTGCGGGGCCGCCGGTTTTTCACCTTCCGCCCGCGGCTTGTTGTAGTCGCAATCGATCATGAACTGGAACACTCGGGCCACGTCGTCGTCCTTCTTATCGACCGCCTTCTTATCCGCGTCCTTTGCGTTCAGGTCCTTCTTGGCATTCGGGTCCTTCTTGCCGGTCTCTGTTTTTTCGGGCTCTTTCTTCTCAGAGCGGTCAGAGACATCGTCCGCCTTCACTTCCTTGCCTTCGATCGAAAGCATCAAGCCGCTGAAGAGGCCGTTCGAGAATTCCAGTTGGCGCGAGAAGTCCGCGATCACTTGCTGGCTGAGCGAGCTGCCGATGATCTGAAGGTGGTTGCCTTTTTGTATGATGGCATCCAGCCTAAAGTCCGCCTGGCCGCCGGGCATCCTCTCGTTGATTGCAGACATCATCGCGACCGGACCCTTCTGCTCCGCGCGAAGCTGCTTGATGACCTTGATGCGCTCGTCCACTTGTTTCAGCTCTGCTTCCAGTTCGTTCTTGTGTTGAATGTCCGCCTCGAGCTTCTTCGCCTCTTCCTCTTCGCGGGTGAGCGCGGCTTGCGCGGCCGCGTGAGCGTTGTTGGTCCAGAGGTGATCGACGCCAACCGCGATCATGAAAACTACAAGCGCGGCCGCCAGCATGAAGAGCTGTTGTCCGCGGCGGGCGGCCACCTTTGTCTTCTGCACCGAAACGCGATGCTCGGCAGTCCCTTCAAGCAGGTTTACTCTGATCATTGCATCACCTCCGCCACCCGCACGGCCAGCCCCACTGCCACGGCCATATTGGGCGAAAGCTCTCTCAGGTACTCGTCATCGAATTTCTTCGGATCGAACTTGATTGAGCGGAATGAATCGAACCGCTCGACCGGCATCTGAAACTTGTCCGCCAGGTAGTCGGTCAGCTCGGAGACCTTCGACGAGCCGCCCGCGAGCAGCATCCGGTCGATGGCCGGCGAGTCGACCGCGGTCGCCCGGAAGAAATCCAGCGTGCGCTGAATCTCGAGCGCCAGCATCTCCGACACGCTCTGAATCGCGGGCTGAATCTGCTCGGAAGACGCCCCCTCGTCCAGAGTCGCGCCGCGCTTGACCGATTCGGCCTGCTCGAAGGTGAGGTTCATTTCTTTTTGGAGAAGATCGGTGTACTGGTTTCCGCCGGCGGAAATGTCGCGGGTGAAGATCGACGTTACGCCGCGCACGATATTGATCGTCATCACCGAAGCGCCGATGTCCAACAGCGCGACGGTCTGATTCGGCGACGGATTGTAATTGACCTCATACGAGTTCTGCAGGGCGAAGGCATCGACGTCGACTATGACCGGCTGCTTGCCCGCCTGGGAAATGACCTGTGTAAACTGCGCGATTTTGTCGCGCTTGCAAGCCACCAGAAGCACGTCCATGTTCTGGCTCATCGCGTCGTGGCTTATGATTTCGTGATAGAGGTTGACATCGTTGATGTCGAAGGGAATGTACTGCTCGGCCTCCCAGTGGATCTGCTCGTCGAGTTCCTCTTCGGGCATGGAGGGAAGCAATATTTTTTTGACAATGACTGCGTGACCCGAAAGCGACGTCGCTACCTGATCGGTCTTTATGTGTTGATCGTTCCAGATCCGGCTGATCGAATCGCTTACGTGGTTGAGGTCGATTATGTGTCCGTCGACGATTGTGTCGGATTGAAGATTCTGATGTGCGATGTGGACGAGTTCGAACCCGTTGCGGGTCTGCTTGAGCTCGACTGCCTTCAAGGCGCTTGAACCGATATCGAGTCCAACTACGCTCTTCTTCTTTTTCCCTAGCATGTGAGTCTCCCGGGAAGTTTGCTTTGCGATTCAGACTGGCGGTTGTGGTTGAGTCGCGAACACGCCGTCGAGAATCGAATCGAGGGGCAGTCTGGGATTGGGGACCGGGAGAAAGTCGCGAGACCTTCGAGGGGCGGGGCGCCAAGGGATCAATTGAGTGCGGGGCTCGGAGTCAGTCTCTACAACCTCTCAAAATCGATCGCAGTTTTGCGACGAGCCATTTCTAACATCGGCACATAGTCGAGTCAACAGTAAATTCTTTTAGCCCGTTTCGGACTATGAAATTACCCGTTCAGGCTGTGACGCATTGTGTCCAAGGAGCAAATCCAAGCGGTATCGAGGGGTTTCCCAGATAGTACGAACGTCCTGAGAAGCCGCCTCCGTTTCGAGGGTGTGGCAACTTCGTCGCGCATTGCGGCTGGGGCAAATGTCAATATTTTCAAGCCTGACCCCTGCTTCGGTCCTCGGAGTGTTCTGTGGATCGTTGGTGTAGACTCGGCTGATTAGTCGATTCAGCGCGTCATAATTGTACGTCGTCGGCCGCTTTGATCTGTTCGGCCGGTCGAATGGATCGTTGTAGATCGCTTGCGTTATTACTCCGAGAGGTTCACGGAAAACTGCAATTTGCTTTCATTATCCGACAGACTCATCGCTGCTGATTGAGCTTTGTTGCGAACTAGAATCTGACAGTTGCCATTGATAACCAGGTCCGGCTGCCACTATGGCGCGTCTTACTCTGACCTGCCAGTTACTATCAAAGCTAGGATCTCCTGGTATATGATCGCAAAAAACTCTAAGCGTTAGATCATTCGAAAAGCAGATACATAAATCGCCAGCAGGTGGAAGCGCCACCACTTCTAGAATCTCTTGCCCAAGTAGAATCTGCAAGGAGCGAGCAAGCACCTCCGCAGTCTCATCGCTGCTTGTAATGGGTGAAGCAGGTCCATCCAGGCGCCACGTACACCAGACGAGCATACTAGCTTCTCCCTCACCCGAAGAGGGGTCAGGCTTCACTTTGTTCACTTTTGAGGGTGCTGTGGACCTATCGATACTGCGGATCAAATGGTCAACAAAGTGAAGCCTGACCCCTCTGCACTGTTGACCGCCTCAAATAACTTGTTCCGCCCCCACCAACGGGCGGCTTCGTGTCGTTCGTGTACTCTGCTGTGAGCTGTCCCGAAGCATTATACACAAAGACCGCAGTAACACTGCCCGCGACTGTCCACCCGGTTGTGGAGGGGTCAGTGGAGGGGTCAGGCTTCACCTTGTTCACTTTTGAGGGTGCTGTGGGCCTATCGATACTGCGGATCAAATGTCAACAAAGTGAAGCCTGACCCCTCTGGACTGTTGACCGCCTCAAATAACTGTTCCGCCCCCACCAACGGGCGGCTTCGTGTCGTTCGTGTACTCTGCTGTGAGCTGTCCCGAAGCATTATACACAAAGACCGTAGTAACACTGCCCGCGACTGTCCACCCGTTGTGAAGGGGTCATGTGAAGGGGTCAGGCTTCACTTTGTTCACTTTTGAGGGTGCTGTGGATCTATCGATACTGCGGATCAAAAGTGAACAAAGTGAAGCCTGACCCCTCCGCACTTCCCTCGCGCTTGGTTACTGTTCCAACTGCCTCCATTTCCCGAGTAAGCGAGTTGTCCGAAGGCAGCCCCGTTGAACCAGTCGCGAGCACCGCGGGTGTTACGTCCTCCGCCAAACCAACGCATTCATAGCGAGCGGCTATTTGATCCGCGCGACGCCGATTGACATATTTACTACATATATCCGCCTGAATATCCCGCTAATAATAAAGTGGAACACGAGGCGGGGATACTGCACTGTCTCGAAATTCTCCGGCGACCACCACTAACCAATCGCGACCTCGGCGAGCGCCAATCTTCGCAATCGCGTGCCTTCAGCCTTCCTTGTGTAAGGTCCCCGGCAACAAGCGGTGTCTTAATTTGGAGGGTAGCACAGGCTTCAGCCTGTAAGATTCTCAAATCGCACTATTATTTGGAACAGGCTGAAGCCTGTGCTACCTTCCAAATTAAGACACCGCCCGGCAACACGGTTGTTTGACTCGCCCGATGGCGTAACCTAAAATCACTGTTGGTGTCGCCGCACATTGCAAAGGCTGTCTGTGAGCTGACCGTGAGTACGCACATCTGAATTGGATGCCGCACAACAAGCCTGTTGCCCTAAGGCACGCTAGCCAAACGGCGAGCCTCTGGTCAGCAGGCCTTATGATTTTTGGTAGAATGTTTTTGGCGTAACGTTAGAACCAACGTAGTTGAGATAAAAGAATATGACCGCGATATTGAACAAAGTTGCAGCTAAGGTCTTCGGCACCGCGAATGAGCGCCTGCTCAAACGCCTGTGGCCTATCGTAAGCGAAATCAACGCCCTTGAACCGGAACTGAAGAAGCTGTCCGACGAGGAGCTTCGAGCTTACACCGTCAGATTTCGCGAACAGGTCGAGAGCCGAATTGCCGGCGCCGAGCTAACCGGCGGAACCGCCGAAGAACAAAAGAAGGCTCTGCGAGCGGTGATCGATGAAGCGCTCGACGAGATATTGGTAGAAGCGTTCGCCGTCGTCCGCGAAGCGTCATGCCGGGCTACGGGCATGCGGCATTTTGACGTTCAGATGCTGGGCGGGATGGTGCTCCATCAGGGGATGATCACGGAGATGAAGACCGGCGAAGGCAAGACGCTCGTCGCCACTTTGCCCGCCTACCTGAATGCTATCGCCGGCCGCGGAGTCCACGTCATCACAGTCAACGACTATCTGGCGAAACGCGATACCGAGTGGATGGGTAAGATTTATCGCTTTCTTGGATTGACCGTCGGTTGCATACAACACGATCTCGACGATGCGGAGCGACAGGAGGCTTACAAGGCGGACATCACCTACGGGACGAACAACGAGTTTGGGTTTGATTACCTGCGCGACAACATGAAGTTCGAGCCGTCGGCGATGGTTCAGCGCGGGCACTTCTACGCGATCGTCGACGAAGTCGACTCGATCCTTATTGACGAAGCTCGAACGCCGCTGATCATCTCGGGCGCTTCGGAAGACTCGACTGAGAAGTACTACATCGCTAACGACTGCATGGTTCACTTGAAGGCGAAGCAGCAGGCCCGGATTGCCGAAATCAAAAGAACCGACGGTGATATCGATCTCAAACAGGACCCGCGGCTTCTGTATCACGTCGACGAGAAGCAGCACGGCGCCACGCTCACCGAAGAAGGGGTCGAAGAAGCCGAGCGCTATACCGGCGTCGGCAACCTCTACGATCCGGTCAACATGGATCTGCTGCACTGCGTCGAGCAGTCGTTGAAGGCCCACACGCTTTATCATCTCGACAAGCAATACATCGTCAAAGACGGCGAGGTGATCATCGTCGACGAGTTCACCGGGCGCGTGATGCCCGGCCGCCGCTGGAGCGACGGCTTGCACCAGGGCGTTGAAGCCAAAGAGGGCGTAAAGATCGAAGCTGAGAACCAGACGCTTGCGACGGTGACTCTTCAGAACTACTTCCGAATGTATGCCAAGCTAGCCGGCATGACCGGTACCGCGGAGACCGAGGCTTCCGAGTTCGCCAATATCTACAAGCTCGACGTAGCGGTGATGCCCACCAACCAGCCGATGGTGCGCAAGGACTTTCCGGATGTGATCTATCGCACTGAACGCGAGAAGTTCGACGCGGTGGTTGGCGAGATCAAAGAACTCCACGAGAAAGGCCAGCCCGTCCTGGTCGGCACCGTGTCGGTCGAAAACTCCGAGACGCTTGCCGCAAAGCTGAAGAAGGCCCACGTTCCGCACAACGTGTTGAACGCAAAACCCGAACACGCCGCGCGCGAAGCCGACATAGTCGCTCAAGCCGGCCGAAAAGGTCAGGTGACTATCGCTACAAACATGGCGGGCCGCGGTACTGACATTTTGCTTGGAGGCAATCCGGAGTTCCTGGCAAAGCAATACCTGAAGGAGCGGGAGATAAACCCCGACGAAGCCGATGAGCGCCAGTGGAATGACGCAATTACTCGCGCCAAGCAAACGACCGATGCCGAGCATAAGGAAGTCGTCGGCGCCGGCGGCCTTCACATACTTGGAACCGAGCGACACGAATCGCGGCGAATCGACAATCAGCTTCGCGGGCGATCGGGCCGCCAGGGCGATCCAGGTTCATCGCGATTTTATCTCTCTCTTGAAGACGACCTGATGCGAATATTCGGCGGCGAACGCATCAAGGGGCTGATGCTTCGGCTGGGCATGGAAGAAGGCGTGCCGATCGAATCGCGGCTGGTTTCGAAACGAATCGAAGGCGCTCAAAAGTCGGTCGAAGGCCACAACTTCTCGATCCGCAAACACCTGCTTGAATACGACGACGTGATGAATAAGCAGCGCGAGACTGTTTATGGATTGCGTCGCGATTTGTTGATGGGCTTCGAAGGGGATACGCCCGAAGAGCAGAGCAACAGTCAACGCAACTACATTCTGGGCACGGCTCAGGATCTGTTTGAGGGCCTGACCGATCAGTTCATGTCGAAGGAACAGCGGCCGGATGAATGGGACATTACCGGGTTGAAGGAACAACTTCGATTGACGTTCGGTTTCGAGCCTGAAGCCGAGCAGATCCGCCTCGCCGATATGACTCCGGAAGAGGCTCGCGAGGCGATCTGGCCGAAGCTCGAAGAGAAGTACAAGGATAAAGAAGTTCAGTTGGGTGTCGAGGGGCTGCGCAACCTCGAGCGCTACATCATGCTGAACATCGTAGACGCGCAGTGGAAGGACCACTTGCTCGCGCTGGATCACCTGAAGGAAGGCATAGGCTTGCGGGGCTATGGCCAGAAGGATCCGCTGGTCGAATACAAACGCGAATCGTTTTATCTCTTCCAGGCGATGCTCGATCGCATCGACACGGACACGATCCGCTACCTGTTCAACTTCCAGGTGCAGGTAACCGAACCGGTCGAACAACAACTGCTCGAGCGCCGCCGCCGACAACGCCGGGGCCGGGTTGCTTTCACAAAAGCTAACGAGACGGCTTTTGCGGGAGGCGAAGAAGAATCCGCCAAGCCGGTCCGCAACAAAGGCCCTCGCATCGGACGCAACGACCCGTGTCCGTGCGGCAGCGGCAAGAAGTATAAGAAATGCTGCGGCGCGTAATCCTCATGCAGTTAATTGATCCTCACTTGTAAGGGCGGCCCTCGGTGGCCGCCCCTCATTCGTAAGCGTCATATCTTCGCTTTCTTAGCCGAGATCACAAGAGGATTTAAGTGGAGCAGATCCGCGTCTATCGTTTTCCGCTAATCCCTGCTCTGGTTCAAGACTATTGAGGCGGTGACCGTTTTCTGGCTCTTCCGCAACGCTTTGAGATCGCTTTCACTCAGCTCGCGCGGCGAACCGATCGGCAGCACTTGTAGCTGCTTTAGGAATTCGATTATCTCGGCCTGCTGATCTTTTGTGAGCGCGGAAAACCTTTCGCGTTGTGGCCGGGCTTCTCCGGCGTGATGCAATACAGCTTCGGTGATGGTGGTCAAGTCGCCTCTATGTCCATAAGGCGCGGTGTTCCCGACATCCCATAGCTTCCGGGTTATGAACTGATCGACCGGCACGCCATTTTGAATCAAACGCTCATTGCAAAAGAAAGGATCCTGAGCATCGCAGATGACGTGTCGCTTAAGGTCGGTGAACGCGCGAACGATCGCTCCAGCCGCACCCGTTTGCTCGAGCCGCGGTTTAGGGATGTCGCGTGTAAGATCGAACACGTAAGCGTGTTGCACATCCTGGACTCGAAGGTTGCCGGGCGGGTTGAACGGATTTGGCTCACTAAAGAGCCGTGTACTCAGCGTAAGAGAGGGCCGGTGACAGTCCGTGCATCCGATGTCCGCAAAGCGCGTTTCACCGCGCTGCGCCGCCGCGCGACGAGCTGGATCGTCGGAGGTCACGCGGCCGGGAATATTCATCGCAGCCTGAAAGATCGTCGCTGCGGTGATGTCCCCTACACTCATTTCGTCCGGCACGCCGTCCTCATCAAAGTCGTTTGTGGTTATCAAGCTCCCCTTGCTGTCTTTCTGTCCGATTCCGAACCTCTCGACTGGCTGCATTCCGTGGTGATGATTGAAAGCATTGACGGTGAATACGCGCACGGAATTTACAACGCCTTTTTGATGAAAGGGTTTGATGACAAGGTCGGGATCGACGCCTTGCACCTGCGAAGAATCGAGGGTGCCGTCCGCCCGGGCGGTTATCTGGCCGAAGTTCACGCCCTTGGTGTCGAGCCGCATCTTGACGACACTGTTCGAACTCCTGGCCTGCGCCATCGCTTGATCGCGGATCGCGATCAAGTCTGAAGTCATCTCGCGGGCGAGCATCTCGATTGCGCCCGAGCCGTTCATCCCGAGCGTGTTGCGCTCGTCGGAGAACTCAGCGCCCACCGAGTCGGTTACCGGGTCCAGCGTTTGCGCGAGGACAAAGACGTTGGCGACGAAACCGCCCGCGCCGCCTATCGTCGGTTGATTGTGACAGTCCGCGCAGGAAGTCGAGTCGGTGCCGGAAGTGCGAATGAATCCTGGATCGTGCGAAGGATCGCGTTTCGTAGGTACACCGGCTCCTGTCGCAGCGGGACGGCCCTGCCCGTCAATCCTGGTCCACCGAGCCGCGAAGATCTCCTCTCCAAGATCGAGCAGCTTCTTGAACTTGATCGCTCGGCTCTCGATGTCTGCTTGATTAACGTGTTCTGCAAGCGTCGGCCTTTCACCTATGATAGCGGAACTGTTTTGCGCGCTTGCGGATCTACCGGTTGCGACTGCTGCAAGCATCAACCCCGAAAACAAGATGAGCGTAACCAACTTCGATCGAGTCATAGACAGTTCTCCTCTTTTGGATGACGGAGTCCAGGATATTCCGGATTGAGTTGCGTGCCTGTGAGGTGAGCCTCGTAGGTCAACTTCTACTGCACGGCGCCCACGAAAATCGCGTCTGGGCGTATTATCCACGCTGTAAATTGATAGTCAAGAAAGATGATTGACAAGCTCGCGAGTGTGGAGGGACTTTCGAAGTGGAGAGATTCGCCCGGGCAGCAACTACTTTATGAGTGCTTCGTACTTCGCGATCGTGGCCGGAAGGGGATCGACTCCTAATTCTCGCCGGAGCATCTTGCGCAGGCCGTCGAATTGTTCGATGGCCGCCGCTCGGTTGCCCGACTGCACGAATGCTTCCATTACGCTGCAGTGGACATCCTCCTGGTAAGCGTCTCGGGTAAGCAACATCTGTCCGTATCGAATAACCAGTTCCTGATCTTTGTGACGATCGGAGCGATCGGCGGAACCAGGGCGGTCGGTGTCATCAGTGTTCGCACTCGCGCGTTCCGCGTGATACGAAATCAACTCCTTCAATGCTTCGAGGTAGAGATCTCGGTAGTAACTCTGAAGGTCGCCGATCCAGTTGTAATAAAACTCTTCGAGAAAATCTCCGCGATAAAGTTTGATTGCTTCGGCAAGAAGCCTTGCCGACTCGTCGGCACCACTGCGCCACCCGGTCGATGAATCGCCACTGCGCCCCGCCCATTTATTCGCGCCACTGCGCCGGCCGGTCGATGAATCAGCGCCGCGGGTGCGCCCGGTCGATGAATCAGCGCCAATGCTGCGCCCCGCCGATGAATCTCCGCCACCGGTGCGCCCGGCCGCCCCGTCGCGATCACTCCTGTCCGTGCCGCCGGTGCGACGGGCCTCGCGGGCCTCGCCAAGCAGTCGCTCGAACTCCTCAGTATCAAGACGATATCTGTACTGGGGATTCAAAGAGTAAGCTCCCTCACGATAGAGCACGAAGTCTCTCTTGACGACCTGTCCCGTGTTCAGCGCTTTTCTCATGTGCGAGATCGTCGGATGAAAGTTCTTCGCGACCGTGTCTTCGTCGACGTCACCCCAGAACAGATCGACAAGTGTTTCTTTCGGCGCCCGGTGATTGCGGCGCGAGCCGAGATAGCAAAGGATGTGCAGGGATTTCGAAAGACGCCACGCTTCTTTTGCCATCCCCGCCGGATCACGAAACACCTCGACCGGCCCAAGCATGTTGATCGCCAGGTCAAATGACGCGCGTTCAACCACAACCGGGATAAAAGGGGCGACGGTGACCGAGTTCGATTCTGTAGCTCCCGCGGCGGCTGCCGTAGCGATGGCGACCTCGGCCCCCAGGACCTTTTGGATCTGACCAATCTTATTTTGTTCGGGGCGGGGAAGAATCTGAGCCAGATAGTCGGGCGCTATTCCTGCTTCGATCGCAGCGCGGAACAGAGCTGGCGACGCCGCGGCCTGCAGGGAAAAAAGGTAAGCGTAGTCATAGCGCACAGCTAATTCGACGGCGCGTCTCAATCGCGCGAGCGCCGCTTCGCTTCGGCCCTGTTCCCAATACAAGAGCGCGAGCGACAGAGCCGCGCGCGCTTCGTTGTATCGAAGCTTGTTGTCGCCCGCAATCGTAGCTGCTTCGATCAATGTAGCTTCTGCTTCGACTGTTTGCCCCGCAGATGTTTGTATGCGGCCGCGAGTGATGAGAGTAGTCGAGCGCTCGGATGGCGTGCCGTTACCGCGCCCGCGAAAATCGTCTTCGGCCTCGCGCGCCGCAGCCACCAGATCGCCCATTCGAAGATAGAGCGTTGCTTTTTCGTCGAGCAGCTCGCGATCGCTCAACGAAATTCCTGCCTCGCTGTATGCGCGTGCGGCTTCGGCGTAAAAGTCGAGCGCGCGGTTGTAGTCACCTCGCTCACGGTAGAGGTTGCCGAAGGCTTCGAGCGTGTCTCCCATCCAGGATTTGAGGTTGAACATCTGGCATCGTTCGAGCGCGGAGCCCAGGTGTAACTCGGCTTCATCGAGCTTGCCCTGCACGATCTCGAGGCGCGCGATGTTGAGATGCGCGATCGCTTCCTGGGGGAAGGGAACCGGCTCACCGCCCGAGGCCTCTTTTGAATTTCGATGATCGATCATCTGGCCGAGCCAGCGAATGGCTTCGTTGAAGTCGCCTTCGATCGAATACGGCAAGCCAAGATTGTGGAGCGCGATTCTGGCGAACCGGTCGTCGCCCGCCTCTCGCGCTTCCTTGAGCGCGGCCTGCCAGTTTTCAATCGCTCGCTCGGACTGGCCCGATCTGAAGCAACACAGCCCGATGGTGTTGTAGCACCTCGCGCGAAGCGCGTGCAGGTTGCGAGGCGCGATTTCAATCGCCGAAGTAGCGAGCCTGGTCGCCAGCTCGCAGTCGCTGCCGTAGCGCGCTATGTAAGCCTGGCCACGAAGGGCTTCCGCTTCGATGACTTCGATACTCTGTTCCTGACTATGGTCCTGGCTATCGCGGGCCATGCGCGCGGCTCGCGCATACAATCCCAACGCGCGGCTGTGATCGCCTTCAATCAGCGCGACGTCGGCCCGGGCGATCAAAGCTCGCGGCCGCCCGTTGAGTGAGGGCTCGGACAACTGGTCGAATGTGAGTTTTACGGTTTCCAGCCGGCCCGATTGCACGAGCTCTGAGCCATGCTCGGCAAGCAGATCCGCGACGGCGTCGGCGGCGCCTGCCTGCGCGAGATGATTGACTGCCAGATCCCATTGCGCGGCGGCGGCAAACCGAGCCGAGCATTCCTTATGTAAGGCGACTAACGCTTCGGCATCCAGCTCCGTTGCGAGCCATCGTTTCAAGAAGCTTCTAAACAACGGGTGGAGCCGATACTCCTCGTCGGTTCCGGATGCATAGGTCTGCGAGAGGAAAACATTTCGCCGGGCCAGCAAACGCAGTTGATCCGCGCAATCAAGGATGCCGAGCGCCGCCTCGCAGATCGAGGGATCGATACGCTCGAGCAGGGAGAGCTTGCCGAGCATCAGGCGAGTGTCCGGCGACTCGGCTTGCAGCACCTCTTCCGCGAAGTAGTCGAAGATGTCCAGCTCTGATTGCTGAAACGCGGCGGTCAGCCTGGTTCCCGCGGCGATATTGGCGCTCTGATCGGCATTCGAATGATCGAGCGATTGTTGAATCAGTTGAAGCCCGGTGACCCAACCGTCCGTCTTTTCGTAGAACTGATCGAGCTGATCCGGCGCCAGGGGTTGGTGAAAAGTCTCGGCGAACAGCTTCTGAACCTCGGCAGGCGTAAACAGCAAATCCTTGCGATCGATCACGCCAACCAGGCCTTTGCTTCGCAGCCGAGTCACCGACAGATTAGGCATCGTCCGGCTGGTGATAATGATGTGGAGAACATCCGGAATGTATTGCAGCACACGGTCGATTGCCACTGCGATCGGTGTGCTGGAGTCGACGTGATGGTAATCGTCGAGAACCACTATCGTCTTCTGCTCGATTTGCTCGCTTACTTCGTTGACGAGGACATCCACAAGTTGATCTATCTTTGAAGTGAGAGCCTCGGTCTCGGAGATAAATCTCAGGAATACCTGACCGAAGTTGGGATGAAGCGCGCGGATTCCGTAAGCAAGGTAACCGAAGAAAACCGCAAGATCGACGTCGGTCGGATCGATCTGATACCAAACGAACGGAAGCCCTAATGACCGGGCGAACTCGGTTACCAGCGTGGTCTTTCCGCAGCCGGCGTCCGCGCAGACGATGGTCGCGGGCTGATCGAGAAAGCCGCGAATGCGTTCGACCAGGCGTGGCCGCGCCAAAACACGCCGGCCCAATCGCGGCGGCAACAGCTTGGTCTTTAGAAAGAATTGCGGAAGCATAAATGAAAAGTCGGTTCAGGGTTCCGTGGTTCCGGGTTCGTGGTTCAGGGTTCAGGGTTCAGGCTTCAGAGTTCAGGGTTCCGAGGACTGACTCTGAACCAGGAATCCGGAACCTGAACCACGAACCCTGAACCACGAACCCGGAACCCTGAACCCTGAACTCGGAACCCTGAACTCGGAACCACGAACTAAAAACCCGAAACCAGTTTATTGTACGTTGCCACCGTTTCGGGAAGCGGGTCGACTCCCAATTCTTCGCGAAGCAATCTCGCGAGATTCTCATACTGTTCTCGAACCGCAAGGCGGTTTCCCACTTGCGCGAAGCTGTCCATCAACTGCCGGTGAACGTCTTCGCGGTAAGCATCGCGGCTCAGAATCATCTTGCAATAGGCGATCGACTGGTCAAACTCACCGGCGCGATGATGATGATCGGCCAGCTCCTTGAGCGTCGCAAAGTACAAGTTCTGATAATAAGCGCGAGGCTCGTCAACCCACGAGTCGTAGATGTCAACCAGGAAGTCTCCCCGATAGACTTCTACGGCCTTGCGGGCCGCGGCGCTGAATCCCTCATTGTCGCCCTCGCGCCGCCGTTCGTGAGCAAGCGTGATTTGTCTTTCGAACTCCTCCGTGTCGATGAAGTAGTTGAATTCGGAATTGAAATAGTACGCGCTCTCTCGATACTTGATGAAATTCTTTTTGACCTCCTGATTACTGTTCAAGGCCCGCCGGATGTAAGAAACAGTCGGCCAAAAGTTCTTGTCGATATCTTCCAACCGCGCGTCCGGCCAAAAGGTTTCCACGATCGAGTCTTTAACCGCGCGATGATTCTGACGGGAAGCTATGAAACACAAAATTCGCAGCGCGCGCGAAAGCGTCCACGCATCGGGCGCAAGCTTGCGGCCCTGTTCTCGAAGCACTTCAACCGGCCCCAGCATCTTGATGGTGAGATCAATCTCCCGCTCGGGTGTCGAAGGATGCGACAGGGCGGCCGGGATAATGGGCGGCGGCGCGAGAGCGCTCGCTTCGCGTTTGATCCCGAGGCTCTCGAGGTAATCCACTTCGATTCCACGGCAAATCGCCAGTTGAAAGATTGCCGGCGCCTGTTTGGCTTCAGACTCCACGAGTTGGGTCAAATGCAACTCACGCGAGATCTTCAACGCGTCCGTGAGATGTACCACACAGGCCTCACTATCATTTGAGTTGTTCAGAGGCGTTTCAACGCGGGCAAATAAGAACCTTGCGGCGGCGATCCATGTGTTTGCGTGACACGATTCAAACTGATCGAGTGCTTCTGCCAATAACTTTCGCGGGTCGGACGCGCCGGTTTCGAGCAGGGCTTGCGCCAGCAGCATCCTCGCGCGCGCGAGCGGGAACGCGTGGCCTAGTCGGGCTCTTTTTTCCACCAGCTCCTCGGCGGCCGACCGTGCCTTTGAGAAATTCTTCTCGGCAAGCAGGAGTCTCAACTGCTCATCGGGAAGCTCGCGAGATTCGAGCTGCATGCCGGCGTCTCTGTAAAGTTCTTCCGCCTGAAGATAGTGCTCTCTTGCGCGATTTCGTTGTCCGCGCTCGCGATGCAGGTTGCCCGAGATCTCATGGGCCTCGGCCCGTTCAAGCGTCAAGTTGAAAAGCCGGCATATCTCGAGCGCCTTTTCGAGACGGCGTTCGCAACCGGCAAAGTCGCCCGTCGCAAAATCCGCGCGCGCCAGGTTGCAATAAGCCAGCGCGTGCTGCGGAACCGGGACGCGTCCCGCCTCGCCGTCGACCAGCTTTGAGAACCATTCCCGCGCGCGCGCAAAGTCCCCGGTGAAAGCGAAAGGCATTCCTATATTGTGAGCGATGATATGAGCGAGGCCGTCTTTGCCGGCTTCGCGAGCGAGCTTTGCGGCGCGTCGCCAGGTCTTGACTGCCTCGTCGAAACGTCCGGTCGCGATGCCGGAAAGGAAATGGCAATTGCCTATCGTGTGCTCGCATCGCGCACGCAGCGCGAGATCCTCCGCCGGAGCTTTCGCAAGCGCTGCGCTTGCCAGCGATAAGGCTCGCGCGTGTTCGCCGCGCTGCACGTGAACGGAAGCCAGCCCGTGCAGCGAAGAGGCCTCACAGCGAGTGTCTTGCAATTCGCGCGCGCCGGCGGCAGCTTTTGCGAACAGGCGCTCGGCCATCTCGAGTTCCCCTTCGGTTCGCGCGGTGTGAGCGCGCAGCCGCGATATTTCCGGATGGAGCTTCGAGCCTGACAGGTTGACCGCGTCGTAGCCGCGCTTAACGATCTCGAACCGGCCGGCATCCAGGAGCTCGCGTCCGCGCTCGACCAGAATCCTCGCCATTGCTTCGATGTCGCCCGCCTCTGCATACATCAAGCCGGCCTTCTGCCAGTTTCCCAGCTCCATGAGATGGTCGGCGAACTGACCCTTGAGCGCTCGGATTCCGCCGTCGCCAAGCTTCGCCTTCAGGCGCCGCCGAAGAAACCGCCGGAACATCG
>DATNBZ010000001.1:0-11479 GCA_035607285.1 Blastocatellia bacterium | reverse complement strand
AAGGACCAGGATTTTATCCAGGAGCTGAAGCCAAGATAGTCAGTCGTGTTTGCGTTTGGACGACTTCTGAACGGTCCATCTGATTCGCGCGTTGACGCGACTGAGGATCGAGCCGACCCCCTTGGTGGACATGTCGAGCTTTAACGCTTCTTTTATTTCTTCAAGCGTCAATCCATCGCAGTAACGCAGCTTGAAGATCAGAATGTTCCGGTCGCGGTCTTTGCGAGTCAACGCCTTCTTAAGCAGAGCGTCGATCTCCTCAACGGAGATCCGCGGCGATGCCGTCCTTGAAGGCTTGCCGTCAATACCGGCTGACAAGCCGCTAAGCAAACCTCCGTCGCCTCCGGTCTCCATCAGTTCATCGAGTGAGAAACTTATTTTTGGCCGCTTGCCTGCTTTGATGCCTCGAAAGTGATCCTTTACCACGTTCCTGGAGATCATCGTCAAGTAGGCCGGAAGAGAATTCTCGAGTTCGCCACGAAAGGCTCTCAGAACCCTGCAGTTGTCCTCGATCAAACGAAAGTAAACTGTCTGAACGAGGTCGTCGATTGAGTTTTGAGAGAACTGATGCTGCCGTCCGAACTCGGTACCAGCCTTGGCGTGAAAGGCGTTCGCGACGTTAGCGGTGATCACGGAGTGGTACCGGCGCACAAATTCCTGCCAGGCGGCCTCGTCGGGAGGACGCTTCCGACAACGCCGCACCAATACCTCGGTCGTCAGCTCATCAAGCAACTATCGCTCATCCCCTCTGATCTCTGTGCCTGCCTTTGCGTGCTTTGCGGTCCTTTGCGTCTTTGCGCTGAGAATTCTTAACGCTGAGAATTCATAACGCAAAGACGCAAAGGACCGCAAAGCTCGCAAAGCTCCTGCGCAATCTCTGTGGAAGCGAGAGGAGTTTAGCAAATCGTATCCGTCGCGTTCAAAGCCGTTCAGGAACAACGAGTACAATTCTGATGTTCTAGTTCTGAATCCCGGGGCCGGCGGGGAGGTGGTTGAGGGGGCCATGACCGTGCCCCAGGTCAGGAGCGCTGAGCATGGCTTCGACGACGTATCGCTTTGCGATCGGTATCGCCGTTCGCAACTCGTGTCCTCTCGCGAGCAAACAGGCCAACGCCGAAGCCAGCGTGCAACCGGTCCCGTGCGTGTTCCGTGATTTGATTCGCTCGGCGCTGTAAGTGCCGGAGCCCCGTTCATCGAAGAGGAGATCCGTCGCAGAGTCAGACTCTGCGTCGCCACCGGTGATCAGTACCGCGTCGGGCCCCATTGCCAGGATAAGTTCCGCGGCCAATCGCCCGCCGGGTAAGTCTTTGATCTCTTCGCCAGACAAGAGCTGAGCCTCAGAAATATTTGGTGTCACCAACGAGGCTAGTGGAAACAGGTCGCTTCGAAGCGCCTCTGCGACTCCCTCTTCGACGAGGCGGAACCCGCTTGAGGACACGAGGACCGGATCGACTACGACAATTGGAACTGATTTGGCCTTTATGATGGATGCTACTTCTACGACTATCTCGCGGGTCGGCAGCATGCCGGTCTTGATCGCCGCGATTTCAAAGTCATCAAATAAAGTTGCGATCTGGCGGCGAACTGTGTCGATGCTTTGATGGTGAGCTCCGGCGACGCCCATTGTATTCTGAAAGGTAAGGCTGGTTACGGCGGCCACGCCAAAGCAATCAAAAGCTGCGATCGTCTTGATGTCGGCAAGAATCCCCGCCCCGCCGGACGGGTCAAAGCCGGCGATGGTCATCACAACAGGCGGCTTTGCGGTTTCTAACATAATCTTCGAAGAGCGATCGTAGATTCGAGCTACGAAATCCTGCTGATGACGTCTATCTCAGTTTCATGTTTCTAATGTTAGAGACCAGTTCGTTGAGACCTTGCGATTGGACGGTTTGTGTAAACGATTTGGTAAACATGGATATTCCAGCAACACCGGCGGCCCCGGCGTCGAGGGTTTCCTGGCAGTTAGTCGGGTTAATTCCGCCAAGCGCAATAACCGGAATGCTCGAGCTTCCAGCGACGCGATGCAACGCCGCCGTTCCAACCGGCTCACCGTACTCGGCCTTGCTTTGGGTCTCGAAGACCGGCCCGAACACTATGAAGTCAGCGCCGCCGCGTTGAGCAGCTTCTGCCTCTTGCTGATTGTGGGTTGAAACGCCGATGAGAACATCCGGCCCGAATGCGGCTCGAACAACTTCAGGAGTAAGGGAACGAGTCGTGAGATGAACGCCGGCTCCGGTGCTCGCGGCGAGGTCGGCGCGGTCGTTGACCAGGACCAGAGTGCCGCTCCCGCGAAGGCGCTCGGTCACAGCTTTTGCCAGGTAATAGAGGTCCCGTGCGGCGAGGTCACGTTCACGAATCTGCACCATATCAACCCCGGCGCTCGCGGTTTGCGTTATGAAATCAATTAGAGATGTCAGGTCCGGGCTTTCGGTCGGGCCGGTTAGACTGGGCAGCAAGCGGCGATCTGTTATCGCGTATATGAGTGGCGTCGACGGGGTCGAGAGGTTTCGTGTTGGATTCGTCACTTTGCCATTCCATCTGAAACGCGCGAGCGGTTCTCCTGAAGTATATGATCTCCCACACGCCCAGCATTATGTTCAATACGCCGAGTCCCGTGACGGCGCCGCGAGCATAGCCGCTCTTCATCGCAATCGCCAGCCCGGGCCAGTGCATTTTGTCGGCGGCGAGCACCAATAGATAGTTCTCATTCCACGAGGGGCTCGGAACCCACGGAAGTATGACCAGAAGTATGCCGATTTCGAAGCAGATCAGAATAAAGAAGAGGATTGTGAGCTTGACAGACATTGCGGTGATGCGTGAAACGTGATGCGTGAAAAATGATTCGCGACTGAATTATCACGCATCACGTTTCACGCATCAGTCCTCACGTTATCACGCGATCTGAGCGGCCTGCAACTGCTTGATCTTTTCGCCGACCTTGCGATAGTTGACGTCGATTCCGTAGACCTCGGTGAATGATTCAAGCGCCTTTTCGATCTCGCCCATTTCTTCGTAGCAGAGACCGATCTCGAATCTGAGAGCTTGATACTCATCCTCGGCTCTGCCGGTGATCTTCAGTCCGCGCTCGAACCACATGATCGCAACCTTGTGCATCTGCTTACGCTTGAAGCATACGCCGAGCATGTTGCAACAGTGAATGTAGTCGCCTTCAAGATCCTGTATGCCCGCTGTCCTGAATGCCATCTGAAATTCCGAGATCGCATCGTCCAGCAAGTCCATGTCCTTATACGCGAGACCCAAACTGTAATGCGTCTCGAAATCGAGAAGCGGCTTCAAATCACCGGTCTGTTCCTTAAGCTCGTCGAAGATCTCTTGCAGCTCGTCGCGCGCGGACGAAGGTTCGGCGGGGGGTCGAACCTCCTGGGCGAATTCCGCGAAGTGTTGAATTGGTTCGTCAAACTCGGTGAGCGTTTGAACGGTTTCAGATGAGTCGATGGACGCGACGGCCTCTGCTTCTTGAACGGCGTCCTGTTCGAATGCGGTTGTCGTGTCTTCGGATGTTTCAGTGAAGGAATGCGAGGTCTCGAAGACCGATTCTTCTCGCGGATAGTGGATGGCGTCGAACGAAGTGTCGAGGCCTGACATGATCGACTCGATCAGATCGCCGGTTTCGACGGTCGCATGCACGGGAGGCGCTGGTGGCGGAGGAGGAACGGCTGCGTGCAGCGCGTCGAGATGCGAGCGATTCAACTCGCTGGTGTCGAACTGCACAAGCAGGTCCGGATACAAGGCGCCCGATTCCTTTTGAAGCAGGAGAGGTCCGGTCACCTTTCGAGAAGGTTCGGGTTCAAATGGCACCGCCTCGACTACATGCTGTTCGTGAGCGGGTGTCTCGACTTGAAGAAGCTCCTCTGGTTCCTCTTCGTAGTGCGGCGTATCAAATTCAGTAAACTCCGTGGCGTTCTCTTCGTAGTGCGGCGCGACGGCTTCGGCAAACT
This sequence comes from Blastocatellia bacterium, assembly GCA_035607285.1. Lineage (GTDB taxonomy): Bacteria > Acidobacteriota > Blastocatellia > UBA7656 > UBA7656 > Onstottus_A. The sequence goes on along the minus strand of DATNBZ010000001.1, from coordinate 7,520 downwards.
CCACTGATGCCGTTTCATGATGCGGTGTCTCTTCCTGACTGACTGCACTGAATGACGGAGCATCGGCTTCGGCTTCAAGGAAAGCCTCGTCTTCCGGCAGTACAGGCGGGAAAACTGCCGGCACGCCGGCTTCAATTTCCGGCTCGAGTCCCGGCTCAATTTCCGGCTCGAGGGTCGGCCAGGAAGCTGGCTCCTCGAAACGTGAAGCAACGGGTTCAGCAATGTGTAATTCGGGACTGGCGCCGAGACGCTTGTAGCGCGCCAGTATCTCAGGATGATCTCCGTTTTCTTCTCGCAGTCTTTCCAGCGTATCGTGAGCGATCTCGGCGTAGCCCTGAGCGATATAAAAATCGACTCCTTCCAATTCATCGCGGAGCACGCGAGGCATCGTGTCGGACGGCAAGAGGCTCGCCGAAGTGAAAACAGCGTCGGCAGTGTGAGTCCTGTCGCTCGAGACCTCTCGAGAGTCCCCGATCAAGGTATCGCTGTATCGGAAGTTGCTGGAGTCTGTCGACTCAGCGTGAGGCGCTCCGTTGTCCGGACGAAGACCGTTCCCCGACGAACCGTGGTCTTCGGGAACGGTGACGAAGCCGTGATCCGACAGCGTGCCCGTCTGATACTTGCTCCAGTCGAGACCCGGCGAGTCGCCGGCGTCAAAACCGAGATGCAGATCAGCGTGCGAGCGCGGTGTGTCGGCGGCAATCGCGTTGACGAAGTGCCCGGCTCGATCGTCCAGCCATTCGCGGTGCTCTGCGTTTGACTCCGTGACCGGATCGGTGTCAGGAGTTATTAATGGATTGAGCTGGTGGGCTTCAGCCACGTAGTCGCTTGCGCGAGCCGATTCACCGCGCGCTTCGTGGATTCGCGAGAGAGCGAGGCATTCGGATGCGGCTTTGTCCATCAAGCCGGCTCGCAGATAGATGTCCTTCAGCTTCAGGTGGACCTGAACGTTCTCGGGTGCGTGGTCGAGAATCTGAGTGAGGATTTCGATTGCGTGACTGACCTGACCGTGTCCCGCGAGTATTTCGGCTTCCGAAATCTGCCTGATGACGAAGGTGTCGTCGAACGCGGCCGAGCGGAAGTCCAGCGGTCCGGTGGCGCGCACGGAGTCGGGAGAATCGGACTCGACAATGTCGCTCACACCCAGGTTGTATAACCGCTGAAGGTGAAGCGGCTCGTCCGGCTCCAATCGGGCAAGTTCTTTCAGGGCGGTAATCGCTTCTTTATCGTCGCCCTTGCGCATCGCGGCTTCGACGAGCGAGTTCAATGTAGCGACCAGGTTGTGATCTTCACGAATGCGGAGATATATCTCGGCCAGGCGTTTGAGCGCTCCAACGTGATTCATCTCACGATCGAGCACACGTCTCAGAAAATCGATCGCCTTGTCTTCTTCGCGTTTGGCGATCAACACCTCGATGCATCCGTCGATCTGTTCGGCTGCGCGATCCAGGTCGCCGATCTGCAGGAACCTGCGTCCCACCTCGAGCAGATAGTGATAACGATTACGGTCAAGCTCGACCAGGCTGAGGAACGTTCGTTCCGCATCGTCCATCATTCCGGCCGACAAATAAGTTCGGCCAAGTATCGTGAGTAGTTCGATGTCGCCAGGGTTTCGTTCGAACGCTTCGCAAAGCAGGTTGATTGCGCGGTCGGTCTGACCCTGTTGAGTATAGATCGTCGCAATGGCCGTAAGCGCCTGGCGGCTGTCGGCATTGATGATAATTGCCTTGAGATTGGCGTTCAGCGCCTGTTCGCTATCGCCTTTGCGAAGGAACTCCGCGCCCGCCATTATGAAAGCCTCGTGCGCCTGCTCGGTCATTCCCTCGCGAGAATAGATCTCGCCCAGCTTCATGCGAACCGAAGTATTTGAAGGGTCGAGGTCGGCAATTTTTTGATAGGCCTCGAGAGCCTTCCGAGTCTGGCCGGCGCGAGCGTAGGCATCGGCGACGTGGAGATATTGCTGACGCGCTTCGACCAGGAGACCTTGTTGCGAGTAGAGGTTGGCCAGCTTCATCGCGGTCTCGATGTTGGTCGGGTCGAGCTTCGATATCTTCTTGAGCATCGCGATGGCCTTGAGAGTGAAGCCGCCTTCGCGATAGCTGTCGGCGATGCGAGAGAAATTTGAGATCGCGTCCTGGATCCTGCCGGCGCGCACATATAGATCCCCAAGCGTGTTGACGGTCGTCAGGTCGCCCGGGTCCGCGCTGACCACCTTGCGATACTCGTCGATGGCGGCGGGAATCTTGCCCTGCAGAGCGTACTTCTCAGCAGTGCGCAGTGCCTTGGACTTGTTTAATGACATAACCCCTCCGGAGGCCGGGCCTCCCTAACTGCGCTACTCGATCAGGGGCGCGGGGGTGATTTACTCGGTTGTCGGAAGCGATGACAGGGGCGGTTGCTCAGCTTCCACGCCGCCGAAATTCAAGGCAGCCTGTGAAAAGAGCACTCCACGGAAAGTCAAACGATGAATGGCCGACGGGCCAAGCCGCTGGATGGCTTCTTGATGCATGCGAGTGTTGTATCCGGCATGAAAGCCGAAGCCGTAGCCGGGATACTGTTCGTCATACTCTGTCATCCATTGGTCGCGCGTAACCTTCGCTACGATCGACGCGGCGGCAACTGAAACCGAAAGGCAATCACCTTTGATTATGGTCAATTGAGGGCAATCGAGGTTGGGGACCTTCTGATGCCCGTCTATTAAAACATAGTCAGGTAGGGGTCGCAATGCTTTTATTGCCAGCTCCATCGCTCGCAAAGAGGCCTTTAAGATGTTGATTTGATCGATCTCATGATGCTCGATTCTTGCGACCGAAACAGCGAGCGCGCGGGCCTGTATTTCCTTCGCGAGCTCCTCGCGTTGAAGCCTTGTAAGCTGTTTGGAATCGTTGATACCCCGGGGAATTTTCTTGAGATCAAAGATTACGGCGGCTGCGACAACCGGGCCCGCCAGCGCTCCCCGGCCGACCTCGTCGGTGCCGGCGATCGCGGGGTAGCCTTCGCGGACAAGCCTTCGTTCGAATCTTGCGTTACACGCCACTAACGATGCTCACTTGATGATCGCCAGAGCCGAGCTTGAGACGGCGCCGGCATTGCAAGTTGCGAATTGAAAAATGAAAATTGCAAATTCTTGCCGGGGAATTTTCAATTTGCATTTTTCAATTTGCAATTTGCAATTCCCGGGCCGCTCTTGCCCAATTCTATCGAACCAACCCCTCTATTGGACTCGATGCGGATGCATACAGCTTGCGTTGAATCCGGCCGGATTTATATGCGAGCCTGCCCGCGCGTACCGCCAAGTTCATGGCTTCAGCCATTGCAGTGGGATCATTAGCGCCGGCTATCGCGGTGTTCATGAGCACGCCGTCAGCTCCGAGTTCCATTGCCAGCGCGGCGTCTGAAGCCGTTCCGACGCCGGCATCGACGATCAGCGGAACCTCGGTTACCTGCTCGCGAAGGATCCTGAGATTGGTGACGTTCTGGATGCCAAGTCCCGAACCGATTGGCGCCGCAAGCGGCATCACCGCCGCGGCTCCGGCGTCGATCAATCGTCGAGCGACGATCAAGTCGTCATTGAAATACGGCAACACGATGAAGCCTTCCTTGACCAGCACGCGCGTCGCTTCGAGCAACCCTTGATTGTCGGGAAACAGAGTCTTCTCGTCGCCGATTACTTCCAGCTTGATCCAGTTGTTATCGAGCACCTCGCGCGCCAGCATCGCCGTGCGTATCGCTTCCTCCGCCGAATAACAGGCGGCCGTGTTCGGCAGAATGTGGTACTTCTTTGTGTCGATGTGATCCAACAAAGACTCTTTCGAGCGATCGTTCAGGTTTACCCGTCTTACTGCGACGGTGACCATATCCGTACCCGAAGCCTCGAGGGATTTCACCATCAACTCGAAGCTGGAGTATTTGCCGGAGCCCAGGATTAACCGCGATCGAAACTCGCGTCCCGCAATGATGAATGTGTCTGACATGAGATTAGTCCGATGAAAAGTTATGGCTTGAAAGGACGAAAGGGACTGAAAGGACCAAAAGGACGAAAACCGGCCTGGCCTTCATAGCTTTGTCCTTTGAGTCCTTTAGGTCTCGTTCGTCCCTTTAGTCCTTTTTCTTCCCATCATTCCCTTCCTCCACCTACGAAATGCACGATCTCTACTCTGTCACCTTCCGAAATCGTTGTCGAGTCCCACTCCGCGCGGCGGATGATCCGCCTGTTCAATTCAACTGCCAGTCTCTGAGCGTTCAGACCAAGTGATTGGATCAGATCGCTTATGACCGAGCCTTCGGCTACGTGAGTATCGTTCCCGTTTACAAAAATGTTCAATTGATCCTTTCGTGATCCTTTCGACGACCGGCCGGGGTCATGCCCTGCGAATCAGGTTCTTCAATTCGCCTCGTCCACTGCCTGATCTCGCCTCGATCACAATTGCCGCGGTGCCCGAGCTAAAGGCTGGAACAACCAGGCTGAAGCTCGCGACTCCGTCTCTCCCGACCCGGCCGATAACAACCTGAGGCTTAAAAGCTGTGCCGATGATTTTGACCGTCACGATCGCATCAAACTCCGGTTTGGTGTTATGAGTTACCTGAACTCGCAACGCGATGCTTTTCCCGGCTATGAATGCCTCGGGTGCAAGCACCCTTACTTCAAGCTTAGCTTCGCCGCGCTGCTTGTAGTCTGAAATCACCTGGTCAAGGTTGAGCACACCGCTCTCGCCCGACGTCGGAGCCGTCGGTATTGCGTTCTTGAATTTGGAGTAGTCGGGCGTACCCGAAGCCCGTTCAGAAGAGCGTTCAAAAGCGCGGTCAGAGGATTGTACCGGCGCAGATGGCGCGACCTTTTCAGGAGCGACCGGTTTAGCCGTAAAGCTCGGCGATTCCAGCTTCGGCGATTCCATCGACGCTTCGACTGGAATCGAAGGAAGCTCGGCGCTCGCCTGCTTCCTGTGAGCTTCGCGCCTGCGCTTCAGTGTATGCTGAATCAGCTCTTCAATTCTCCCTGCCTTGATCGCGGCGATTATCACCTGATGCTGACGTTTGAGAAGCGATGCTATCGTTTCTTCCGTAGCGCCTTCGTTCAGCTTATCCGAGTAAGGAGTGAGCTTCTTGGCTACAATTGAGCCACCGACATACACCAGCGATTCGAACGCCGGGTCATCCGTACGCCGATCTTCTGTCTGCACGTGATAGACAAGCCCTTCGTGCGGGACGTCGGTATTGAAGCCCGTGATCATTTTGGTCGAAACTAACATAGCGAGTTTTGGCAGTCAATAATTCCACCTTGAGGTTCGTTAGTAAGGGTGTAATTAGAAGTGGGACTTGGGTCACGGCACTTCGAAGCGGCCATCGAGCGTTCCGCTCGGCAACCCCGTAGGGGTGCGATGTTTATAGTAAAGACCGCACGCGGACTTCCGAGCTCCGTTAGGAGCGGCATAAACTTTTAGCGCGCAGGACATTCCACCCCTATGGGTTTGGCAACGTAGCGATCTCGATACTATAAACATTCCACCCCTACGGGTTCTAAGAGATTCTCCAGAGCTTCCATCGACGAGGAGCCTATCCGCCATAAGTCTCATTCTTAATCACCCCCCGTTAGTAAGGATTTGGCATCGACGCCATCCGTTGATAAAGTCAAGCAACCTTCCTGGCGATGCTGAATGAAAAAATGAGAGAACGACGGAAACCCGCGAGCTCAACGAACAAACCACTTCGAGTGCGCTCAAGTCGATGGGTTTTCTACGTTGGGGCGGTAGCCATTCTCCTGATCGTCGCCGTGGCGATCTTTATTGGCAAGCAAAGGCGGTTTGCCCGGACGAGCGTCGATACTCACGCAGACCGCGCCCACGGAAATCACAACTCGAGTCTCGGAGCAGCGGGCGGGTCGGACTCACGAGTCGGGACGAACAGCACTCCGCCGCCGGGCGTCGCGCCTGACGGCATGGTCTGGATTCCGGGCGGGACGTTCTGGATGGGGTGCGAAGACTGCGAGATGCCTGACACAACGCCCGTGCACCTCGTGGAAGTAGATGGCTTCTGGATTGACAGGACACCGATTACTAATTCCGAGTTTGCTCGGTTCGTCGAGCGCACGGGCTACGTTTCAATCGCGGAACGCAAACCCGATCCGAAAGACTATCCTCAGGTTGATCCAAAGGACCTCGTGGCCGGTTCAGCGGTTTTCAGTCCTCCATCCAGCGACGTGCCGCTTGATGACATCACTCGATGGTGGCGATATGTTCCCGGCGCAAGTTGGAAGCATCCGGAGGGACCCGCTTCGACGCTCGAAGGTCGCGACAACCATCCGGTGGTTCAGATCGCCTGGGAAGACGCCGTGGCTTATGCGAAGTGGGCAGGGAACCGCTTACCGACCGAGGCTGAATTCGAGTTTGCGGCGCGCGGCGGAAAGGACCGCGACCGTTACGCGTGGGGCAACGAACTAAAGCCGGGTGGTCAATGGGCGGCCAACATTTGGCAGGGACGATTTCCATCGGACAATACTGCTGAGGATGGCTACTTGCGGACGTCGCCAGTTAAGGCTTTTTCTGCAAACGGGTTTGGGTTGTATGACGTTGGGGGAAATGTCTGGCAGTGGTGCTCGGATTGGTACCGGCCGGATTATTTCGCGACGCTGGCTGCGAGCGGCGTTGCTGTCAACCCCCAGGGACCGGCGGACAGTTTCGATCCTCAGGAGCCGGGCGTCCCAAAACGTGTACAGAAGAGCGGATCGTTTCTGTGTAGCGATCGCTACTGTTCACGCTATCTGGTTGGAAGCCGGGGTCGCGGCGCGGCCGACAGCGGCGGATCGAATACCGGCTTTCGTTGTGTGAAGTCCCTGTAGCCTGAATCTCTCTCGGCGCAACCTCTGCGTCCTCCGCGCCCTTTGCGGTGATAATTCCGGAATAGTTAACCGCAGAGGCCGCGGAGGACGCAGAGGTTGTCGCAGAGAATCTAAGACCACCGCATCTCTTGTTTGACGCCTTCCCTCCAGTTGGTATAATCGCGCCCACACCGATCAAGTCAGCTTCTCAGGAGCCTGTTATGAAGATGAAGGCGATGGCCACGCGTACGTCAGTCAGAGTTGTAGCCATTGTGGTTGCGATTTCAAGTATTCTGCTTTTGGCGAATGCCTTGTCCCGGGTCACCGCACAACAACAGGACCGGCCACGTCCCAGCATCGGCCGTACCTACAAAGAGTCGAAGCCCTCGTGGGAGCTTCCGCCTCAGGCGCCGAAAGGGGCGCCCAATGTCATCTACCTTGTGCTCGACGATGTAGGCTACGCGCAGCTTGGTTGCTACGGCTCGGAGATCCAGACGCCGAACCTTGACCGGATTGCCGCCGGAGGATTGCGCTATACAAACTTTCACACGACGTCGCTTTGTTCCCCGTCGCGAGCCTGTCTGCTAACCGGTGATAATCATCACAGCAATCATATGGGTGTAATCACCGAAGCCGCGACCGGTTATCCCGGCTACGATGGAAGAATGCCTCGGAGCCAGGCGACGATCGCCGAGATATTGAAGCA
>DATNBZ010000271.1:0-17761 GCA_035607285.1 Blastocatellia bacterium | reverse complement strand
TCCTTCGCCTGCTGCTGCAGCCCAAAGACCCGAACGACGACAAGAACGTGTTCGTGGAGATCCGCGCCGGCACGGGTGGAGATGAGGCGTCACTCTTCGCGGCCGAGATCATGCGCATGTACATGCGCTATGCGGAGTCGAAGCGCTGGAAAGTGGACATCACCGACGCGACCTACTCATCCGTCAACGGCATCAAGGATGCGACGCTGCAGATCGAAGGCGCGAAGGTCTACTCGAAGCTGAAGTTCGAGTCGGGCGTGCATCGAGTGCAGCGCGTTCCGCAGACCGAGACGCAGGGCCGCATCCACACGTCCGCGATCACGGTCGCGGTGCTGCCCGAAGCCGAAGATATCGACATCCAGATCAACGAGAAGGACCTGCGGATCGACACGTTCTGCTCGTCAGGTCCCGGCGGCCAGTCGGTCAACACGACTTACTCGGCTGTGCGAATCACTCATCTTCCTTCCAATACGGTTGTCTCGATGCAGGACGAGAAGTCGCAGATCAAGAATCGCGAGAAGGCCATGCGAGTCTTGCGCTCGCGGATTCTGGAGATGGAGCAGGAGAAACAACACGAGGCGATCGCGAGTGAACGGCGCTCGATGGTCGGATCGGGCGATCGATCCGAGAAGATCAGGACTTATAACTTCAAAGACAACCGCGTGACGGACCATCGTATCGGGTACACTTCCCATCAATTGAACCTGTTCATGGAAGGCGAACTCGGCGAATTGATAGACGCCCTGGTCGCTTATTATCAGGCAGAAAAACTAAAGGAAGAAGCGGCCGCGTGATTCTTATCATCGCCTGCTGAGCTTGTGCTAGAATCACTGCGAATACGAGGTTCCGAATGAGCACTCAGCTTGACCAGCAATTGACAGTCGACGATCTTGATCTTTTCCCTGACGATGGGAATCGCTACGAACTCATCGAAGGAGAGCTTTTTGTGTCATGCGCACCAAGACTTTTTCACCAAATCGTAGTAACGAACATCATCGCTTTCGTGCGGCCCTTTCTTGATCGCAATCCCATAGGGTTTATCGTGGCCGGACCGGGAGTGATCTTCAGCCAGTTCAGCGGTGTGATACCGGACGTCGTCTTCATCAGCAATGAACAGCGCGGAGAGATCGCTTCGGGCGACAAGGTAACCGGCGCGCCGGCGCTTGTCATCGAGATTCTTTCTCCCGGCGCCGATAACGCGCGGCGAGATCGCATCGCAAAACGACAGCTATACGCGAAGTACGGAGTGAAAGAGGATTGGATAGTTGACCCGGAGAGCCGCACGATCGAAGTTTATGTGCTCGCCGGCGAGATGTTGGAACTGGCGGCCGTGTTCACAGATCAAGATGAGATCACTTCTTCGGTGTTGCCCGGGTTTAGCTGTCGCGTTGCCGACATCCTGTCGATTTGAGGTCGATCACTTCTCCAATCGAACACTGAGATCTTTTCAGGAGAACACCTCCCCTTACGAAAGCAGACATGAAGAGCATGCGAACGTCTCGATCGGTTGTTCTTATCCTGATCCTGTGCGGGTTGGCTTCTTCCGCGTCAGCCCAAACCGATAAAGTAGACGACTACGTCAAAGCTCAGATGGACCTTCAAAAGATTCCGGGATTGTCGATAGCCGTCGTGCGCAACGGCGAGATCGTCAAAGCCAAAGGCTACGGGCTTGCAAACGTCGAGCTGAACGTTCCGGCTAAACCTGAAACTGTTTATCAATCCGGATCAATGGGCAAGCAGTTCACCGCGACGGCGGTGATGATGCTGGTCGAAGAAGGGAAGATCGCGCTCGACGACAAGATCAGCAAGTACTTTTCGGATTCGGCAGAGAGTTGGCCCGAAAGCTGGAATGACATTACCGTTCGCAATCTGCTCACTCACACCGCCGGCACCACGGATTATCCGAAAGACTTCGACTTCCGGCGCGACTACACCGAAGCCGAGCTGTTGAAGAAGGCGCAAGCGATTCCCCTTGCATTCGCGCCGGGCGAGAAGTGGAGCTACAGCAACATCGGTTACGTGACGCTGGGCATTTTGATAAGCAAAGTGAGCGGCAAGTTCTACGGTGAGTTTCTACAGGAAAGGATCTTCAAGCCGCTTGGGATGACCAGTACTCGCATCATCAACGAGGCGGACATCGTGCCGAACCGCGCGGCGGGCTATCGAATGGTGAAGGGTGAGTTGAAGAATCAGGAATGGGTTTCGCCTTCGATGAACACCACCGCTGACGGGAGCCTCTATCTTACCGTGCTCGATGTAGCGAAGTGGGATGCCGCGCTTTACGCACAGAAGTTGTTGAAGAGATCGAGCCTCGATCAGATGTGGACGCCGGTGAAACTCAACAACGGAAACACGCGGCCTTACGGGTTCGGGTGGGCCTTTGGCGACGTTGGCGGGCACAAGGTCATCGAGCACGGAGGCGCGTGGCAAGGCTTCACATCGCATATCGCCCGCTACGTCGACGAAAGGCTGACCGTCATTGTTCTAACAAATCGCGCGGGCGCTAATCCGGGAACCATCGCTCACGGGATTGAAGCGCTCTACAATTCCGAGCCCATCCCGGCCAAACACAAAGAGGCCCAGCTCGATCCGAGGAGTCTCGACCAATTCGTGGGACGGTACGAGCTTGAACCAGGCTTCGTATTGAGTATCACTAGAACTTCCGATCACTTGTGGCTCCACGGAACGGGCCTGTCCAGGGTTCGGCTATTTCCTGAGACGCAAACAAAGTTCTTCGCGAAAGTCTTAGATACTCAGGTGACGTTCGTAAAAGACGCAAGCGGAAAGGTCACTCATCTTATTTTTCATCAGCGCGGCGACCGCGAAGCACTGCGAGTCAAATGACGAACTGAAACCCGCAGCCGCCCCTCGATAAACGTCTTGCCCAGGATAACTCAAGCCATTGACGAAGGCGCCGCCGAACTTAGAGCGTCGGGCGTAGAACAAGACCGGCGGACGGCCGGTGTCCTCTTAGCGCATGTGCTCGGTGTTGATCGCACTCATCTGCTTACCAGGTCGAATGAACACATCACCGGCTCACAATATGAAGACTACTTGATTCTTATCGAGCGTCGCGCAGCCGGCGAGCCGCTTCAATACATAACGGGTCATCAGGAATTCTACGGATTAGACTTCCGCGTCACTCCTGCCGTGCTCATTCCCAGACCCGAAACCGAATTCCTGGTTGAGCGAATAATCAAGCTGATGGATGACTCGATGCCATCGCCGCTGATCGTCGATGTCGGAACGGGCTCGGGATGCATTGCAGTAACCGTCGCTGTAAACGTCCCGCGAGCCCGCGTCATTGCCATTGATTTGTCGGCCGCCGCTTTGGAAATAGCTCGAACCAACGCCGAACGTCACGGAGCGAGTGATAGGATTGAGTTCCTTCAAGGCGATTTGGTTGAACCGCTGAAAGCCCATCACCTCGAAAACTCAGTCGACGTGCTGGCATCGAATCCTCCTTATGTGAACGAGGGACAGGCTGAACTGATTCAACGGGAAGTCCGGGACTGGGAGCCTGGCGAGGCGCTGTTTGGCGGAGTCGAGGGCCTGGATTTCTACCGCCGGCTTTTCGTCGAAGGGTTGACCTTCGTAAAGCGCGGCGGATATATGATCTTCGAGATCGGATACGACCAACTGGAGGCCATCGCGGAGATGATCGCCGCGCTCGAGTGGGAACTCGTAGACGTAGTGAACGATCTGCAGGGCATCCCGCGAACCGTTACCTTAAGAAGGCCTGGGTAGTGTTCGATTATTGGTTTCTGACTTGAAACGTGTGGTCGGTCCTTCGCGTGCTTTGCGGTCCTTTGCGTCTTTGCGTTGAGTATTGTGACTTGCTCCTCAATACCCGATACTCAACGCAAAGACGCAAAGGACCGCAAAGCACGCGAAAAAGATGTTCGCCGTTCTACTTGAATCATGAATCTCGCAGTAATAATTCCTGCCGCAGTATTGCTGCTCGCGCGCTTATCTGCTCATCACGTTCCTCTTGATCGGGTTCAGTCCGTTGCTCAGAACCCATTGCGCGTAGCGGTCATCGGCATTGCACGCGAAAAAGCAAACGATGCACATCCGATCGAAGCGGTGCTTGCCGAAGGCCTCAGTCGTGACGCTCGCGTCGCGTTGATCGATGAAGCTCTCGTGCGGCCGGCGCTTGCCGGGATTGGCTACGACGGATCGATCAACATGAGCAAAGACGAAGCGCGCAGAGTTGCCGCCGCGATAGGGTGTGACTTCTTCATCGTCGGCAAGACGGAAGCGCTGACTCGCAGCGCGCGCGAAAACGAGTCTCACGAGGAAGCATACGTGGGTGTGATGATCGTTGACGCGAAAACCGGCTCGCTTGCGGCGTTCGATTTCGTTTCCGCAAAAGGCGACACCAGGGAGGCTGCGCTAGACGGATTGGCAAAGACGTTGTCGGCGCGTGTGCCGGGCTATGTCAACCAGCTTACACAGTTGAACGGCGCCGCGAAGGAGCAGATACGAATTCCAGCTCGCTCGGAGGGCGGCGAGAGAATTGAAGACATGCCTGACGAGGGCTCGCTTCGCGCTGTTGGATTTGCGCCGCCTGAGTTTCTCACTCGCGTTAAGCCCGAGTACGGTCCCGAAGCCGAACAGGCCAATATTACTGCGACGGTTGAAGCGATGGTTGTTTTCCGCTTGAACGGAGAAGTCGGGCGGTGCGAGATCATTCGATGGGCCGGATTCGGATTAGAGGAGTCTGCCGAGCGCGCGATCCGCCAACTGAAGTTCAAGCCCGCCACGCGCGACGGCAAGCCGGTCAGCATCCGAGCGCTGATTCGCTACAACTTTCGCCGCGTCAGCGAGCCCATCTCCAAGCCTGCACCGCCGTCGCCCAAACCTCCGGAGAAACCGGAAAAAGATATGCGCGACCTGCGTCAATTGATGAAGCCAAGCTACCGTCGCCCCGCATGAATCCCGCATGAATCCCTGCGAACCCGTCAAATCCATGTAGGGGCGGCCCTCTGTGGCCGCCCCTCTCTGCAATATTAATCCGTGCGGGACGAGGCCACAGAGGGCCGCCCCTACATGGATTTGACGGCTTCACACGGATCATCATATTTGATCGTCAGGGAAACGCATGTTAAAAGCACTGCCGGAGGACAACCAATTGAAACACAAGATATCTTCCCATCGCACAACGCGCTTTCTATTACCACTTCTCGTCATCCTGCTCGTAGCGACAACGGCGCCCGCTCAATTCGTTTCGTCGGACAGCTACACGCGCTATGAGCTGCTCGCGCCGGAGAGTCATCAGTTTCGAATCTATTACGAAGTGACCGAAACGCGGCCGGGCGCGCGATTCCACTTCAATCCCATTCGAGAGGGAAGCGTCGCTACCGACGAATCGGTGCTCGACGCGGCTACGGGTAAGCCGCTGAAGTTCGAGATCGTCACCGGAGCGCAAGCCAAAGCCGATTCTCCCGACGAGAATTTCAGCGCGGCGGGTCACTACATCAAAGTCCATCTCTCACATCCGGTGGCCGCGGCGGGTGAGTATCGCCTCATTATCTGGAAGACCTACAAAGACGATAAGAGCTATTACACGGAAGGCGACACGATCGTGTTCAAGCGGCCGCTCGGGATCCCGCGCAACAGCGTCTTGCTTCCATCCGGGTTCGAGGTTGTCTCTTCAACCGTCGCCACGCAGGTGTTGACCGAAGCCGATGGCCGTTTGAAACTAGCCTTCGTCAATCCGGGAAGCGGCGGCCAACTTGAAGTGACAATCAAAGCGAGACCGCTCGCGGCTTCAAAGAAAGCAGAGGTGACGAAATGAACCGCCGAAGCGCACTCGGCTGCTTGCTAGCTTGCTTAGTTGGGGCGTTGTTCATCAGCCATTACGCCTTCAGTCAGAATCAGCCTGGCTCTCAATTGGTCAACGAACGCGCTTACCAGGATCGTGAGATACTTTACGAACTGCTTGCGCCTGAGACTCACGCATTTCGGATCACTCACGATTACACCGCGCGCAAAACCGGTGAGCAGTATTACTTCAACATCGTCCGTGCAGGCAGTCACGTCACCGGCCCCGAGAGCACGGATCTCGACAGCGGCGCAAAACTGAAGTGGGAAGTTGTGACGGGCAAGCAGGTCAAGGAACGCAAGCTTCCGCTGTCGAATGTCGAAGATGACTCCGAAGTAGTGATCACCTATCTCGCGCATGCGCTGGCCGAGGGTGAGACGAATCGCATACGACTCAAGGAAACCTACACCGACGCGAAGAGCTACTTTAGTGAAGGCGATGAGATCGTGTGGGACCGGACATTCGGGCGCTTGCGCAACACAGTGGTGCTGCCCCGTGGCTGGTACCTGACCGGGCTTGCGTCACCGTCGACGATTCAGACTCTGCCGGACGGTCGAGTAGCAGTTTATGTAGTGAACCCGCGCAACGACGACGTTAGGGTGTACCTGCGCGCCCGCAAGCGCCCTGCCGCGAAGTAGCATGAACCGGTGGTGCTTATGGCGCAGTCGCCGTCGAGTTTCGCGCGAATCACAAGTACAATAACAACCATGAAACTCAGGATCATCGTTCACGAAGCGGAAGAAGGCGGCTACTGGGCTGAAGTGCCTTCTATCCGCGGTTGCGCTACGCAAGGCGATACTTTCGAAGAGTTGTTACAGAATCTCGCTGAAGCAACCGAGGGATGCCTCTCGGTTGATGTGATCCCCGCAGCTTAATAGAGCCGTGAACTCACATCTAAGAACAAAACTCTCCGCGGTGATTCTCGATATGGATGGACTCATGCTCGAGACCGAGTCCGTCTACAAACTTGCCTGGCAGAACGCGGCGACGGAACTTGGATTTGATCTCGATGATGACTACTACCTTACGCTTGTAGGCCAGACCAATCCCGCGTGTGAGGCCGCGCTGCTCAATCGCTTCGGTGATCATTTTCCTATGAAAGATTTTCGTGATCGATGGTCGTCCTCGTGGCGAAAGATTGTCGAGACCTCGGGGATTCCAACCAAGCCCGGGCTGATCGAACTCTTGTCGTTCTTGCGTGAACGTCAGATTCCAACAGCCGTGGCGACATCGAGCGATCGCGATTACACAAGCTTGAGCTTGCGGGCTGCTAAACTGGAAAGCTGGTTCGATAACCTGGTCACCGGAGATCAAGTCGTTAACGGAAAGCCCGCGCCCGATATCTACATTGAAGCTGCGCGGCGTCTGGGCGTGGAGGCGGTGAATTGCGTGGCACTGGAAGATTCCGATGCCGGCGTGCTCTCGGCGAGCGCGGCTGGAATGCTCACCGTAATGGTGCCCGACCTGAAACCGCCTTCACCAGAGGCACGAGATGCCGCCTTCTGTGTAGTGACCTCGCTGGTTGATGCCAAAAACGTTATCGCTTCTTTGAGTGACGACTTCGAAGCGAGCTTTCGGGTCTATAGACAGGTGGCTCCCGACGGAGCTACGAGTGAGAACTGAATGACCGTCAAGGATCTTGAAACTCTTTACGACTATTGCTATTGGGCTAATAAGAAATTGTTTGATGTGATGGCGCGGCTTACACCGGAACAATTCACGGAGCCGGTGGCAGGCAGCTACGGATCTGTCAGGAACACAATGGTTCATGTGCTGAGCGCTGAAGCGGGGTGGCTCGATCGTTGCGGCGGTCCAAAGCGTGGCCCGCGTCTGAACGCCGTCGATTTCCCTACCGTTGAATCTCTCGTAGAAGCCTGGAACAGAGTCGAGGCGAACTTGCGCGAGTTCCTGGGCACGCTGACGGACGAAGACCTGGCTCGCAATGCCGAATATTCGACCGATCGCACGGAGAACATTTCGATGCCGGTGGGTGAGCTAATGCAGCACGCAGCCAATCACGGTACTCATCATCGAGGCCAGGTGGCGTTGCTGCTGAGACTGCTCGGGCAGCAGCCGGGTTATCTCGACATGCTCATGTATTATGCAGACAAGCACGGCCGCCCCGCGTGGTGATCGGGCTGGGTCCGACACGGCCAGCCATGTGGAAATACAAAGACCGATTGACTCAGGTGCTGCAACAGCACAGAATCAATATCAACAATTGAGACAGACCAGGAGCCCCCATGCTTAATCGAAAGAGCTTTCAAACCGTAGTGTATTCTCTCGGCCTCATCTTCGGCGTTTGTGTGCTGGGAGCCGCAATCAGCTTGACTGGGCAGAAGCCGATCAACAAACAGGTTGCGCCGGTCGGCGTGCCGGGCGTTCAGGTTAGCATCGTAAACGCGCCCACGCCCAACGCAGACAAGTCCACGCCCACGCTGAGGCCCATGTCATCTGTGACTGCCGGCGCTGATGGCGGATTCGACTTTGGCTTATTGCCGGCCGGAACCTATTCAGTGATCCTGAACCCTCCTGCCGCAACGAATGCGCAGGCCAAGAGCTTCTTTGAATCCCGGTCGAATATGCGTGTCGAGATAACAGTTAATGATCCTAAGAAGGCCGGCGGCACTAATCCTCTGGTTGTAGATTTCGTATTGAAGGAAGGGATGCTCGTTAGAGGAAAAGGTGATCACAGCATGAGCAAGAGCATCATTCAAAACATAAAAGCTCGTGAAGCGATGGCAAAAGAAAACGAAATCACAGTCGAGGTTGCCAGGGGCCAGTCCGTCAGCGGAAGAATCACGAGTATCATCGAAAAGCCGCCCAGTAAATAAGCCGAAATAATCCGCAACCTTAAGCACGCATCCAACGGAATGACGGCACATTTGGAGTGCGGCGCGGTCTGTGCGTGCGCGCCGCTTTAGCTCTTGGCGGGCGATTTAAGGCAGCCAAAGCGGCGCGTACGCACAGACCGCGCCGCACTCCAAAAAACGCATCGCCGGGTAGTTTCCGTCGACCAACACAACTTTAGGACACTACCTCCAACGGAGCCTTGCAAGCAGTGTCGCTACGGTCTGCTGGTATCAGGCGTTCCAGCCAGGCTAAGTTGACGCCGGCAACAGAGCCGCAACCGTAAGGAAATTGCGATGATGATATCTGTGTTTGTCGGTACGAGCGTCGACGGGTTTATTGCGCGGCGAAACGACGATCTCGATTTCTTGCCGGAGGGCGGCGGCGAGCCTCACGGCTACAACGAGTTCATCGCGACCGTCGATGCGATCGTGATGGGACGCAAGACTTTCGAAAAAGTTCTGACCTTCCAGGCCTGGCCATATGGCGACAAGCGCGTCGTGGTCTTGAGCAATCGGCCGGTTGATTTATCCGCCGCCGTCGGAGGCGTGGTCGAACAGATGGCGGGTTCTCCGGAAGAGATCGTTTCGCAACTCGCTCGAAGCGGCGCTCATCATCTCTACATCGACGGGGGCATCACGATTCAAGAGTTCCTGCGCGCGGGGCTTATTCAACGTTTGATTATCACTCGAGTGCCGGTGCTCATGGGGGAGGGGATTCCGCTCTTTGGCAGCCTGCCGCGCGACGTGCGCCTTCATCACATTGCTACTCGCGAATATGCCAGTGGATTGGTTCAGAGCGAGTACAGTATATCCTTGTAGGGGCGGCCCTCCGTGGCCGCCCCCTCTCCGGCAACATAACTTCGCCTGCAAAGAGGGGCGGCCACGGAGGGCCGCCCCTACAAGGTCTGCGGTAGTGATAATCGAAAAATCTATGGCAGCGATTGAACATTTGACCACGAATCTCTCAGTCAAAGCAGCTCGACGACCAGGCAGCGGCACGATTCCCCTCAGGCAAGGATTGCTTGTGTGGCTGGTCGGAGCAAGCATTGTCGGGCTTGCGCTGTTAGCGTTAGCCGCGCGAGCCCTCGCCGCGGATCCCGTAGCGCCGCTCGCTCCAGACCCGCGACTCGTGCTGTGGTACACGCATCCCGCCGACAAGTGGGAGAACGCATTACCGGTCGGCAACGGCAGGCTCGGCGCGATGGTCTTCGGCCGGACCGACGATGAGCAGATTCAACTCAACGAAGATACTTATTGGTCGGGCGGGCCGTACTCGACAGTGGTGAAGGGAAGCTACAAGGCACTGCCTGAAGTTCAAAAGCTGATATTTGCCGGCGAATACCAGAAAGCTCACACGCTGTTCGGCAGGGCGCTGATGGGCTATCCGGTCGAGCAGCAAAAATATCAGGCCCTCGCCAATCTTGTAATCAAGTTCCCGAGTAAAGAAAAGGCGTCCGACTACCGGCATCAACTCGATCTCGACACCGCGATCGCGACGACGGCTTATGAGAAAAGTGGCGCCCGCTACGTTAGAGAAGTTTTCGTAAGCCCGGTTGATCAGGTCATTGTAGTGCGGCTCACCTCAGACAAACCCGGAGCGATCTCGTTTGCGGCACAACTCAGAGGATACCGAAACACCGCGCACTCTAACTACGCGACTGATTACTTTCGGATGGACGCAGACGGCGGCGACGGCCTGAGACTGAGCGGCAAGTCCGCGGACTACATAGGCGTTGAAGGGAAGCTTCGCTATCAGGTTCGCTTAAGAGCGTTGCCTACCGGCGGCTCGGTTAAAACGACTGGCGATGAACTGATCGTAAGAGACGCCGACTCGGTGACTCTGCTGATCTCGGCGGCGACGAACTTTGTAAATTACAAAGACGTGAGCGCCGATCCCAACGTTCGCGTCGAAGCGGCGATGAAAGCCGCGGCGGCAAAGCCGTTTGATTTACTCAAGAGCGCTCACGTGAAAGAGCACCAGCGGCTTTTCACACGAGTGGACTTGAATCTTCCGGCTACTGCGAACTCGCAACTGCCGACCGACGAGCGACTCAAATCCTTCGACGGATCGAACGATCCGGCGCTGGCGGCATTGCTGTTTCAGTTTGGCCGTTATCTTCTGATCTCATCGTCGAGACCCGGCACGCAGCCCGCCAACCTCCAGGGAATCTGGAACAAAGACATGAATCCTATGTGGGATTCGAAATACACGACCAACATCAACACTCAGATGAACTACTGGCCCGCGGAAGTCGGAAACCTGAGCGAATGCGCCGAGCCGCTCTTCACGATGATAAAGGAGCTGACCGATCAGGGCAGTGAAGTGGCGCGCGAGCACTACGGCGCGCGCGGATGGGTTCATCATCAGAACACTGATCTCTGGCGAGTCGCCGCGCCGATGGATGGTCCGAGCTGGGGAACATTTACTACCGGAGGAGCGTGGCTCACGACGCATTTGTGGGAGCACTACCTTTACACCGGCGACAAGGAGTTCCTGAAGAAGTACTACCCGGTGTTGAAAGGCAGCGCCGAGTTCTTCCTGGATTTTCTGGTTCGGCACCCCAAATATGAACCACAGCATTCTTGGATGGTCACCGCCCCGTCCACCTCGCCCGAGAATTTCCCGGCAGTCCCGGGCGCCGTCAAATTCTTCGATGAGCTGACGACCTTTGAAACGACGACTTCGATCTGCGCGGGATCGACGATCGATATGCAGATTCTCAGGGACCTCTTCGAAGATGTAGAACAGGCCGCCGACGTGCTTGGGATCGATCCGGATTTCAAGAACAAGGTTAGAGAAATGCGGATGAGGCTCGCGCCGATGCAGGTGGGCCGCAAAGGCAATCTGCAGGAGTGGCTCGACGACTGGGACGAGACGGAAAAGAGCCATAGACATATCTCGGGACTGTGGGGGCTCTTTCCTGGGAATCAAATCTCAATGCGCCAAACACCGAAGCTCGCTGAAGCAAGCAAGGTAGTGCTCGAGCAGCGCGGGCTCGAGGGCAATGGATGGTCTTCGGCGTGGAAAGCCGCGTGCTGGGCTCGCCTGGGCAATGGAAGAAAGGCGCTCGAGAACATTGACTTTGCGGTCCACAATTACACGTTCAACAGCTTGTTCTCGATCTGCTCGAAGGCGATGCAGGTGGATGGTTCTTTTGGAATGTCGGCAGTGATAGCCGAGATGATTCTTCAGTCTCACGAGAGCGAATTGAACTTGCTGCCGGCGCTTCCTGAATCGTGGAAGACAGGAGAAGTCCGAGGCGTGTGCGCGCGAGGAGGCTTCGAAGTAGCGATGCGCTGGAAAGATGGGAACCTCGAAGAGGCGACTATTCTATCTCGCCTCGGCAACACGTGCCGGGTTCGCAGCGCCGTAGCGTTGAAGGTTATTTCTCAAGGTAGGACCGTTCCAGTTTCTCGACCCGCAAACGATGTTGTGGATTTCAACACGACTCGTGGCGCGACATATATTCTCGCTGCTGAAAAGTAGCGTCTTTTCGTAGTGTTCGGTTATTGGGTTGCTGACCTGTAACGTCCGGTCAGTCCTTCGCGTGCTTTGCGGTCCTTTGCGCCTTTGCGCTGACTATTGGGTATTGAAGGAGCAAGACATAATACTCAGCGCAAAGGCGCAAAGGACCGCAAAGCACGCGGTAATGCTACACATTTCCCCCAAAATGCATTATCGTTTTCAATCCAATTAATCAATCAGGAGAGTCAGCATGAAAACCGGATTTCGTCGCTTTAGCTCGTTGCTCGCGGTCTTCCTTGTCATCGCGTTGAATCTTTCCGTGGTTTCGTTCGCGGCCGATCAACGCGGGATCACCGAGACGGATTTGTTCAAGTTTGTCTGGATCGCGGATCCGCAAATTTCACCCGACGGCTCGCAGGTCGTCTTTGTGCGCGAGTGGGTGAATCAAAAAGCTGATCGCTACGACACCGCGTTGTGGATCGTGTCGACGAAGGGCCACCCCGACGGCGACAAGCCGCGCCAGCTCACTGCCGGGCCGCGCGATGGAAATCCGCGCTGGTCGCCCGACGGCAAGACGATCGCGTTCATTCGCTCCGGTGAGAAAGACGGCAAGCCGCAACCGCCTCAGATCTGGCTGCTCTCGCTGGGCGGTGGAGAAGCGCAACCGCTGACCGATACGCCTCGCAGCCCCGGCGGGTTTGAATGGTCGCCCGACGGAAAGACCATCGCTTTCGTGAGCCGCGAAGACGCGAGCAAAGAAAAAGACAAACCGAATCCGGAAGAAGCCGAAGCGAAAGAGAAACCGCCCGAGCATGTCAGCGATGTGCGTGTGATTACCAAAGCGGTCTATCGCGCGAACGGCGGAGGTTACCTGAATCCGAAATCCCACTCTCATATTTGGACAGTTTCGGTTCCGGTCACCGCGGGAGAGAAGCCGAAACCCAAACAGCTCACCAGGGGTAACTTCGATGAAGGCAACATAAACTGGTCGCACGACGGCTCGCGGATCTACTTCGTGGGCAATCGTGTTGCAGAACCCTATTTCGAAGCCGCCCATGCCGATCTCTATTCGATCTCGGCGATTGGTGCTAACGCAGGCAGCGATGAGAAAAAGATACTGAGCTTCGACGGCGGTATGCGCGATTACACTTTCAGCAACGACGGGAAACGGATTGCGTTTGCTGGTGTGCTCAGTCACAAACCCGTGCAGTCCTACACGCAGCCCGATCTATTCGTGATGAACAACGAGCCCGGCGCGGCGCCGGCGAACATGACCGCCAAGTACGATTACGACATCGGCAATAGCATCGGCGGCGATCAGCACGCGCCGCGCGGGGGAAGCCCCGGCGGCGTCATTTGGAGCAAGGACGATGACTTCATCTACGTCGAATCGGCTGAAAACGGCGCGGCCAATCTGAAGCGAATCGACATGTCCACCGGCGAAATCGAGGTCCTGGTCAACGGCAATCACGAAATAGCCGGTTACACCGCAACGCCCGATGCTTCAAAGATGGTTTTCCTGATTTCGACACCCACGGAGATCGGCGATCTTTTCATCTTCGAAACTGCAACCGGGGCGACCGCACGCTTGACACACGTCAACGACGAATTGTTCTCGCAGCTCAACCTCACCCCTCCGGAAGATTTCTCGTACACGAGCTTTGACGGCAAGAGGATTCAGGGGTGGATTCAGAAGCCGCCCGGCTTCGATCCTTCGAAGAAGTATCCGCTCATTCTGGAGATTCACGGCGGACCTCATGCTGCTTACGGGTTCACATTCACTCATGAGTTTCAGTGGATGGCGGCGAAGGGTTACGTCGTGCTGTACACCAACCCGCGCGGCAGCACTTCCTACGGGCAGGAGTTCGGCAACATCATCCAGTACAACTATCCCGGCGATGACTATAAAGACCTGATGGCCGGCGTGGACGCCGTGGTAAAGCGCGGCTACATCGACACCAAAAAGATGGGTGTCACCGGCGGCAGCGGCGGAGGCGTGCTCACGAACTGGACCGTGAGTCACACGAATCGATTTGCGGCGGCTGTCTCGCAGCGTTCGATAGCCGACTGGGCGGGCTTCTGGTTCACCGCCGACTTCACCCTGTTTACGCCGACGTGGTTCCGAGCCGCGCCCTGGGAAGACCCGCAAGACTTTACCAAACGCTCGCCTCTCACCTATGTGAAGGACATTACTACTCCGATGATGTTTATCGAAGGAGAGGCCGACTATCGCACGCCCCCGGCGGACGGCGGTGAAATCATGTTTCGCGCTTTGAAGTATCGCAAGATTCCGACCGCGATGGTGCGCTTCCCCAATGAATCGCACGAGCTTTCGAGGTCGGGCGCGCCGTGGCACCGCGTCGAACGTCTGCAACATATCTTGAATTGGTTTGATAAGTATCTTCAGGACAAACCGATCAAGTTGTACGACGTGGAGTAGATGGCTTAAAGGACAGTGATTAAGAGCCGGACTTCCCACGTAGTAACGAATTTATTCGTTTCTGAGAATCCCCAAGGAATAAATTCGTTACTACGTGGGCGTTTTCCGCTGCAAGTCTGCTTTTAATAACACCCGGCAGGAACGATCTGGGCACGCATCATTGCGACGCGCGGCCGGCTGAGATAGGCTGAAAAAGAGGAGATCAAGATGGTTACCTCCGTGAAGTTCACATCCGCTGATCTGGAACTGATGCCCGATGACGGCAAACGGTATGAAATCATCGAAGGAGAACTCTACGTGTCCCGACAGCCGAGTGTTGCGCACCAGTATAGCTGCAGTCGCCTGTGTCAGTTCCTTGGCGACTGGAATGACAAGAATGGTTTGGGAGTTGTGCTCACTGCCCCGGGGTTGATCTTTGGTGAAGGCGATGACGTGGCTCCCGACGTTGTGTGGGTCACGCGAGAGCGCCTCGCACTTGCGACGGACACAGCCGGGCATCTCCTTACTGCGCCGGAACTCGTGATCGAAGTGCTCTCGCCGGGCAAGGCCAATGAGGACCGCGATCGCAGGGTCAAGCTCAAGCTCTACTCGCGGCAGGGTGTACACGAGTACTGGATTGTGGATGTGATGCTGCAGCAGATCTCGGTCTATCGGCGCGACGATGAGCGGCTGGTACTTGACCGCACTCTGCACGCTGATGACGCTCTGGAGTCGCCATTGTTGCCTGGTTTTTCATGCAAGGTTGCGAAGTTGTTCTTTTCGTCGTCCGCGCCACTTGATAGTGGGTCAGTTTGAAGGTCCAGTTCAGAGTTCAAGCTTTAGCTTGCCGTTTTTCAACCATAAAGCTCAAGAGCAAGCTAAAGCTTGAACTCTGAACCTCAAACTGACCGCTACGCGCCACTTGATTTATGAAGCTGCCTCATTGCATCGCATTGGTCGCTTGCATGCTAATCTGCGGCGGTCATGCAGCTACGAACAAGGAGACGCCGATACTTTCGAAGATCGACCATCTCGTCTTTGCGACTCCGAACCTTGCCGCGGGAGTCGAGCAAGTTGAGAAGCTCCTTGGCGTCAAAGCGGCGCCCGGAGGCCAGCACCCGGGCGCGGGCACTCGCAACGCGCTAATACGCCTGGGTGAGCTGACGTATCTCGAAATCATCGGCCCCGATCCTGACCAGCCAAAGCCTGCGTTGTCGCGACGATTCGGCATTGATGACCTGAAGTCTTCAGGACTGGTAACCTGGGCAGCCAGGAACGCGAACCTGGACGCTCTTGTTCAGGACGCCAAACAACACGGCATCGATCTGGGACGCGTGCAGGCCGGCAGCCGCCGGCGCCCAGACGGAGTGCTGTTGGCTTGGAGAACAGTTTCGCCGACGTTGAATTCAGGCGGCATTATTCCGTTCTTTATTGATTGGGGAACGACGCCGCATCCTGCATCATCGCTCGCGAAGGCTTGCACGCTTGTTGCCCTTCGAGCGGAGCACCCGAATGCCGACCGTGTCCGCGCCGAACTTTCTTCTCTGGCGTTGAATCTCCGCGTCGATGCAGGCCCGGCGCCGGCGCTCATCGCCACCATCCACACGCCCGACGGCGACGTCGAGCTCCGCTAGATTCATCGCGGTCGAAGGCAGCCGTTAACGCGGTTGGGGAAACGTGAAGAGCCGGCACGGCCTAACGCAATGACGCTTACTCTACGAAAGCTTGCGCTCAGACCCGCAGTTTATTGGCCTGGCGCGGCGGACGGGGCTCACACAGAAGCTGGCTTTTCATCTTCTGAAACGCGTGGCGCGCTGCTTATTCCTGGGCTCTTACGATAGGTCTCTCACAATACCGGATGCTCAGTTTCGCTCGAGGTTTGAATACAATCGTTGGAGGAGAGTATGCGATTGCTGATCGTGGGAATTGTCGCCTGTCTTGTTCCGGTCAATCTCTTTGGCTCTCGGCCCGCCTACAGCGCAGCTCACCCGGCGAGGTTTGCGGAGCACACAATCGCCACTGATCTGCGCGGTGGTTATCAGGTTGTTGTTGCCGACCTCAATCACGACGGCAAGTTGGATTTGATCGCGGTCGCCAGCGGCATGAAGGAACTCATCTGGTTCGAGAATCCCGGATGGCAGCGTCACGTGATCGTTGGGAATATTTCCAGCCCCATCAACTGCGCGGCGTGGGACATCGACGGAGACGGCATTCCTGAGATCGCACTCGCTCATGAATTCTCGAACGACCCCGCAAAAAGCATTGGCATCGTTTCGCTGCTCAAACACAAGGGCGATCCTTCGCAGCCGTGGGAGATGATCGAAATCGATCGGCTCCCGACTTCTCATCGTCTGCGTTGGCTCGACATGGATGGGAATGGAAAGAAAGTCCTGGTCAACGCTCCGCTGGCCGGCGCGCACGCGACACTGCCTGATTACAAAGGCGCAGTTCCGGTTGTGTTCTATCGCCCCGGTACGTGGAAGCGAGAGATCATCTCGCAGGAACTTGAAGGCGTGTTGCACGCGATCCTCGTCACGGACTGGAACGCCGACGGCAAAGAAGACCTGCTGACGGCGGGCTTCCTGGGAGTCGACCTGTTCAGCTATGGAAAGAACAAGCATTGGGCGCGCACAAGGATCTTGCCCGGAAATCCTGACCCGTGGCCCCGAAGCGGCTCAAGCGAAATCGCAGTCGGCAAGGTTGGGCGAGATCGATTCCTTTGCACCATCGAGCCCTGGCACGGTAACCAGGTAGTCGTCTATCACCAGCAAGGAAAAGATTGGAAGCGCGAGGTGATCGACACGAGTCTGAACGACGGGCACGTGCTGCTGACCGCGGATTTGAATCGAGACGGTCGAGACGAAATAATCGGCGGGTACAGAGGGCAGGGCAGGAGCGTTTACATTTACTCCGCGGAAGATTCAGCCGGCGCTCGCTGGTCGCGGCAGACTCTTGATGATGGCGGCATGAGTGCGGCCGGATGCGCAGTGGCCGACTTGAACGGAGACGGAAGACCGGATGTCGCGTGCATCGGCACTGCCACGACGAACTTGAAGTGGTACGAAAACCTCGGCGCATCGAACCGCGCGAAGTAATGACTAGCTTGTGGCGGATCTTTTTTCGTAATGTTCGGTTATTTGGCTGCTGACTTGTAATGTCCGGTCAGTCCTTCGCGTGCTTTGCGGTCCTTTGCGCCT